>CAYXOO010000116.1:0-4975 GCA_964466845.1 uncultured Desulfurococcaceae archaeon
ATGTAGTGTATACAAGTCTATACTATAGAATAAACAACCACTACTACGTGTCAATACAATAACTGTTGTAGGCATTGGTGGATACTGTGGAGTTGTAGTAGCTGTCTGTATAGGTAGTAGTGGATTATATGGCTGAGACTGAGTAGCAACTGAAGGACCACTAGGGCCACTATGAGGCCGGATAAGGTATAGTAGTATAAAGACTATTAGGACAATAGTGAATGCTATAATACCAAATTTAAGTCTTATAGAAAGCAATTCATACCACCACATAGACATAGTGATACTCTCTAGGATCTACTATATAGTAGCTGTAGATAACAATTATTATCCAATACAGTAGCTAGTATAGCATAGGTGATGAGTTACTCCCGGAATAGACTCTAGATAGGGATGATATAAACTTACCCAGCTGATACCTAGCTATCAAAGCTATTCTTTTATACAAGACAAAACAGTAGATCCTATACAATGCTAATAGCTCGTCTGGTGATAACATGTTCTCTAGTGAGTGGTTAGAGAAAACATATAGTGCCTTTAAATGGATTGAAGACCCATTTACTCGTGAAGGCTTTGAGAGGTATAAGAAGATACTTGAGTCAATGGATAAGATAGTAGAGCATAAATGGATTAGAGAAGTCATTGAGAAGAGAGATAAGATACGTATTATAGACTTATGTGGTGGGACTGGGTTAGCAGGTATAGCACTTGCTAAGAAGATAGTTGGTCTTGGGAAGAAAGTTGATGTAACAATTGTTGATCTAAGGAGTAGTGCTTTAGAGAAGGCTAGAGAGTTTAGTGTTAGAGAGCTAGGCTATAGTGTAGAGACTATAGAAATGAATGTACTGGATATACATAGGCTAGATAGAAAATACGATATAGCACTATTATGGGGCCATACAACACCACATTTCAGCCCATGGGATTATGCTAGACTATGTGCTGGATTAACAAAGATACTAGATAGGGAGTCTGTCTATATATATGAAGAAACAGATCGGTTTTACACCATAGCTATGATGGGGTACAAGTACTTCTTAATAGAAGCAGTTAGTGATGAAAACATAGTTGCTACAATACATGTTAGTAGAGATCCTCTTACAGGATATATTGTTAGAAAAGCAGTTGATTTAATCACTAGGAAAACAGCTGATCTACATACATATCTATGGGATATATCTTCATCAGCATGTATAACATGGATGTTCTTCCAAGACATAGACTTTATACCAGAGACAAGGTATAGAGGCTACATAGTAGCTTATAAGCCATTTAGCTCAAGCATTGTTGAGAAAATACTCTTTACAAAACCAACTATGATAAATAAGCAATTATAAACAATGCTTAGTTAATTAATATATGGGAGTAAAGTACTAGGACTAGGTAGGTGGAGATTACGAAGAACTACGTATACGTAATTATAGTTATAGCTGTAATAGTAGCTATAATAGTATCTCTGACCCTATATCAACAAATAGAAACTAGTAAACAAGAAAGTACAACAACTACGACAGAGAAGACCCAAGCTGTAGAAACCACTACAACTAGAAATTATACAACAACTGTAACCAATACATCATCACCTATAGTAGAGCAACCTAAGTGCAACTTAAGCATAGTAGAACAATACCTACTTGCTGTGTATTTTGCTGGAGGATCACTTGCAGTATACATGCAGTTAAGCATAGAGAATCCATGTAATGATACAGTATATATAACTAGAGTCTACCTAGATAAACCAGAATATACTATATTAGCTAATAAAACTATAGATCCTGGTGAAACACTAAACTACAGTGGTGAAGCTCTAAAGTTCAATATCACTGATCCAAGTGAAGCTAAAGAAGCTAAGAACTGGGAGTCAGGTACTACACACTATATTGTTATAGAGTATATAGTAGATAATGCAGAGTATTCAATAAAGATAGAAACACTTGTAAAGTAGAGCTGGGGCATGTTCAATAGTATAGGTAATAGAGAGTCTTATTGATAGTCATAGGTTGTACTAGAACTAGATATTACTCTTTAAATATATACTATTCTTATGGAGGAGGTAGTGTGGGTTTAGAAGGTATAGCTGAACTACCATTACATAGTGGACGTGTACCACAGTGGCTAGCAGTTATTATGAAGAGGCTAGCCAGGGCTATATTAGAGGTTATGGTTCTAGAGTTTGGGCCAGACAAGGTTGTTGAGAGATTCTCTAACCCACTGTGGTTCCAAGCATTCAATAACGTTATTGGTATGGACTGGGATAGTAGTGGTTCTACAACAGTAACTACTGGTATACTAAAAGAAGTTACTTGGGGAAACCCAGAGCTTGGAGTATTAGTACTTGGTGGTAAGGGTTCTAAAGCACGTCGTGTACCAGAAGAGATACCAGTTGCTTGCAGTAAGCTTGGGTTATCTACTAGTACACATAGAGAGTTGTTAGAAGCTTCTAGACTAGTAGCTAAGATTGATTCAGCTATGCTGCAGGACGGCTATACACTCTACCACCATGCACTGTTTGTCTCAGAGAATGGCTACTGGGTTGTAGTACAACAGGGTATGAATGTAGATGTAAAGCTTGCACGTAGATACCACTGGAGGAAGGGTACTTCCTACATAGTTAATCCACATACAGCTATAGCTGGTTATAGAGAAGAAATTGTACTAAACCTTGTATCAGAAAAATCTGTTGCAGTACAAAAGACAATTGTTGATCTAGCATGTAGTAGGCCAGAGAACATAGTTAGTGAATATAGTAGGCTATATAATTTATTGAGGAAACAAAAGCCATTAATAGACTATATCACTAGTACAAATACTGGTGTTGTAGCACACTATAGCCTTGACTCTAGGAGAGCACTATTGTATAAACCATTACCTGTACCACAGAATCTACTTAAAAAGCTTAGAAGGCTATATGAGACCCAGCCTAGGAGTATTAAGGAGTTATTACTCATACAAGGTGTTGGAGCACATACTATTAGAGCATTAGCACTTATAAGTGATCTCATATATAATGAGCCGCCGGATACACGTGATCCAGTTGATACACCATTTGATCCATTCATATACGCTTACGCTATAGGCGGGAAGGATGGAGTACCTTATCCTATACGTAGGAGTGAAGCTGAAGAAGTAGTTCTTACACTAGAGGATATTGTCCGTGAAGCAAGGATTGGTGGTCGTGAAAAACTACTTGCTCTTAAAAGACTAGCTCGTCTTAGAACCTATTTTATTAAATAGGTCTTAGTGGATAACCTTATCTAGTATGTAGGATAGAGTCTTTCTCTATAAGGGTGAGAACAGGGTATGGCTGTAGGTGTGCTTAAACAGTATCTCTACGAGACTATTGATGGAGATACAGTCTATATCACTAGAATCCCGGATATAAGACTTGGTGGGCTAGAGAGTTCTAAAGCATATATACCTATAGATTTCTATCTACCAGAAGGCGTTGAACTTATAAAATCTATACTAGAACTCGGCCTCTATGTACCACGTGAGAGGCTTGTATGGAGGCTCAAATTAAATGGTGTACCTATTACTCGTGAGTTTAAGACAGATACTATAGCTTCTCTAAGGGATAGGTATTATGGGAAACTAGTATATGATGTAACACCAATACTAGCTGCTCGTGAGAAACGTAGGAGGATCAGATGTGGCTTACTAATAAAGTATGATGGTAGTGAAGAGATTAGGCTTAGCCATATAGGGTTGTTGATAGCTTATTCAACAAGTGATGCAAAGTCTTGTATAAGCATGCTTAGTGGTGCATATATCCTTGATCCTGGGGAGAGACAAGTCTTCCAGTTAAAACATCCTACTGGATTAGATGTTGATGGAGAGCTTAGGACTATATTGTTTACACCAAGTAAGCAAGCAAGGATATCTATATCCTTTAATGGTGTACAGTTGTCTACGATAGAAGGGGTTGTAGGTGGTGAAGAAATAGCTAGTAGAGTATCCAACATTAGTGGTTTAAATAGTGTTGAAGTGTATCATTTAGAGTCTGAGACAAGGTATTATCCTAAAGAACTAGTTCTATCAACTATAGCTCTTATACAGAAACTTGTGAAGGAGCCAGAGCTTGTAGTAAAAGAGATCCTTGTACCAGAGAAGATAGAGCGTGGTGGTAAGATAAAAGCTGTTATAGTGAATAATGGTGAGTCTAAACCAGATAAAGCACTTGTATCAATACTTAGTCTAGGAACAACTATTACACAGAAGAACATACCCAAACTAGAGCCTGGTGAAGAAACAATTGTTGAAATACCAATAGACCTTCCTAAGGGTAGCTATAACCTAGTATTCCGTGTTATTTGGAAGAAGCTTTCACACACTAGTTTTAGAGATAAAAAGATATCTATAACTATTGTTTAACACGCTTTATATAATACATTCACTTACCCCTCACTTTCTTTAATACCTCCCCCATATACACGGTGTTAGCTGGATTGACTGACATAATTGGTTTACTACTAGAGAGGGGATTGACAACTCCATCCCGTATCTACTATGGACTAGAGATCCTTAGGAATAATGGGGTGATCAAGTATCGTGTTAAGGGAGATACTGTTGAAGGATTTGTTGTTGGAGATAGTGGTCTAGTACACCACGTAGTAGTATCCAGTGATGGATACAAGTGTACATGTGGAGACTACTATACATCAAGGTACATGTGTAAACACGTTATAGCATTACTAGTAAGAGTATCTAGGGAAAACAACCTAGACATAGAATGGATAAAAGGTTTAAGAAAAACACCCATAGGACACAAGAAGACCCTGCTAATAACACTTAGACATAAAAACCAGGCCTAGCCTATAGACAAGGATAACTTGTTATTCCACAACACCTTTTAGATCTATTCCTAAGGTAAATACTCTACCTGAATTAATGAGCTATATTAACTAAGTCTAATACACTCCATAAACCAGATTAAATGTATTAAGAGCATATGCACAAAATATATAACATCCTATAG
>CAYXOO010000117.1:0-4944 GCA_964466845.1 uncultured Desulfurococcaceae archaeon
ACTATATACCGATCCATTAGTACTTGATGAAGTTATATATGTTTCGTGGAAGAAGTATAGAGTTCCATTTAAAGTATCAATAGACTTTATTAGAAACATTGTATTGCCATATGTATTGATACTAAGTATTGGTGCTGAAGAATACAATACTGCTGAAGAAATCATTAAAGAGTATAATACAAAACCTTCTGATGCACTCCATGTAGGAGTGATGACTAATAATGGGATAACATCTATAGTTACAGAAGATAAAGAATATGATAGGATCAGGGGTATAAAGAGGCTCTGGTTCTAGAGAACAGCTCTCCAGTAGCTATAGCAATACCTAGTAGAGTAGTTTGCAAAAAACACTACATAGACTAGCCTCTACTAGCACTTAAGCCTGCTTTAATACTCTTACATCTTTTATATCACCATATCTCATAGCTATTACAGAAAGTGCTCCCTCATAAGATGGTGCTTCACCAATCTTCTTAGGCCCCCAGAAGCCAGGTTCAGCAACAACCCATTTCTCACCACCAAAAAAGCCCTTCTGCTTGACTATAAGAAACCTTCTCTTTCCACCACGTTTAAACTTCACTTCAACTAGAATCTTCAACTCCCACCCACCACGTTCTTGTGGGCATCATATAGGGTGGTGTCTCTTGGGTGAGAAGAAGACCTGGATAGCTATTAGTAGAGAGGGTATGATTATTGGACATGGCTATGAGCCTTATAGTGATAGTGAGAAGCTTGTAGTTGCTATTATGGATAAGAGTGGGAGGGTTAGAGGTTATATTAGGATGAGTGGTAGGGAGTTTAAAGAGTCTCCTGGGAGGCTTAGTCTAGTCTTGATAGCCTAGAGATCTAGTGTTGTATCAGTAATAGTTTCTTGTAGAATGTGTATCCAGCCCATAGGCTTGATGGTATTGCTGCTATTACTTCTGGTACTGCTAATCCTATACCACCTATTATGTCTGTTTTCACTATGAAGAATAGTGCTACACCAGCTAGTGATGCTAGCCCTAATGCTAGTGATGTTTTTGAGAATGTCTCGTCTACTCCAGCCTCTATTCTCCAAGCAGTTAGTGCTACAGCTGGTAGTGATAGAAAGAATACTGCAGCAGTTATGAAGTGGTAGGGCCGGGCACCCTCTGGTAAAACACCTATCATGGAGAGTGATAACCCGGTAATAACAAGCACCCATGTATATGATCCATGTTTTAAACCAAGAGCTATAGAAGCTATTGTGAATAAGAGGCCAGAGACTATAAGCCCATAGTTAAAGACTGGTTCACTAGCTCTACTGCATGATTCTAGACAAGTCTTATCACCACTACACGCTGCAACCCAATCGCCAAGATCACTAAGTGCATGCATACTCCAATCAAAACAACCAGCCAGTACAATAGCAGCTACAATACAAACCCAGACAACAACAAGAGACAAGACACCAACAAAACCAAAAACCCTATACAACACCAGTCAACCTCCTAGTAGACTCCTACCTAGTTATACTAGGTTATACTAGGTAATGTAGTATAGAGAACACTAATATACTATACTTTAACCCCTAGTAAAAAGACATAGTATACGCAACAATACCAAGCCAGCATACTATATAACTCCATATACAGTACAACATGTTCTTAGACAAGTCCATAGATTATAGATAACTACGTTAAATGTATTAAAGGTACATACAGTATATGTTATAGATGGAGGGGCTATAGTAGACAATGGAGAGAAGGAAGCAAGTAGTTAGACGTAGTGGGGATGTAGAGGATGCTATTGAAGACTATATTGAGAGGATTGAGAGGGAGATTAGGGAAAGGGAAGCTGACTGGAGCTTCATTAATAGTCTTCCAATAAAGCTTAAACAAGCTCTAGTGCTATACATAGAGACTGGTGATGAATACAAAGCTTCTAGACTAGCTGGTTTAACACTTGATGAATTCAATGAATTAAGAATTAAAGCACATATACCCAAAGTAGTAGTTGTTAGAGAAGAGGAGGATCGGGAGGATCAGGTTTATTGATATGTTCCATAGATACATGTTTCCTTTTTTCCTTATAGACTGGGCTAAGTATAGTAGGAGAGAATTGATTATTGATTTATTTGATTACTGTCTCGTAGTTGATGAAGTACTTAACGAGATCCGTAGTGAAGACACAATAGCTTTTGTATCAGAACTACTAGCTAAGGGATTCCTAGTATTCTATCCATTTAGGAGAGAAATAGAAGGTCTTGTAAGAGAGATAGTTGAAACTAGTGCTCTAGATCCTAGGATAAGAACACTTGATCCACCAGAAGCTTATGCATTAGCTATAGGTATTAGAGAGAAAGCTATAGTATTGACAGAGAATAAAGGTGTTCTCAACCTTGTAAAATACTATCCACGATACAAAGCTACCGTATGGAGAAGCTATGAGTTACTAAGGGAATTATTTAAGATGGGTCTTATAGATAGTTTTGATGAGGAGACTAAGAGGTATGAAGAAGAAACAGGACATAAGTTTCCAAGAATATAGCTTGGATGAAGAAGAACTTATTGAGAGAGATATTAGGAGAAAAGAAGCTAATTAGGAGTTTATTAACAAGCTTCCTCCAAGACTAAAGTATGCTGTAATACTGTTTATAGAGAAAGGTGATCTAAGGTTGGCACAAAAGCTATCCGGGCTAGATCTTGAGGGTTTTATAGAGTTGTTAGAGAAAGCACATGTACCAGTATTTATAACTGTTATAAGAGAGTAGAGCTGGTTTATGGTTTATGTGTGTTGGTAAAGCTATTGTTGCTGTTCTCTAGGTTTCTCTACTATTCTGTTGAAATCACTTAGTTTTAACAGTACATAACCTTTTCTCAATAGATCATCTATGGGTTCACAGTATTCTCTAGCTATTATACCATAGCCTAGTCTATAGCCTTTAGCCCAAGGGGTCTCTTGAGACTTCTCTATAAGCCCCTTTATTACCCTCTCAACATCTCTCCTACATAGCCTACTCCATTTAACCTCGTAGAACACAGCTTCTCTACTCTTCTCATTTATTGTAACAATATCTATCTCATCACCCCTATACCAATACCTCCCTATCTTGTTAAACCTATGTCTCAGTAAACCCCTCTTATTAAGTTCTATGAGGAGTTCAAAAGCTATCTTCTCAAATATAAACCCCATATAGTTACTGTAATCCCTTAGGATAATATCTAGTACATCATCAACCATTTCCTGCTCCAATAGATCCTTGTATGGGAATATGTATCTATAGTAGAATCTAAAGTAGTTATCCTTGATAAAATAGAGTCTACCACGTGCTCTTAGCTTCTCTCTAGTACCTAGGTGTATAGATTGTATATAGCCTACTATGTCTAATCCTTGTAGTACACTAAGATACTTAATAACATATGTTCTATCAAAAACAGTCTTAACACATATATCATACAACCTATTATACCCAGAAGCCAAGGCTTCTAATATAGCATTGTATATAGCTAAGCCTCTCAATTCATACCTTAAAAGCTTCTCAGCTTCATCATATAAATAACAACCCTTCCTCACTACATTAACTCTTAGATTCTCCCTAAACGATAGATCATTGTTAAACCATAGTATATACTCTGGGATACATCAGTTACAGAGTATATATGGGCTATTTCAACCCAGTCTTTACCTGGGAAGAACTCTCTAAGAGTATAGAACTTCAGTGGATCAAGTTTATAGAAGCTAGTCTCCTACCATACAATGGGCTAGTATAACTAGCTAGTCTCTCCATCATAGATACATGCGATCCACATAGTATAAAACAAACCCTACCATTATACAAATCAATAAACCCCTGTAACAAACCAGTAATCCTTGGATACCTCATAGCTAAAACAGGAAACTCATCAAATACAACAACAAGCTCTTTATCTCTTAGATACTCAAAGAATTCATCAAAAGAGCTTAGTGGCTTATCCAATAGCTTATCGTCATTAAATAACCTATAAAGCTTCCTACTAATCCCCTTAAGCATTAGACCTATAGGCTCATCAATACACAGGTGATACAATACCTTACCCTTAAACCTCTGGATAAACTCTAACAACAACCTAGTCTTACCAACACGTCTACGACCATAAACAAGTATAACACCTCTCTTCTCAACAAACCCCTTAAGCAACTCCAACTCATACTCTCGATCAACAAACACGTTACCCATAGAAACGCCAGCTGTATACTCTAGAGTATATACTCTACAGTATACTATAAAAACATAGCCTCAACTATAACATCTAGAACCTATAATAACCAATCCATATACAGAACATAGCTAAACCCGTGTCTCCCTTAGTTGTTCTAGTATTCTTTGTCTCTTATTTTGTAGAGCTTCTAGTTTATCACGTAGATAGATGTACTCAACCTAGTCAAGATCAGTTTCTGGTTTATCAATACTTACTGTCTTCATAAACTCTTCTAGTTCTCTCCAACTACTAAGCCCATATCTCTTAGCTATCCTATCTAATTCAGCTATAGTCCGAGCGATCTTACGATCTATATCTTCCAAGGAAACTCCCTATAAACCAGTCTTCAGAGACACATTCTCAATACTAAGCTATCTAGTAGCAGTAACAGATAAAAATACTTCACTACTATAAGATGCTGTAACAACATTACACTCAATATATTTTGACAAAACAATCACTTTCTACAGCAAGCCCTAAAGCTCCATATAGGATTCTACAGGATTTGTAATCCCTTCTGATTCTCCATAATCTATCTGAATCTATGATATCATTACCAATAGAATCTAGTCTAGCAAGACTTAAAGCTACACGTGTGTCTCTATATATTAGGCTACTTAAACCCATAGATCCAATAGATATATTTAATTAAGATAGCAGTAATATATGTTGATAGAGGTAGCCGCCGATAGTGCGGCTACGGGTGAAGAAGGGATGAACCCGTAGTGTCGGCCGTGAGGCG
>CAYXOO010000118.1:0-4896 GCA_964466845.1 uncultured Desulfurococcaceae archaeon
ACTCTATTGTAGGTGGTACACCAGCATATCTATCCTATGTATATGGGTCTAGTAGTCTTAGAGAAGTTGTTTATAGAGTTGTTTATCCGGGTAATCCATTAGTTGATGAAGCATATAACTTGTTGAGACAAGAAGTTAGAGAACCAAAGACATACATGTCTATACTCTATGCATTATCACGTGGATACAATACTTCTTCTAGAATCAGTCGTGTAACAAGTGTTGATCCAAGGAATGTTGATAAGTATCTAGATGTACTTAGAGAACTAGATATTGTTGTAAAGAAGACTCCATTAGGCTTCCGTAGGGGGGCAAGGATATTCTTTAAGGATCAATACTTTAGATTCTGGTTTAAATTCATACATAGACTACGTAGAGAGATAGAGCTAGGCTATGTAGATGAAGTAGTAGATTATATCCTAGACAATATAGATGAGCATGCATCACAAGCATTTACACAGTTTATAGAGGATTATCTTATAGAGTTTAATAAGCTAGGGTTGTTAAAGGCTAAACCAGTAGAATATGGGCCTTGGTGGTATAAAGGCTATGAAATAGACCTAGTTGTACGTGAACCAGGTAAGACAACAGTCTTTATAGAAGCTAAATGGTCTCGTGAGAAAATAGCTAATTGTATCCATGTACTAAAGTCTCTAGAGAAAAAAGCTAAACATACAGGACTATACTCACCAATCAACCAATACATTGTATTCTATAGAGAAATAACTGATCTAGAGGAGCCAGTATATAGAGTTGATGAAGACAGATTCATCATAGATTATAGCAAGATATATCCAAAAATACGTATGATAATAAATGAGACAAGACAAAATACCCCCATGTAGAAGAGTCTATGTTAGTGGGAAGTGTTAGAGAATTATATATTGAGTTTACAACAGTGAGGTATACGTGTAGCTACTATAAGTGTCTTATAATCACGTTAGTGTCTATAACATACATTGTACACTCCTTATCCAAGGAAGAAGCACCAGTATACCTATGTATCAACACTATATATTCTCATAAACTACTCTGTACATACCATTAGCTATATACAATACTATAAGAGGCTTTAAACTTAGTTTACGTATCATAGCTATCTCTTTAGATAATCTGGATGTATAAACAAGTATTGGTATGGATTTTACTGATCCTATGTGTTTAGCTGCTTTAACATACCTTTCAATATCTACAAGATCTTTGGGTAGCCTAGGTCTTGCTTTAAATTCTATTATATATAGTGTTCCATTATACATTATTGTAGCATCTGATCTAGCATTTAATGGTAGCCTGGGTTTAATAGCTATATGCATGTTATCTTTAGGTATATGGTGTCTATCTGATAGATAGTCTATGACAAAGCCTAGATATAAATTTGTTCTTAGTCTTTCTTTAACAGCTCTTGTAAGGTCTATTTCAGAGAGTGTGGATATTGTTCTTACACCAGATACTTAGTCACATTAAATCTTATCTTCATGGAATATACGGTATACTGCCTAATAAATATACTTATCTAATAGTGATCTCAGTAATCTAGGTATTCCATTCAAATATAGAGTGTCTTTACTTAAGGTCTTGTTGTTATAGCTCTTCTAGTGTATGGTTTATTGGTTTCGGTGTGGAGCTATTGTTTCGGTGTGAACCTATGCTGTTTGATATAAGGCCTAAGAAGTGTAGAAGGGATCTATACGATTTTGATATGTGGTTTGATAGGCTTTCTAGTTATCTAAACCAGCCACTTGTTATTGTACGTGGGCTATGTAGGACTGGTAAGACTAGTCTTATACTAACTGTTTTAGAGGAGACTAGGACTCCATATATACTCTTTGATCTTAGGGAGGGTTTTAGGTCTAGGAGAGAACTTTATAGGGTATTAGCTAGTGGTTTATCTAGTTTTATTAAGAGGATTGGTAAGCGTAGGGTTCTAGATTATCTTGTTGGTTTGTTAAAGAGTATTGATGGTGTCTCTATTAGTGGGTTTAGTATGTCTTTTAATTGGAGGAAAGGGCACTCCATTGATTACAGAGGTTTTTAAGACACTGGATTATTTCTGTTTAAAGCAGGGATTTAGGTGTGTAGTAGTTTTTGATGAGATACAGAGAATACAGGCTCCATTAAGGACTGATGTAGTAGCTTCTATAGCTTATGCTTACGACTACCTAGATAACCTGTGTTTCATACTATCTGGTTCAGAGATGGGTTTATTCTATGATATACTCTCTAGCCCAGATTCACCACTATATGGTAGGGTTTATATGGAGATTGTTACACGTAAGCTAAAGCGTAGTGAAGCTATAGACTTCCTATATAAGGGGTTTAACGAGCTAGGCTACTATGTTGGTGAGGATGAGGTTTTAGAAGCCGTTGATAGACTTAGAGGGGTTATAGGATGGCTTACATATTATGGTTATTCTAGAGTATTCAATGGTAGGAGACTAAGTAGTATAGTAGTTGATGCTGTAGAGCTTGCTCGTAGAGAACTTGAGAAGTTTCTAGAGTATAGAGTTAGTAGGAGGTACAGGATAGTGTTAAAGGCTTTAGCAGAAGGTGTTAGAGAATGGAGACTCTTAAAGAAAGCTATTGAGGATAAAGAAGGTAGGAGTATCAGTAATAGAGTACTGCACGACATACTTGTCCAGCTTAAGAAACACTCTATAATAAACGATAAACTAGAATATACAGACCCCATAGTTAAAGAAGCAGCTAAAAGGCTCTAAACACAATATAGTTATTAATAAAACTAGGAAAGATACTACTTCATAGCTATTTATAGCAGGAGTTATTAAAGCCTTGTCCATATAGTCTATTACATAGTAGACTCTCTGTGGTGGCTTAGCTCTATGGTTGATAGCAGTGTTGTAGTTAAGCTTAAGCTTCCACGTATAGTTGTTGACTTGGTTTCTCCACGTAATTTAGAGTATGAAGCACGTATCCTTATTGCTTTAGAGCTTTATCGTGAGAAACGTGTATCACTAGGAAAAGCTGCTGAAATAGCTGGGTTAAGTATAAGAGAGTTCTTATATGAGTTAAGAACACGTGGAATACCATTAAACTATGATGTAGATGAATTAGAGGAGGATTTTAGAGTTATTAGAGAGCTTAGGGGACTTATGAGAAAATAATGGTTATAGCTAAGACTAGGTTGGTTATAGTTATATGGTTGTTAGAGGTTATACAATGACTATTGTTATCCATAGGAGTAGTGGTGGTGTTAGTGATTGTGTCTTCTTATGTGTTGCTTCTAGTAGTACTGCTGTCGTTATAGCCGATAGTAGGTTTATTGGGTCTAATCCACTAGGTCTCAATATATGTATTGGTGTCCATCCAATCAGTAGTACAAGGAGTCCACCAAGGCTTCTCCATCTATCCCCTATCTCTAGAGTTGTTACAAGCCATAGCCCTTCTACAATATAGTATATAAAAGCTAGTGTATAGCCAACAAGCCCAGTACCTGCTTTTACATAGAATAGATACTCCACTATAGCCTGTGGTCTATAGTCTAGTATTGAACCAGTATACGCTATAGTAAGCAGTATGTCTAGTACTACAGCTATCACTAATAATGGAGCTAGTCTAACCCATAACACTTTATCCCTTATCCTATATAGATCATGTCTCCAGTCTATAGAGTGTTTCCTATAATAATACCTAACAACAATGGATCTAAGACATATTATGAGGATATGGCCTAAAGCTATAGCTAATCCAGCCTCTAATAAGTGTTCCTTAAAATACTCTATAATATTAGCTAGAGAGAATCCCTTCTCTAAAACATGGCTTAAGCCGCCATATATACTTAATACTATGAATGTAGATAGAAGGAGTGCTCCAATCTCAATAGCAAGCAATCCTACTAGTACCAATACAACCAAGTCTTTAACATACGACTTATACGACAATAAACAATCACCTCTAGAATACACTATAGGTTCTACAAGTGATCATGTATACCATGTCTTATAGGTATTTAATAGTTATGTATAAGCTATTGATAACACCTATATAATAACCATATAGCTACTCATTACTGGGGATGATTATTGTTGTCTCTGTTCTAACCATACCCTTCTCCTTAAGAACTCTAAACAACTCCTTAAGCTTATTAAATCTCTCACTACTATACAACAAAATACCCTCATCAAGTGCATCATAGATTGTTGGGTTACCCTTCTTAAGCATCTCAATAGCTTCCTCTAAAGTATATGGATGTGGCTCAATAGGTAATGGTATATCACCTATAGCCTCCAATATATCCCTAATCCTATCAAGATATGGTTGATAGAAATCAGCTATTACAAGTAAGTCATAGTCACTCCATGGAGTATGGTCTCCCCGGGCACGTGATCCAAACAATATAATAGCTACAATATTATACCTAGACTTTATCCTCTCTACAACCTCTCTTAGTAAAGCATCTCTATTCTCTTTCAAAACCTAGAAGCCTCCCTATATAGTCTACTATCTTCTCAGAAGCCTTTAGTGCATTAGAAGCTATCCTCTCGTCATAAGCCTCATGTGGTGTGCCTCTTGGGTGTGCATTAGGGTATCTAGAGGGTATATAGTGTATGTCTAGTTCTCTAGCATAAGAGAGGATCTCCTCATTTATATCCACTCCTTTACTCCTATAGTATCTCATTAATAGATCCCTTATACTATGGCCCCATGGAGACTCGTTTATACTATACAATAGTGCTTTTACAGCTTTTCCTGCTGCTTGGTGTGCATAAAATACTGCTGCATTAAACCTCTTCTCTCTATAGAGTATTCTAGCAGTATCTAGATCCCATAGAGCTTCACTAAACCATCTCTTGGCTTCTCCTCTCATGGAGTCCACTCTGGGCTCTATTTATCCTAGTATCCTACTCTATAGGCCATCTATAATATAGTGTTTAGTAG
>CAYXOO010000119.1:0-4886 GCA_964466845.1 uncultured Desulfurococcaceae archaeon
TCCTAGTATTATACATTAGTATTTGACCAACAATAGAGTATTTAGAACTAAGACTAGCTCCACCATAGTCTATATCTTTTAGATAAACAAGTGGTTTACCATTAACACTTGTATTCCATACAGTAAGGCTTCTCCATACACTATCACTACCGTTAACGTATAATCCAGAACCAAGTAGTTTTGTAGACAATATACTAGTATTCAATGTATCAACAATATAGACTCCATAACGACTACTAGTTCTTATAGTAGAGGTGTTGATAGCTATATCATTTGAATCTCTAGACAATACTCCATAGTCACTAGAATCTATTGTACACTCCACTAGTCTAACTCCATTAGAACCCTCTATAACAACACCACGTTTATAACCATATACTTTAAGACCAGCTATAGTGATATTACTAGAATACTGTATAACAACACCATCACCACCTATCCAGCTACCATTTAATACTACATAGCCCTCACTAGTAATCACTAAATCGTTCTTACCAATAACACGTATAGACTCGTTATAAACACCTTCTCTAACAACAACTACTGTACCTGGTACAGCATTATCAATAGCTTCTTGTATACTAGTATAATTATCTGGTACATAGACTATGTTCTCTGAAGCCATTATAGGAGCTATACTATGGCCTTGGATAGTAGCTAGTGGCCAGTAAGCTATTGACAAGACAAGTACTATGAGACACAATCTGGCTACCAATCCATTCATACACTATACACCCAATCCATATCTCTCATACCCTAAAGCTACTCTAACACTATACACAAGCTATAGATAAATAATATATCGCTCTACTCGGAGACGATAAGAAGATACATTGTATAGAGAGAAACCAGTACATAAACATTACATAGAGTTCTTTACAAGATAAAATGCTTATCTAAACCTATGTCTATAGATTACCAATAGGATTAGAGTTATTGCTAGAATAGCTATAGCTACTACTATAAACACTCTATAGACTAGTAGTGTATTTGATGGAATAATAGATGTTATTGTCTCTTTATACAGGCTTGTATGTAGTGTATTATTTAGTGATACTATTTCTATGAATAATGTCTTTGAACACTTGTGACCAGCATAATCAATTGCTTCTATAGTGATATTATGGGTACCACTACCTAGTCTATCTAGATCAACTACTATCCTATCTCTATACTTATACGTGGTATAGACTGGTTCTCCATCAATATATACTGTTGAACTATAGTAGTTGTCGTCAACAACTTTCCACTCAATAGTTATTATCCCAGTAGTAGCCACTGAGTTGTTATATAACAGAGTGTTCTTTGGTAAAACAATATCTACTGGAGTATTGTCTATCACTAGATCCATGTATGTATAGCCAGTTATATTCAATCCAGCTATGGAGTATCTTACATACAATCTATAGGCTCCATCACTATACCGGGTAGCATCAATACTAAAGTCTATAGAACCAGTAGATACACTACTAAGAGACAATAGTGTATCAACTAACCCACTATCATTATATAGGCTAACATTTATCCAGTCTAGAGGAGCCTTAACATACAGTCTAAAAACACTTGATCCAGACATATAGAACTCTCTATAATACCCATGTACATCAACATATCTTGCATAATCAATAATAGCTGGCCTAATAAACTCTACAGCATCACCTGGTCTACCAATAAAGCTATAGTAGCTGATAGGGTTTTTAAGCGGGTATTTATCCTTTATGAAAACACCTTCAGTAAACCTTTGTTCACAAACACCATCTCTATTACTATCAATACACCTCAATCCAACCCAGTAGTTACCTACTTGTCCATAATATAGTCTACCATTATACCAGTAGAGTATTTTACCTAGACTATTAAACACTATATCACCTAAGACCTTTATCTTAGAGCCATTTAGTATGTTTAAATAAGCTCTAGTGTTAGTACAGACTCGTATACATAGGATATATTTCCTTACATCATAGAATCTATTATAGACTATACTAGCATTCTTTAAACGATAAGCCTCTAGTCCATAGTCTGAATTCTCTACAGTATTATTTACAATAGCTACTTTATTAACAAAGACGAGATCTAGTGCTTTAGAAGTGTTAACAAAACTATTATTCTCTATAACAACATAGGAGCTAATAGACACTGATAACCCAGTATCTACACCATTAAATACACAATCTCTAACAGCTATATTCATTGAACCAACTACATCTATACCAGTTGATCCATTAACTATTTTAAACCCCTTGAAAACTACTTCAAAAGACTCTTGAATACTGATAACAGGCTTTGAGTTATCAACACCAGCTATTGTAGCCCCGTAACCATATACTATGATTCTACTAAGTCTAGATACATTAATAGACTCTCTATAAACACCGGGTTCAACAACAACTATTGCATCGGATTTCACATTCTCTAGTGCTTCACCTATACTCTTGTAATCCCTAGGTACATAGACTATAGTAAACACATTACCATATACACTATAGAGTGACCTAGTACTGGCTGGTTCAACTGGGTATGGATAAACAATAGATGTGTAGACAATTAGTACTAGTAGTATAGAGGCTATACAGTACTTATACATAGCTCTTAGAACCCACACACCAACCCTTATATATAAAGAAATAGTCTCAACCTTTATAATAAGTATATCTAGCATTAAGTGAGAAACAGTATTTGTTATTATGGAGGAAAAAAGCCTAGGTTATAGAGAAGATTATCTCCTCCTCATAAACACTAGTATAGCTACTATGAGTACTACAATAACCATTACTGCTACAGCTACTATACCTACTGGTACTCCAGGCTTCTCTACTGGTGTTGTTGATACTGGAGTTGTTGTAGGTGTTGTTGTCTCTGTAGTTGTTGGTGATGATGTTGGGGTTGTTGTCTTGGTTGTTACTGGTGTTGTAGTGGTTGGTGTTGTTGGTGTAGTGGTTACTAGTTGTTTCTTCTCTATAAATACTGTTGATACTGTTGATTGCCCTAGCTTATCAACTGCATATAGTGTTATATTGTGTATTCCTAGTGTTAACTGGTCTATGTCTATTGTGTAGTTCCCTAGGTTTGTTACATCAACTCCTTCTCCATCTATATAGAGTACTACCTTGTCTAGATGTTCTTCAGCTATACTCCATTCAACCAGTAGGGATCCAGTATAGACTACTGTGTTGTTTAATGGACTAGCTATCTCTATAGCTGGAGCTGTATTATCTACTACAACAACTATACTTGTTATAATCTCATGTCCTATCATGTCTAGTACATGGAGCTCGATAACGTGTTCTCCATCACATAGGAATCTAGTGTCTAGTGAGTAGCTATAGCTATTAGTGATATTGATTGTCTCTCCATCAATAACTAGTAATGCTTTATCTAGATACAAGTCGCTATAGTTGAGTAGTACCGTGATAACACCAGATACTAGTTCTCCATCTGCAGGACATGTTATTGTAGCTTCTGGTGGTGTATTGTCAATGTATATAGTGGTCTCTACAACTGTCTCATGTCCTATAGCATCGTGTACAATAAGCCTTACTACATACTCTCCATCAGCAAGACTTGTTGTATCAAATGTATAGCTCTGTAGATTGGTTACATTGTATACACTAGAGCCTATGTATAATAGTGCATCTCTTAGGTATACATCACTATAGTTAAACTCTATCTCTATAACACCTTCTACATAAGACCCATTCAATGGAGTATTGATAGATGCTTCTGGTGGGTTATTATCTACATATAGGACTATGGTATACCTAGTTGTTCTACCTAGTGAATCCACTGCTTCTATAGCTACTAAGTGTTCTCCATCAGTTAGTAGTGTAGTGTCTAGTGTGTAGCTGTATAGCCCTGTAACATCTATTGCTTCACCGTCAATGTATAGTGTTACACTAGATAGTGTTGTATCACTATAGCTAAACTCTATCTCTACTAATCCCTCAACAAATGACCTACTGGTTGGACTTGTAATAATTGCTTCTGGCGGACTATTATCAACTATAACCAGTACTGTATAGCTACTACTATGTCCTATATAGTCTACTGCATACAACGTTATATTATGCACTCCATCACATAGTGTTGTTGTATCTAGTGAGTAGCTGTATAAGCCAGTAACATCGATCCACTCTCCATCAACTACTAGGTATGCTCTATAGAGCCATGGATCACTGTATTCCATTGATACTTCTATTACTCCATACACTATACTCTCATTCAATGGACTAGTTATCATTGTGTATGGTATTGTGTTGTCTACATAGACTATTACTGTATAACTACTAGTGTGTCCAACAACATCTATTGCTTCTAATGTAAGATTGTAGACCCCATCAGAGTAGCTATTGGTATCCCATAGGTATGTATTGTCTGTTAACTCAATAGCTGTTCCATTTATGTATAGTATTGCTTTATACAAGTGTTTATCACTATAGTTCAATAGTACTTCTACAGTACCAGAAAGCCACATACCATCTACTGGGTATATGATGCTAGTATATGGTGGTGTATTGTCTATCTCTACAAATACTGTATCCACATGGCTATTACCAGCCATATCGACTGCGTATAACGTTATATTCAATAGAGTATCTGGATACAAGCTAGTATCTAGCATATAACTGTATAAGCCAGTAACATTGATCCATGAGCCATTTATTACTAGGTATACGCTATAAAGCCATTCATCACTATATGTAAACGATACATTGATTACACCAGTGACAACCTCACCAGATACTGGACTTGTTATTTCACCAGTAGGCTCTGTATTGTCTACATGTATGAATATCGTGTCTATAGCTATGTGTCCTACCTTATCGTATACAACTAGTGTTATGTTATAGACTCCATCATTATACTCTGTTGTATCCCAGTAGTAT
>CAYXOO010000120.1:0-4856 GCA_964466845.1 uncultured Desulfurococcaceae archaeon
ACAGAGCCATTCAAAAACTCTCTACGAATAGACTCACCATGTTTTACAAGTCTCTCGCTATAGACAATAAACCATTTCCTAAACAACAGCTTTACAAGTGGTATGAATAAGAGCATATCAATAACAACAATTGGTGTAAGATTATAGATGAATGCCATAAAACCAAGCTTAGCTGTTGAACCAATAATTATATTCGGTGGATCTCCAATCAGTGTAGCAGTACCACCAATATTTGATGAGAAAACCATGCATAGTAGTGGAGGTATAGGTGAAACCCTTAGCCTTCTACAAATCTCTATAATAACAGGTGCTACAAGCAATATAGTTGTAACATTATCTATAAAAGCAGATACACCAGCTGTAAACAACATGAGCAACACAAGTAGTTTAAACGGCTTTCTATAGAAACGTGATACTAGATACAATGCTATATACTGGAATAAACCGGATTTACCAAGTACACCAACAATTATCATCATATTCATAAGCAGTAGTATAGTATCTAGATCAATACCTTCAAACAATTCTTCAAACGAACAAAACCTAAACACGATGTTGACAATAAATACAATGCCTGCAATGAATATAGCAACAGCTGTTCTATGCATAAACTCTATGGTTAACAAGACATACATCATAATAAGTATTAAAAAACCTATAAGCACTAGTACGGCCACAACTATCACCCAAAAACAACTGTAATGGATACTATTACTAGTGATACCTTTTAAAACCTTCTATAAAACGAGTAGTTAAGAGTATGCTATGGTATGATATAGTGTTGTTTACTGAGAGGGAGATATAGCTCTAGCCCTACTATAGGATAATACTACTAGTCTATCACCTTCTCTAACAATCCTCTCACTAAACGGTATATGCACTATTATATATCCACCATTATGTCTTGTAACAACAGCTATTGGTGTCATCTTATAGACTTGTTTGAGTTGTCTAAACAAATCTATAAACCTTGTTTCCCTCCTATCACCAAGTATCTTCTTACCAACAACAATCTCTCTTAAGTCAAGCTCACCAGTTGTAGCACTAGCTATATCCTCTATAAAACCATATATACTTGGATCAAGGGCTGCGTAAGCTAGTAGTCTACCACTAAAACTACGGCTAGCAATAGCTACATCAACTAGTTTGTTATCAATAAGTATCCTCTGTGTCATAGAAAGCTCTGTCTCTGCAATAACAACCTTCTCTTCATAACCTGGTAGGAGCCCGGGACGAGCACTAAACAATTCTCTTATATGGAGTAGTGTATGAGTAGTCTTTGGATCATCACCAATAGCTGTAACAATTACATCAGCAGATAAAACACCTGCTCTACGCAGTAATCTAGGGTTAGTTGGATCACCTGTTACAACAACAATGTCTTCAAAACCATTCCTCAGCGATCCAGTGTCTTGTGTAAGAGCTATTATTGTCTTGTTAATAGTCTCTCCAGGAGCTAGTTCTCCGTCGACAACATATTCTAGTCTCTTCTGTGTATTAACTACTTCACTAATGAATGACTCTGATGCTTCAGTCCATCCAACAACTGTTATGTGTCCACCACTACGTCTTATACTCCATAGCTTCTCTAGACTACCCTTTCTAAACCACTCATAGCTCTCTATCATAAAGCCTCTCTCAACACCAAGGTCTATACTCCCTTTCTCCAATAATGTCTCTTCATAACACAACACTATTAGTTTATCACTAGGCTTTATAATAGTGGTGTAGTCAGGATTGTTTATAACCTCTATACAGTCTTTAGTATCTCTACACTCCTTCTCAGACCTTATAATACTGAGTACAACCATTCTCTTACCAAGCTCTTTCTCTCTAAGAAGCTTCTCTTGTAGAACACCATACTCTATCTCTCTATCAGTTAGTCTAGAAGCAGGTATTTCACGAAAAGCTGTTATACCATAGGTAGCACTTGTTGCATCACATAGGAATGCTACTACACTAGGCTCTATAACACAACTAGCAAGCAATCTACCAACAAGGCTACGTGATATAACAACAACAGTCTTTATATACTCTCCATAGCCAGCACTACGTAGTAGTGGCTCGTTTTCATCCCTAAGAGCTTCTACAACAACATATATCTTCCTACCAAGACCCTCTACCTCCTCACGATGTCTAGCAATAACATGTTTCACCTGCAGCAATGCAGCAGCTGATCGTGAGTCATCATCTAGTGATATAACTATGCTTTTAGCTCTCCATACACACGCTCTCTCTAATGCATCTTCACTACATGGATCACCTCCTATTACACAATCCCATTCCCTACCTAGTATGAAGTCCTTAGTCTTCTCAGTAAAGCCTCCTCTAACTGATTCCTTGACTCCACTAATAACCTTCCATACTTCTTCAGCTCTATCTGGCTCTACTACAACCACTATCCTTGTCTCTGGTGATATCTTCTTTAACTCCCTATATGCATACTCTGATGCTCTACTCCACCCAATCAATACTATATGGTCTACCCAGTTAATCTTCTTACGCAACCCCTTCACCTCAGCAGTATAGTCCTCCATAGCCTTCCTAGTAAACTTCTCTACAACAATAGTTACAACTAGTGCTAGTAACACAAAACTAACAACTGCATCAGTAAGCAGTAGCCCATGTAGATACTCTGGTGGTGGAGGCTTAAGTGGTTCTGCACCAAAACTCATTGTTATAATCCAGTATACTGCATCACCTACACCAATCCCTGGAGCAAACACTATCATACATATAAACTCTATAACCCAGAACCATGCTATACCACATATTGCTGCACCAATATACTTGCTACGAGGTACTCTATATCCTAGTAGTGATATAATTGATGCAATAGCTATTATTGCTATAACTGGGAACACATTATTCACCCAGATAACTAGGTTCATTCAATATACTATCTAGTCTATCAGAGAGATAAGGGTTTCCATTATAGCTATTGATTACTTCTCTACCAGTAATTTCTAGATACACTATATTAGTGATTATATATACTGTCTTTAGTCTCAAATATATAACGGGGTTTAGACAAACCATTAATATAGGGGTGAGAGATTAAACGGGTGAGAAACATTGGTATTAATAAGGGATTTGATATGGTATTCACTAAAGGTTTTAAGAGAGAGGAGACTAAGATCAGTTTTAACAATAGTTGGAGTAGCTATTGGGCCTACAGCACCTGTTATGATGGTTAGTGTTGTATCTGGTTATTCAGACTATGTTGTAGGTGAACTTAATAGTCTTGGTCAAAACCTTGTACTAGTGTATAGTTCTGGAGACTATGTTTTTACATGGAGAGATATAGGGTATATCAAGAGCTTTGATGGAGTAGATACTGTTGAGCCGTTCTACATGACGGTAGGCTATATAGATACACCTTTTGGCTCTAGACAAGTAAGTATATATGCTATAGACTATGATGTATTGTTTAAAGCATTCCCTAGACTAGAGATTATTGAGGGTACAAGGCCTAATAGCCATGATACATGCTGTGGTATTATAGGATACTGGGTTTCTAGAGATATTGTTAGAGGCCATGTAGTCTGTACACCAGGTGATGTATTACGGATAACTATTGTACATAGCCTTGGTAGGGGACAATATAGTGTTAGGAGAGTAAATATACGTGTAGCTGGTATACTAGGTGAGTATGGTGGAGCAATAGGTCTTAGTCCAGACAATATAGTATTCCTACCACTAGATTCTGGCTATAGACTACTAGGTCTACGTAAATGGACTGGATTGATAGTAATTGTTGAGAAACCAGAATATGTAGAACTAATTACTGAGAAGCTTAGGAGAGACTATCATGGACTAGCATCTATTGTATCATTCAAAGAGATAACACATGCTGTATCAAAGATAGCTAGTGGTATAAACTATATAGTATTCTCTACATCACTATCAGCATTCGCTGTTGCAACAGCTGGTATAGCTGCTACAATGATAACAAGTGTAGTTGCACGTACTAGAGAAATAGGTGTACTTAAAGCACTTGGCTTAGAGATACGGATATACTATTGCTAGTAGTATGTGAGGGTTTGTTGATAACAAGTATTGGGTTAGCAATAGGTGTGTTAGCTGGGGTAATTGGAGCATACATTATAGCTTCTAAGGGACTGGTGATCAGGGAGCCTATAGAGATAACAATATATGCACAACCACATGTAACACCAGAGCTAATACTAAAGACAACGGCTATTACAGAAACAATAGGGTTCCTGGCAACACTATTCCCAGCATACAGAGCATCAAGAATACCACCAGCACAAGCACTAAGATATTGTTAAGAGTGCCTATACTCATTACTTATTACCTAGGTTAAATAAGTGTTTTAGCATATTCAAAAATCCCTAAATCCCTAATTATTAGCTACTACATCCTAGCCATTATACTAAAAGTTATTGAAAAACCTATAGTAACATAAGCCGTTGATTACCTCAATCCTTAAATATCCGAGTATATTTAAATTATATCATGACTAACTAGCTAAGATAGTTTGTGAGTGTGGGGTCTAAACCATGAGTACCTCTGCTATAATGTACTATGTAGTAGGACTTGGTGGTACAGGTTCTACTGTAGCTATAAAGTTGAAGGAACGCTACAATATACCTAACCTTAAGATACAGATATTTGATGCACTACAAGAAACCTATGTTAAAGAGGCTTTAAACAAAGGTGTACTTGAGATAGACGATGTATCTATTCTATCAACAGAACCAACATTCCTTATGCAGTTAGCACGTGAGCTAAAGTGGTTTCCAGAAAGAACACTAGTGTGGATACAAGATTACCTTTCTAGAGAAACTGGTATGGGTAGACGTAGGATCCTTGGAGCACTCCTTGCTATGCAC
>CAYXOO010000121.1:0-4705 GCA_964466845.1 uncultured Desulfurococcaceae archaeon
CCTAGGATCAATTTTATTAGGGAGGCCTAATCAGATCATAGTGTATAAAGAATGCATTAGGGTAGATGGGTCATGGCTGAGAGGAAGACTGCTAAGGAAATCGTCCTTGAGACGCTTAAGAGGGAGAAACGTGCATTAACACCTAAGGAGATACAGAAGCTTACTGGTTTAAACTATAATACCATAAGGGGTAGACTACAGGATCTTAAGAAGGAAGGACTTGCTGTACGTACTGAGAATGGATGGGTATATAAGGAGTATGTAGAGAAGAAGTAGCTATAGGATCATGTATAATAGTTTTTTAGCTAACGCTCTACCACTACTATGGTATTTTTCAACAGTATTCTTCTTTAAAACACGATCTATAGACATGGCCAGCACATCATAGTCTATAGAGTCTATACACAAGTACTCTATACCAAGCTTCCTAGACAACATCCATGCATTAAAACAGTCCCTCTTATCAACACCCCTCCTTAGAATAACGACTCTCTTGCTATAAGCTAGTCTAGAATAGAAAGCTATATAGTAATCATCTGTAACAACGACTCTAGCACAACTAATAGCTTTATCTAAATCTATACCATGTATACACCTTGTATCACAGAACTTTATAGAACCAAAACACTCTAGCTTTCTAGCCAAAATATCTCTAACACTCTCCCCAACACTCCACCTAGGCGTATCAATGATAAACACTATAGAGTCTCTAGTAACTGGTTTATACAATGGCTTCTCATAGATAGGTCCTACAACAACGCCTCCTCTATACAATAGCTTTTGTTCAGGCCACTGTAGGATCAGTAAATTAGCTATCCCAACACCCCGGCTAATACGTGGTATGAACTCGTGTCCAGACATAATAGATACTGTAAAAGCCTTCTTAAATATACTAAACAATGTATAGAAGCTTGGACAAATGGTTCTACAGCCTATTATGACTATAGAGTACTTCTCCATCTCCCTATAAAGTCTAGCTAGGATACACAACCAGTTATCTCTCTTAACAACTATCCTCCTAGAGAAGGGGATCCTCTTAGAAACAATAGCTGGTTTGTGGAGTGGATCCTCTTTAACAATAACAGTCATTTCAAGCTCCGGCATCAACTCCTTAAGACTCTCTGCAATACCCAGTACATATCCTTGGAAACCGCTACACCCAATCACTAGTATATTCAATACCCACACCCTATCCCAGCTAATAACCTATGTATTGATCTAGGATAAAGTTTCTGCTAGAAAAACTAACTATATAGGGATGCGTTATTAAGACGTGTATCTATAGGATAGACACGGGGTATTAGAGGCTATGTCTAGGAAGCTATTGAGGCTAAACATAGACTGGAGTAGAGTCAAGAAGAAGAGAGAAGAGTTTTGGAGAAGCAGTAGTGTCTATAGAGAGATATATAGGGTGTTGAAGAAACAAGGGTATCACTTTATAGGGACAATAGGTGCTGTAAAAAGGTGTTACTGGACAAAAGAAGCTCTTGTAAACCAGAGATTCTGCTACAAATGCCTATGGTATGGTATTGAGAGCCACCGTTGTATACAAATGACGCCAGTTGTTGCATGGTGTTGGAACCGTTGTCTACACTGTTGGAGGATACAGCCAGAAGACATTGGTATGGAGTGGGATGAGACAAGACTACCAGTAATCGATGATCCAGAAGTACTTGTTGAGGAGAGTATTATAGAGTATAGGAGGATAGTCAGTGGGTTTAAGGGGAACCCACGTGTACCAGAGGAGATGTATAGAGAGGCGTTGGAGCCTAATCAAGCAGCTATAAGCCTAGCTGGTGAACCAACACTCTATCCAAGACTAGGAGAGCTTATCATGGAGTATAAGAGACGTGGTTTCTCAACATTCCTTGTAACACACGGTTATAGACCAGACACTCTCTCCAAACTAGAGACTGAGCCAAGCCAGTTATACCTAAGCCTAGAGTCGTGGAACAAGGATATGTATAGCTACTTTAATAGACCACTTGTTAAACATGCATGGGAAGCTGTACTAGAGACTATAGAGTTGCTTCCAAGCTTTAAATGCCCAACGGTATACCGTATAACACTTGTCAAGGGATTCAATGATAGTGATAAAGACATAGCTGGCTTCAAAAAGCTTATTGAGAAGGGTAATCCTACATACATAGAGGTTAAAGCCTACATGTTTATGGGGCGTAGCCGTGGGCGTTTAACATCAGCTAGTATGCCTAGCCATGAGGAGGTTAGAGATTATGCTAAGAAGCTAGCCATGGAGACAGGTTATATGGTTCTTAGTGAGAGTATGCCTAGTCGTATAGTACTGCTTAGCCGTATAGAAAAGCCTATCCGACATGGTAAGGGCTGTCCAGGTGGTGTTGAGGAGCCTCATAAGTGGTGTAGAGTTGTTGGTAGAGAGTATGAAGAAGCTAGCTCCTTGTCTTCCCATACATCTCTCTAATCATACGTGCAATACCGATCACTCTAGACACTATATCAGTAGCTGTTGGGCCAAAGAACATCATTGCTGGTTCAGAGTTTAGGGCCTCTGTATAGTAGAGTATAAAGTAGTTCTTATCCTTTGGCACAGCACTTGTAATCCTCTCTATATTATACTCTATAATCTCCTCACGAGAAACCCTCCACGGCTCCCTATTAGGTGGTGGTGTAAGCTTTATCTCCTTAGCAGTAACACCCTGCTTGACAGCAGCGTCTATAAACAATGGGTTGTAGCGTAGACTCATAACAGCTCTAACACGTTTATTCCTAGACATAACACTCATTAACAACTTTGCTAGGAAACGACTACTACCAAACCTTACACGGCCAGCAACAAGTAATCCCTTAGCCTCAACCCTTATTATACGATCCGGCCCAGCTACATCACTAACATCTCTAACATAGTTGTGCGGTAATGCCATAACAATATTTGATCCACTACTCGGTATATAGTCTAATAGTAGAGACTGATTCTCAATAACATTAGTCAAGCTTCTACCAATATTATCTAAAACCATGTATCTCTCAGCTAGAACCTTTATAGAGGCTAGTGGTGAAGCAATATAGTCTACAACTTTATCACTAGCTACTCGTCTCCAATAGAAAAATGATTTATCAACAACTTCTCTATAAAAACCAAGTACTTCTCTACAGTTCAGTCTCCTATATACGCTTCTTACATAGTGTATTGAGAGAACAAGTAGTATATCAAGCCCATGTACACGTGTCTTCTCACTAGCTAACTCACTAGCAATACCCCGTATCCATGGAGTCTCGAATAAGAATGGACTAGGTATGAAGTCGTCTACATACACCTGGTTCTTAGGATCATATATTGCTGCAAACCCCTTACCACCAATAAAATCTGTAAACCCAGTAGCATCTCTAACATTGTATTCCTTAGCTATGGATGCAAGTGTTGTCCTAAGCTCCATGGATCTTGGTCTACTGCCACTTGTCTCTAGGTAGAAGCTATTATCCACTATAACAGCACTAGAATTACTAATAGTCTCCCCGATATACTCTTCTACATCAAGCTTTAGTATCTTAACAAGGCTCTTGCTAGTATATGGTAGTTTAAACGACAACTGTATATACAGTGGGATATTATTGTCTACACATATACTCTTAAGATAATCAATGAAATCACCGTAGACATCCTTTGGAGCAACAGGTGTTAGTAAGACTAATGATTTAACACTACTATTCCTTACAATACCCTCTACTTTATCAAGCAGTATACCATAGTAGTCTGTATCATAGAATATTATCCTCCCATTAGAGTGTAGAGCTAGAGGCTCAAGCACTAGATCAATGTCTACTAGTTCACTAAAAGCACGTGCAACACCAAGGTATGTATAGCCATTACGTGTATCAAGCAGTCCAAGCACTATAGCTCTATGCAATACATGCACACCCCATCTACAACTAATCTCTGTAAGAGACAATATTTATCTATAACATCTACTCTACACATACTATACGAGCACATAAATAGAGAGGCCATCCCTAGGGGTAGGGATACTAGGGTGTTACATAGGATGAACTATAGACTAGCTTCTACACTAGTAGCAATAGCGTTAGTCATACTAGCAACAATGTTATACCCAGTGCAATCAACTACAAACTACCCGCTTAACACTGGAGACTACATGGTATATAGTGTCTTAATCGGTATCTATAGGTACCCATTAAGAACTGTTAACAAGACAATCTATGTATCTGGATGGATAGAGGGGTTATTGAATGCAACAGTCGTTGATGTAAACACTACTGGTTTCACACTAGAGCTAAGGTACACCATGCTATACTGTAGTCTAAACTATAGCCTAGCAGAAGAATCAATGTATACAGCACTAAAGACACCAGTCTACGTATACTATAACTGGAGCAATAGACTACCAAGTGAAAATGATACACTAGTACTAGATCCTAACCAGCACATACCCTATTATGTAAACCCAAACACCCTAGAAAGCCTAGAGGTAGTACAAGAGCTTAAACAACCAGGGTTCTTCATAGTATATAAAGACTATAGTGAATACATACCCTTCTATCTAGAAAAAAGAGTATACAGGTATAGTAGAGAAGGAATACTACTCTATATAAGCATATACTCTGTAAAATACAGCATGGCAGGAAAACCATACATGAAGTACACAATAACAATGGATATAGTAGAGATAAAGAGGAAGCAACACATAATAGAAACACCAATAAACCAGCT
>CAYXOO010000122.1:0-4696 GCA_964466845.1 uncultured Desulfurococcaceae archaeon
TTGGTATGGCTAGAGACTGTATGTTAGAGAATAATAGCTATGAGTTAATAGCTGACTCTATACTAGCTATAGTATACTCCATTAATGCTATACATAAGATGTTTATAGATAATGCTAGTGTTGAGAAGAAACTAGTAGAACACATATCTATTGAAGCACTGTATTGTATAAATAGTATTAATGTAGACTCTATACTCCCAGTATACTATTATATCTATGCTAGAGAACTAGAGAGTCTAGGAGACTATAGTAAAGCTTTAACACCATTAATACTATCAATACTATACTCTAAGTCAATAACGCTGTTACTGTCTAAGAATACATACCAAGCTATACTAAAGCCTCTTGGGAAACCGTTACCACATGGAGTACTTGGTGGCTATAGTAATGCTAGTGGATACAATGCTTCTACTGTTAATGCTAAGTGGTTTATGTATGGATTGATAGCTGGTGTTGTAATAGCTGTAATAGTGTATACACTGTTATCTATGATACTAAGCTATAGAGACTATAGTAGGTGGAGATTAAGAGTAGAGACATAGGAGGAGGTAATGGTGTGACGTATAGTCTTATAGTGTTTGATAGAGAGAGGAAATTGCTTGGTATAGGTGTTGTATCTGGTAGTATAGCAGTTGGATCAAGGGTTCCATGGGCTAGAGCTGGTGTTGGTGGTGTTGTTACACAGGGTTATACTAATCCAAGTCTAGGCCCTAGGATACTCGATCTACTGGAGGAAGGCTATAGCTGTAGAGATGCATTGTATAAGGCTTTAGAGAGTGATCCAGAGCCTTGTCTTAGGCAAGTAGCTGTATTGAAGTGGGGTGGTGTTGATAAAGAGTTCTATTGTGGAGAGGGGTTACCAGAGGAGTATAGTGGGTATGCTAGTGGGTACTGTATAGCTGTTGCTAATCTTGTTGTATCAAAGGATATACCAAGGATATTGTGTGAGACATACAATACCGTATACAATACTAGACACAACATTGTAGAGGCTATCATAGAAGCACTATATAGAGCACACCTACTAGGTGGAGATAAACGTGGAGACCATAGCTCAGCACTATTGGTAGTTGGAGAAACCCTCTACGGTAAAACCTATGATAAAATAATTGATCTAAGAATAGACTACTCAGAAGACCCCATAGAGGAACTAAGAAGATTATACAACATGGTAAAGACAATATGAATGGACATTATATACTACATACTTAGACCTTATTACACCTACTCATTTATTCTATAGCGTTTCGTGGCTATGTAGGATAGCTTCTTTAGTGTTCTACTACAAATAATATCCTATGGATATGTTATGCTAGTATGTGGTGGCTGTAAATTGGGCATCTTTGAAGAATTCGCTCGTAAATACTATCTTGAAGCTTGTAAGGATCTAGATAGGGCTATGAAGGCTTTTAGGGAAGGTGATTATCCAGAATCTGTTTTTCATTCACAGCAATGTGTAGAGAAAGCTGTTAAAGCATTAATTGAGGCTAAGAGAGGGTATGTATTTAATCATGGAGTAATACTTTCTAATTACTTCATACGTGTTTATAAGGATGAATGGATTGATGATTTTGACTTTATTGTTGAGTGTATTGACTGGTTTACTGAGTACTATACTCGTACACGTTACCCCTTTTTGTTAAGAAGTAGAGTTTATTCACCTGAAGAGTTTATAACAAGAGATATTGCTGAAGAAGCTCTTGATAAAGCTAGGAAGGTGCTTGATATTGTTAGAAAGGTTCTCCAAAGAAAGGGTCTTATCTAGGATTCTAGGTTTTCTTAGAAAGTATTTTGGTGACAAATTACTGAGTGTTATATTGTTTGGTAGTACTGTGTATATGGGCTATGGTAGAGATATTGACTTAGTCGTTGTTATTAGGGATGAGCTTGATATACGTAGTAAGCTTGATACTGAGTATAGGTTGAGGAATAGGTTGTGTCTAGACTATAGGATCTGTGGTGTAGACATACATGTCATGGACATGGAGTTGTTTAAAGAGAATCTACAACCAGGTACATTCTTGTCCGGGCTAGCACTTGGTTATGAGGTACTGTATGATAGGATAGGTATTGAGGAACACATAATTGGTTTTCTGGAGAAGCTAGCTAGAGAAGAGAAGTACATAATACACAATAGGTATGGCTCATGGGATATACCATTCCATGCACAAAGACTACTTAAGAGAAAACTAAAAACTATAGCTAAGCAACAATAAATGGTGAACCAGTATCTTAGCTAAGGCTATAGTGGTTATAGCTGGGAAAGCTATAATAGACATGGAATGGTATCTACTGCTTAATACATAGGCTTATGGTGTAAATGCTATGCTGTATACTAGGCTTATCACTGTATTCCTTATAGTGTTTACACTACTTTCTATATGTTATACTAGTGTTTTTGTAGAGAGTTATAATGGAGAAGAACCCTTGTATATAGCTATTGTATGGCACCAACACCAGCCATTCTACATTGATCCTAGTGGTAAAGCCTATATGCCTTGGCTTAGACTCCATGCTGCTAAGGATTATTTTAAGATGGCTTGGCTGTCTAAATTGTACCCGGATATACATGTGACTATAGACTTGACTGGTTCACTACTTATCCAGTTGCAAGAGTTTATCCGGGGTAGGTGTAATGATACACAGTATGTTATATCATGGAAGATAGCTCGTGGGGAAGAGTTGAGTATTGAGGATAAGTGGAGGATGCTACAAATACCTGGTGGTTTCTTTGATATTAACTGGGAGAACAATGTCTATCCACATAAGAGGTATCGTGATCTACTTGAGAAGCGTAACCAGTTGTTTAACGAGTATAAGGGGCTACCACTAGATGAGATGATGGAGAAGATTACTAGTGGTTTTGATACACAAGACTATATTGATCTTGCTGTATTGTTTAACATGTATTGGATGAACCCACTTGTTGTAGAGAAGCTATACCCAGATATATGGAGTCTGTGGAGACGTGGTGATATTGGTAGAAGTGATCCGAGCTATAAGCCTTTTACAAGAGATGATCTGAGGAAGATACTGTTTGCACACATCGATCAGGCTAGAAAGGCTATTGAGATACATAGAGAGTTGCAGGAGAATGGGGCTATTGAGGTTATTACAACACCTTATGCACATCCATTAGCTCCACTACTTGTTGATATGGGTCTTGAGAGTGATCTTGAGATACATGTTGTTAAGGCTATTAGTCTCTATAAGAGCTTGTTTAACGTGACTCCAAGAGGGCTTTGGTCTCCAGAAAATGCTGTTAATGAGGGTGTGTTGAGGATATATAGCTTGTATGGTATATCGTGGACTATAACTGATCCACGTGTAGGTGCTTACGCAGACCCATTATTCATTTCTAGTGGGAGAGATGGTTATGATAGGATTACTAGGCCTTATTACGTGGAGTTTAATGGTTCTAGACTATATGTCTTCTTTAGGGAATGGGTTTTATCTGATAAGATAGGTTTTACTTATTCCCAGATGGATCCAGGAGATGCTGTAGATGATTTTATTGATACACTGTTAAGTATTAGAGAGATGATTGGTGGTGGTAGAGTAGTTGTTATAGCTCTTGATGGAGAGAATCCATGGGATCACTACCCTAATGATGGTGTTGATTTCCTAGTTGAGTTATACGATAGGCTTTCTAGTTTACAGAAAATTGGTGTTATTAAGACTGTTACTATTAGTGAGTATCTATACAGCTATGGAGGAGTATACAAGGCTGTAGAGTTTCCAACAACTACTGTTACCCTACTTGACTTAAAGGGTGTTGACTTGAGGATATATAGTAGCTATAGTGAATTACCTCGTAAGAGTGTTTTACAGAAGATACCAGAGGGTTCTTGGAGTGGTGGATCTCTTGAACTATGGATTGGCGAGCCACAGGAGAACTATGCATGGATGCATCTACTATGGACTAGGAATACACTCTACAACTACGTATCTAGTAGGGGTTGGGAGTGGCTAAGACCAAGTACATGGGATAAAGGAGCTAGAGAGGCTTTAGAGTATCTATTGAGAGCTGAGGGGTCTGATTGGTACTGGGGCTATGGAGACGATATTACTGGTGGTTATGACTATGTTGGTGACATGCTTGTTAAGAGCTATCTTAGAATGGTCTATAAGTGTATAGGGTTGAAGCCTCCGGATTACCTTGTTGTAGATTATTATCCAGATGGAGAGCCTTATGGATTAGAGGAGCCTTATAGAATCGGGTATAGCTATGTAACACCAGTTGTTGATGGGGTACTAGGTGAGAGTGAATGGAGTGGTGCAACTGTTTATTTGTCTAGCATAGTTGATGCTATATACATTGGTTTTGACTGTAATAGCCTCTACATAGGCTTTAGTAATAACATAGGGTACAATATAGTAGTTGATCTAGGTTTTTATGGAGACTATAATGCTAGTTATCTAGACCCACTAGGCTATAGTAGTGGTTTTATGGTGTCCTATAGCATAGTTGGTGATAAACTACTTGTCTATAGGAGTGGAGAATGGATTAGCTATGACGTAATAGTTGCTAGAAACAAGTCGATAGAATACTCTATACCAGTGGATACTCTAAGGCTAGATACTAGTAAGGCTCTAAAGCTGTACCTTAGGGTATTCGTATTGGGAGAAAACAATAGTGTTTTAGAGAAAATACCTGGTACCAACCCTGGATACATATTGTTGAAGCCATGTATTA
>CAYXOO010000123.1:0-4670 GCA_964466845.1 uncultured Desulfurococcaceae archaeon
CATTGTTAACCCGGGTAATAAGTATATCAAGTTGTTTACTGGGTTAGCTAAACTAGTTTCTCCATGGTATAGGAGAGAGCTTGATAGTGTTGAGAAAGAGGTTTTAGAGATTACTGGTGTCTTGAAGAAGGATGGTGTTGATCGTGATAGACTTAAGAGGGTGTGGGATAGACTTGGTTTCTATGAGTATGCACCACCCTATGGTATTAAGAGGTACTTGGAGTCTGAGGGGATTACTAAGCCTCTAGAGCCTATAGGACACTGTGATCTTGTTGAGAAGTTTCAGATCGGGTGTATAGACTACTCTAATGACTCAATGGTTGTTAGACATAAGACACTGTATCGCGGCAGGATAGTTACTGCTGTGTATGAGAAGCCTCTTAGGGAGATAAGGTTTTGGGAAGATGAAGCACTTGCTGAAGCTTATGAGGAGTATATTGAGATTAAGGCTAGATGGGGTGAAGAGCCAAGTCTATACAGGGATCTTGTTAAAGGGAAGGTTTATACTGAGGTATACTGTGTAGTATATCCACCACTTAAGGGGTTTGGGAGATATCTTAAGGTACCAAATCGTGTGTTATGGGTTGTTTCTTCTGAGAAACCACGTGTATATAGTATTGGTGGTAGACACGTTGTATCCTATGATAGGAGAGCTATATATGTATCAACACCAGTCCATGGAGAGTATCGTGACTATACCTATGGCTATCTATACGAGGTTGATGAGAGACTTGATACTAGTATGCTTAGACTAGGTCTTGCACTCTTAGTGATCGTTCTCAGGAGGGTGTACGGGATAGCATTTGATACTATAGTCTATGGTGTAGAGTGTATTGGTGGTAAGAAGTATTTTGAAATACATGAGCCGGAATCAGCTGGGATTATAGATTCTATAGACTGGGTTAGTGTAAGAAGGGTTGTAGAGAACTATAAGCCTGACGAACTAGATCTTATACTCCTTAACCAGATTGATGAGATAGCATACTCTGATCTACTGACACTAGGTATTGACTGGGATAGTGTTAAACAGTATACACTCCATGTAATAGACTATATACTGTCTACTAAACAAGTATTAGTAGAGATTGGTGAGAAGTTAAAGGCTATTCCAAAGCCTAGTCGTGGGCTAAAACTGTTATCTATCGACGGGCTAGTAGAGACTATTGATTGTGGTGATGTATACTCTATACCAATGCAGCTTATAGCCCTAGCCTTGTTTGATGGAGAGAAGACTATAGCCTACGTGGATCTTGTACCACGTGTACCTGGTGTAAAGCCTAAGAGAGAGCTATTGGATCTAGAGAGGATTGTTGATGAGGAGGTATACTATAATGATTTCAAGATACTATATCCATCAAGACAGTTTATTGAATTAGTGGGTAAGACTGGTTTAAAGAAACTACCAGTCCTCCTAAGAGAACAAGGAGTTGAAGTTGTAGAGGCTATAGCCTCTAAAGGACTGAATAAGATGTCTTATAGAGATCTAGTAGGTATTGTAAACAAGGTATATCCAGGTATAGAAGTACCGCCAAGAATTGACACGATACACTATATAGTGTCTCGTTTAAGAGAAGAAGGCTATACTAGGTTATTAGATAGAGAGAAGAAGGTTATTGAGAAATACATTGTTTGGAGAACAGTCCTGGACTACATACTATATCTATTAGTTATAAGTTAAATACAGTTTTAAAGTATAGAGACAAGAATATTATTGCGGATCCAGTACACCTGCATACTACTCTAGAGGTGCTATGTATTGCCTCCTCCAGAAGCAGAGTCTATTAAGAGCCTGCTAAATGTAGCCAGTATAATAGCGTTGATCTTTGGTATCCTACTAATCATAATAGGTCTAATAACGGTTACCGTAATAATCGGTATTATACCACTAATCAATGGCATAGTAGATATACTGATCTATATAAAGCTTAAGGAGATTATAGATCTCATTGACCAAGGTAGGTATAGAGAAGCTAAATCTAAAACACTTGTATGGATGATAGTAGGCTTTATACTAGGAGGGCTAATAATAGGGATCATAATACTAGTAGCATATCTAAAATATGACGAGCTAATACGCAGAGCATCACTAGCCGCTCCACCACCGCCTCCACCACCAGCTTAAACCCATTTTACATCACCAAATACTTTTTTAACACGTTCCTCCAGCACCTTATACCACCATGGAGTCCTTACATTCTCTATACAACGTTCTGGAGTATAGGCTTTTATATCAAGAACTGGTGTTCCATCATAGAGGTCTAGTCCACGTACATACAATATATTGTCTCTCCTACCAGTAAGCTCTAGTATTGACAAAGCTATAGGGTTTGGACGATGTGGAGAGTCTGTACAGAATACACCAACTAGTGGTAGGTCATTGACTTCTATACCAAATCTCTTAAGCCCACGGTGTCTAACCTTTAAAACCCTCCTATGCTCCTCAGTTGTCAAGTGTAGATAAGCAATCACTATTATATGGGAGAACTCTTCTATACCATCAAGCCCCTCAACATACTCTGGATAAACCTCTATATACCCCTCAACACCATAGTAGCTCATCTTAACTTCTTCAATACTAGCACTAGTGTGTATAACACCTATTGGTTTCAACCTAATCTCCATAGAGACCCCTACACCTCTAGATACTCTTTATCCCTAGACTCTAGTTTCTCAATCATATTAATAAACGATATTATGTCATCTACTGTCTTACCCTTATACTCCTCAATAGTTTTACCAAGATATACTATATAGGCTATTATAACCACTAGGTATATAACATCTAGTAGCACTGATCCACACATAGCAACTCTAAGCAACCCAGCCATATAGTAGGTTGAAAGCAAGACTGCTAGATAGCCTGCATACTTTATCCCATGATATCCTCTCACGATCATGTAGAACCTATAGCTTGTTATAGCCATTAAGAGTGCTGGTGGTATATAGAACAGCAATAGTATGTTTGCAGCAAGACTATACCATGTTACACCATAGAATATACCATATACGTTAAGAGGTATTATTATAGAGTATAGGAGTACAGCTACTACTAGATAGACTAGAAACCTGAAAGGATAGACTAAAACACTATCTACAACACCACTATCAATGATCTCTGGGACACTATAGCCTTCATCAACAATCCTAATAAACCTATATACATCAACAAGAGCCTTTATAGAATCAATCATAGAAGCCATAAACATTCTAAACAATACACTATGCATAGCATACATAAGCAAGTCTAAATAAAAAGCTACTAACACAATAGAAGCTACTGAGGAAGAAACAGGATTAGTAACATTATAGACATAGAGAGACAATACAATAGTAGTTAAGAGCTCAACTATGAAAGCAGCAATGAATACCCTAAAATACCATTTACCACGACTAACAGTCTTAACACACAATATTTCATAATCTTCAATAGCATACTCTAAACCAGATAAATCTCTAACCAATACATGCACCCAAAGACTATACTACAAACAATAAACTATAAACCTTAATTTAACACTCAGAACAGAGCTCTAGAGAGGAAACATTAAAGCATAAACCACTAGGATCAAGCTAAAGTGTTTAAACTAGGTCGTAATGACTTAGTTATACAATAGAGACTATCTACAACAACTAGTGTTCTATATAGTCTTTGTTTTAAGTCTTGTTTCACTATAGACGTCCTTCTTATGGGGTAGATCGAGTACTAGTCTTATTGATAGATCTTTATAGCCTAGTATTAATGTATTATCGTATAGTCTACCGATGTAACTGAATTCCTTGATTGGTATCTCTGTATTGTTTATAAACTTTGGATCATTTACTAGTAGTAGGATGTGTGGGGTCTCTAGTTCTGGGAGTTCTATTATACATTCACCTTCTCTATCTAGGCTACATAGTTCTGTATCAAAGACTGTATATAGTTTCTCATTCTTTAGTATTACTAGTTTAACTCTTCTTGAAGACTTTCTCCTATAGTATATCTTAGCTAAAACCCTAGTTCTATCTAGGCTTAAATGGGCTTCACAATAGTCTTTATTATGGCTTACCTTTAGTGTTTTATCCTCTAGATCTGGGTATACCTTGTAGAATGGTATTAGGAGGAACTCCAGATCCTTATATCTAAATAGATAGGCTATTCCATCGTATAAGAAACTAGTTATTACATCACAAAATACCTTCCTACGAATACTTGATACTCTACCAATGAATAAGTAGGGCTTATTCTCCCCTAGATCTATTTCTCTACTAACTTTCCTCCTATCACCATACTTAATACTTGTCTTATACTTACCCCTATACAGTGTCCTATATATACTAACACTTACTTCTTCTACAGAGTCAACTGGTAGTACTAACTTAGATCTACTGCACTCAGTCTTATCTCCTAGCTCACTATATACCATATACTCCCTCTCAACAGACTTAGCAGTATAGCTCCCATAAAGACCAATAAGCCCAAGCAATACTAGCCCGAATACAAGCCTATACTTATCCGTAGGATCAACAAATACCTCTGGCATAAAGAATAAAGCAAAAGCTACAATAAACAAGGCTATTGACACAGCCATAAATAATAGTGTAAACTGCCTCCTTACACCAAGGTATACCTTAACAAGTCTAGTCATCACAACACCATTTATCTAGCTAGTAACCTAATACTATTTCCAAGA
>CAYXOO010000124.1:0-4603 GCA_964466845.1 uncultured Desulfurococcaceae archaeon
ATGAAATAGGTCTGGAAAAATGATCACCAGGAGAAACCCGTAGACTCCCGAATCACAAAGACCGGGAGCGGGACGTCGGGGGTTCAAATCCCCCCGGGCCCACCATTCTATGTTCTAGCTACTTCTTCTAGGAATATTGTATCTAGTTTTCTTAGTTCTTCCTTTATGTGTTTCATTTCTTTCTCGATCCTCTTGAATACTGGTTTAGCTTTGAGTTTTAATGCTGTTGCTAATACTGTACAGTCTGGTAGTGCTAGGTGGAGTTTCTTCTTTAGTTCTCCAGCTTTTACTGCTATTTCTTCATCTAATTGTATAACCTCTACTCTTGTGGTTATGTATGCTATAAACCTTACTGCTTCACTATTAGCTCTGTCTATGTCTAACCCGGTTGCTCGGTAGATTCTTGAAGCTACGTATAGTGTTTCAGCTAGTGTTAGTGTGTTTACATATAGTTTTATCCTATCCTCTATTGATTCTCTAAACCATTTCTTTATCAACTCTCTATATGGAGAATTGGCTATTATGTATTCTATAAGCACACTTGTATCAAGAACTAGTCTCTCTAGTGATCTTGTCAATTCTCTCCTCCCATTCCCTTCTCTCTTCAGCAATGATTTCTTCAATAACCCTAGAGTCTATACTTACTACTCTAGGTTCTAGAGGTCTTATAATGATCGTGTCACCAATTACTTCAGCTAAGACTTCCTCTCCCTCTCTAATACCAGCTTCTTCTCTTAAAGCCTTAGGGAGTATAATTAAACCCTTCTTCCTAACCTTTAACACATACCTCAATAGACCAACCCAATTATAGAATAGTTTAACCTGGTATATAAGAGTTAAACTTTACTGCTAGTAGGCTGTGTATACAGTGTTTCCCTAGCAATACATTTTTCTCCTTAAATACCCTAGACATATTATAGAGTTATAGCTGGGTGGGGTCTTTGAAGTGGGTTGTTGACAATAAGCCCTCTTATTCTATATTAAAGGTTAAGCTAGGCCCTGGTGAGAGTGTTACTGCTGAACCTGGTGCTATGGTTTTTATGAGTAGTGGTATTGAGGTTAAGACTAGTAGTGGTGGGATAGTTAAGGGGTTGTTACGTAGCCTGCTTGGTGGTGAAAGCTTCTTCCTTAATACATTCTATGCTAGGAGTAGTGGTGAGGTATGGTTTGCACCAACACTACCTGGTGATATAGGGTATGTAGAGATACATCGTGGACGTGGATTGATTATACAGGATACAAGCTATCTAGCACACCATGGAGACATAGAACTTAGTATCGCATGGCGTGGATTTAGAGGCTTACTAGCTGAAGGAGAGCTTTTCTGGCTTAAAGCTGAGGGTGAGGGTGGCGTATGGATTACAAGCTATGGTGGTATAGAAGAGATTGAGTTAAAGCCTGCTGAGAGGGCGATCGTTGATAACTTCCACTTTGTAGCAATGGAAGATGGCTTGAAGTGGAGTATTAGGAGATTTGGTGGGCTAAAATCCTTCTTCTTTGGTGGTGAAGGACTAGTTATTGAGGTAGAAGGCCCGGGTAGAATATATCTACAGACACGTTCACTACCACCATTCATAGAGCTTATAGCTAAATACATTGGTAGACAGAAATAGCTTAGAGAACCCCCGGGGTATAATAGTAGCTTGTATAAGAGGAGAATAAGAGAGTACATAGACTATGTAGTTGAGAAATACTATCCACTAATACATTGTATAGAGGGTATAGCCCGTATTATTAGAGAGAAGAACATATACTCTAACAAGGTATATAGAGGATATAGAGACTTATTATCAACAATATACTATAGCATAGATAACGAGTTGGTGGACAAGGTATATGCAGTCCATACACTACACCAAATGATCATAAACACTATATTATCGATCAAGATAGGCTATGGAGGAGAGGATATAGAGAGCATGTGTAGTGGTGAATCCATAGACTATATAGCATCACATAATGGTTTATTGTGGTGGAGAGAGTATAGGATAAAGTATATGGAGAAGTTATGTAGAAGGATATACTATATAACAAAGACTATAGACTGGAGTATAAGCTGTAAAGTAGACATACTAAGCCGTCTATACAATGTGTTCACTAAGAAAACCCTAGCATACATAACTGGGGAATACTATACACCAGAATGGCTAGTAGAATTCATAGTGAAGAGGCTTAGAGATAAATATAATATATCATTCAATAAGAAGCTAGTACTAGATCCATCATGTGGTAGTGGTAGATTCCTTGTAGAAACCTTCTACAACAAAACCGCTGATGGAGAAAACCCTAGTAGTGCATACAATGAACTAATAGGCTATGATATAAACCCAATAGCTGTCTTAATGGCTAGAGCAAGACTAGTACTAGCATACAATGAACTAGCTAATGATAAGCCTTCTAAACCATACATATATATCAGAGACTTCTTATTAGGAGATAACAATCCTTGGAGACCAGACATAGTATTAACTAATCCTCCATGGATGAAGCTATGTGAATTAAGAAACACCCGGTATTACAGAGTAGTGATTGATATAGTTAGGAAGATCACTAGTAGGTATGGGAGTAGAGTACCAGGTGTTTCAAAAGCTGTTCTCTCTAGTGATTTAAGTATATTGTTTCTAGAGAAAATACTTGATACAATAAATAAGCCAGGGTATGTAGGTATAGTGCTTCCATCGAATCAGAGCTATAGCTTAGACATAGGGTATGGAGCTGGGAAGCTCCTGACATACACTATACTTGCTAGACATAGGGTTAGAGGAGAAGCAGTATATGTTGGAGATGCTTTTGGCCATGGAAGAAAAGCTACAGTATTTATACTAGAGGTGTTATAGTGGCTAGACAATTTGATCTAGAGTGTTATAGGCTATTGGTGTATGATAGAGAGACTAAGACGTATAAGCTAGAGTATCTAGGTAGCTATAGAGAGTCTATTAGGCAAGTTATAGAGTACTTTAGACACAGCCCTAAGCTATATAGGCTAAAGGGAGTAGAGAGAGTCTTTAGACAAGGATGCATTATAAGACCACAATTTACTGGTAATAGGAAGAGTTATGGAAGAAAGGCTATTGGGCTTACAATCTCCATCAGCAAAACCATTAAGAGTAGAGAGGAACTAGTAGTTAGACCATTAGATTGTAAAGAGGTATCAATAAGCTATGGCTATAGAGACATAGTTGCATACATAGGCATAGGTAGCCTATATACTAACACCGCCTGGTTTCTAGACTTAAGCCAGATATATCCATTCACTATAGTGAGATTCTTTAAGATACTATACAATAGAGACAAGACAGCTATGGAGAAACTATTGAATAAACTATATAGTAGGTATAGAGAAGCACTAGATGAGACTATTAAGCACCTGAAAACACCCCGTAGACCATCATTATCAAGGTGTGATCTATCTAGGAGAATACATCTAGTAGTATATAGGTGTCAGAGATCGTTTGTATCTGCAACAATACCATATAGGCTACTAGACAAACTATTCAATACTGGCTTAGACTCACTTATAATAAGTAATACAGTCTCATACCTTATAGTAAGGAAACAATGTATTGCATACTATTACTCTATGATACTTAATTACTTGGTATACAAGACAATAGCTTATGGAAGAAGGTTTATACTAAACCAGTATGGTAGGCCCCTACAAGCTATTAGAGTAGCTAGGCTAGAATGGAGCCGAGCTGATTGGAAGAGGAAAGTTGCTAGTATGTCTAAGGATATACATGTAAAGACTAGACATGTATTGCTAGAGAAACTAGGATTACCCCGTAACCTTGAGTTTTTCGAATTAATAGATCGTGGGAGAGACTCTTTTGTTAGACAATGTCTTGGAGTAAAGATATCTAGTATTCTAGAGACTCTTCTTGATCAAGTACCAGAGATAGAGTACGTGTTTAGACTAATTGATAGACATACCGATAGGTATTTAGTAGAGAAAGCACTAGACTATGTCTCTACAAAATAGCCCTCCGCTAAAGCCCTAGTTCTTCAGCAATACCTTGTAGTGCTTTAAGCCCTATCTCAAAGAATTCATCAAGACTAATACCTAGTTCTTCTACTTCTATAATCCTATCACGGCTGATACCTCTTGCAAAATCCTTTGTCTTAAACTTCTTCCGTATACTCTTAACCTTTACTTCAGATAGCTTCTTATTAGGCATAACAAGTGCTGTAGCTATTATCAACCCCGACAAGTGATCAGATGCTCTCAATGCATGAACTATTCTCTCTGCTTCCTTTATTGTTGGCTTAAAACCATTGTTTTCATTATGTGCTGCTATAGCCTCCAGTGCAACCCTAGGCAGTTTACCATCAAGTATCTCTAAAGCCTTTAACCCATGGACTCTAAGATCCCTATTAGTCAAGTCATAGTCTATATCATGTAGAAGCCCTATAAGACTCCATAGCTTCTCGTCTTCACCAAGCCTCTTAGCAAGAGCCTTCATAATAGCCTCTACAGCAAGACAATGCTTAACAATCTTCTCATCTCTAACAAAACTCTTAAGCAATCTAAGAGCCTCATCTCTAGAAATCATTACCACCACACCCCTACTGCAGCATTTATAAATTTCTAGATTACATCCACACC
>CAYXOO010000125.1:0-4574 GCA_964466845.1 uncultured Desulfurococcaceae archaeon
AGTGTAAAGACACTATATAGTCTGGTTCTTCAGTGATATGGTGAGAAGCTACTTAGGTAGTAGTAATGTAGCTTCTAATACCTCAGTGGAGACTTTTATCTATTTATATGATAGCCTTTAGTACGGGTATGTTGGTAGATGTTAGCTGTATCTATGGTTTATGTTCTTCTACGTTTGATGAAGTAGGCTGTGGTGGCTGCTATGGCTATAGCTATTATAGTTGCTATTGTGATTAGCTGTGTTGTTGTTATTGTTAGTTGTGTTGTAGTAGTGGGTTGTGTTGTTGGTTGTTGTGTTGTTGTGGGTACTGGTGTCTTTGTTTTTAGTTCTAGTAGTTTCTCTGTAATGTTGAATCCTTTTGTTGCTACTAGTGTGCTTATACTGTCAATAGCGTTTTCTTCACTAGTAACTGTTAGTGTTACATTATAGTATCCTGGTTTCTTGTAGGTGTGTTTGATAGTAGTGTTGGTTGTTGTATAGTTTTCTCCATCTCCAAAGCTCCATATGTACTTGTTTATGTTTATACCTATTGACTTTGATATGCTAGCGTCTAGTGTGATTGTTGTGTTGTCTATACTGGTTATTGTGAAGTAGCTTACAAGTATGCTGGTGTTAAAGACTATGAGGGATGAGGTACCAGAGACTGCTATATACTCTCCACTAAGACTCCATGATACATCCACTACAGACGACTCTAGTGTACCTACCTTCTTTAAAACAGCTCCACCACGATCAAATATTATGAATTTATTAAAGTGCCATAAACCAGCTATAATATATCTACCATCAGGACTCCATGATACACTAGATACTTCACCAAAGTCACTAGACTCCCATATAATGTCTCCAGAAGAGCTATTGAGGAGACATACTAGGCCATGTGGAGTACCACCTTCACTCCATGAAAGCCCTGCTACAATATATTCTCCACTAGGACTCCATGATACACTCCATACAGATCCTTTTAAGTCAGCACTCCATACCCTAGACCCCTTGTTATCAAGTACAACAACCTTGTTATCACTAAGTCCAGCTACAACGTATTTAGAGTCTGGACTCCAGTCTACACTAGTAACCCATTTACCTAGGTTCTTAGACACCCACACCCTAGAGCCTGATCGGGTGAATACATATACCTTGTGTGCATAGCCAGTAGAAACAGCTATGTATCCTCCATCTGGGCTCCATGATACAGACATGACGTTACCACTGAGGTCTTCAGACTCCCATACTATAGAGCCACTACGATTAAACACAACAACTTTACCATGATACCCTTCTTCAAACCACCCAATACCAGCAGCTAAGAGTTCTCCATCAGGGCTCCAATCTACACTAAATACGTGGCCACCTAGATCGCTTGAACTCCATATCTTAAAACCAGTCTTGTTATAAACTATAACTTTCTGGCTATACTCTGTAGCTATAGCTATGTATTCTTCATCTGGACTCCAGTCTACACTATTTATAGTGTCTAATGGTATACTTGTCTTCCATACTCGTTGAAGCTTCTTAGGATAGATACCACTTGTAGCTTTTAAAGCTACTGAATCAACAACTAATACTACATCGGTATCCGGTAAAACTATTCTAACTCTAGCCTCTGTTATAGCCTCTACATGCTCCTCTATTGTAGTTGCAAGATGCTTATAGATCCATGTTAGAACCTTGTCTTTCTCTAAAACAAGTGTTACTCTAACTGGAATCCATAAATCACTTACCCACTCACCAATCTCTACACCATTAACAACTACTCTCCTATTATCCAATCTAAACTCTATACTAGCTACTAAGCCTCCATCACCACTCAATAGCTGTATAACAACAGGATTGCTACCCACACTATATCTTGTGATCCTAACAGTAATCTCTAGAGACAATGCTTGTGCATAACGGGGTATAGGAGTTAATGGAGACTCGACAACAAGCTTATGGTTAACTGAAGACACAAGCTTTAAAGACCTACTACTAGCCCATCCATCAGCAACTACAACTTGGTAATCCCTACCTTTACCAGGCTCAACAAGACTCCAACCACCATTACTGGGGAATGCACCAACACTATAATCCATGAAGTCTTCACTCCATAGGACAACCTCGTTGTCATCCCATACATAACGCCCTGGTTTTAAAACATCCTCTAAACCCATAGAACTACTGGTTTCATCAACACTGCTAATAGCTAATGCTGGTTCTACTAGAGCATATAGTAAGGCTATAGAAGACAATATTATAAGGAATAATACAGCTATATGCTTCAAGAGCAACTATAACCTCCTATACTTATCACTAATCATATTGTATTAGCCGTTATATAAATGATTCTTTCTTCAATAAAGGTATAAGAGCTGTAGAACAATGGTTTAAACTATAATGATCCTATAGCTTAGCCTATTATCTATTCTCTATCACCATGCACCCTATAGCCACTATTAATTACATAAACTTATAGGATAGAGTTTTAACAAGGGGTTTAACAATATCTATCTATTGAGGTACCCTGCATGGCTATCTACAAGGAGTTTGCTAGAAAGTATTTAGAGATAGCTAGAAGGGATCTAGAGCTCTCTATAGATGCTTTTAGCAAGGGTGATTATCCAGAAGCTGTATTCCATGCTCAGCAGTGTGTTGAGAAAGCTGTAAAGGCTATGATTGAGGCTAAGAAAAAGTATGTATACAATCATGGCCCTGCACTCATACCTGTTTTTGAAGAAGCATTTAGTAGTGAGTGGAGGAGTGAATACGATACTGTTGTTGAAGCACTTGATTACCTTAGAGACTATTACACATCAACACAGTATCCAAAACTAGTTGGAGACAAAGTGCTTGCTCCATGGGATATTGTTGATAGAGATATTGCATCTAAGGCTATAGACTATGCTAAGAGGGTTCTAGAAGTTGCAACTAGGTATCTTAGGAGAAAAGGTATTATCTAGTATACTTGGACTTAGAAGTGATGTACTAGCCGTTATAGTTTTTGGTAGCTATGTATACATGGGTAGAGGTAGAGATCTTGACATAATAGTTGTTGTCAAAGACTATAAAAAGGATCCATTTAGAGACTCTATAGAACTTAGAATGTCTCTACACAAGAAGTTAGGCTATAGGCCATACCTAGATATACATGTTCTAACACTGGAAGATTTTAGGAAGAATCTAGAGGTAGGTACTTTTCTAACAGGACTAGCACTAGGATACAAGATACTATATGATAATACAGGATATATAGAAGAATTGATCATAGAGTTTCTAAAAAGGATAGCAGATACAGGGTATACACTAATCAATAAATATGGGGAATGGAGACTACATAAACACGCTAGAATACTCCTAAAGAAGCTAGAGCAGCATAAGAAGACAAGTATACAACTCTGGTATAGAGAATAGAGTTGCTAGAAATAACCTTTGATCACATAGTAGCTCTCTTAGCTCGTCTTCAACATCATTAGTTATGTGTTCTAGATATTATAGTGGAGTATGTCATGGGTAGAAGACAGCTGTAGTTTTATCAATAACTTGTTTTGTAGGAGCTATACTTAGTATGTAATTATGTGGTCTATTGGTAGCTGGTTCTTTACTAGAAATCCAATAAATGCTTTATCTCTAGTTACTAAGTATGTGTTCTCATGTATCGATGTAGCATAGAGTATGTTGTCAAAAATATCTTTATGTCCAAGTGCTCTTAGTTCTATAGCTGTTTCTAGATGTTCTACTCTTGGCTGTATAAGCTCTATATCAGTCTCTAACAGTAGAGCATAGAGTGCTTCAATAACCTCTTCTGGTGTTTTCCTTAAACCAATACTATGCATAACCTTACCTATCTTAGCCAATAGTTCTGGTACTAGGAGCAGAGGATAAGCTGGTTTAGCACCTAGCTCATTAGCTATATTGGCTATAGTATCATGGTTTAAACCAGGTACTTCTATACCAAACAATGGTAATAGGTATGATGTATCAAATAATGCTCTACTATATTTCTTCAATTGTCTTCACTCTCAACAATTTCTATGAGTTCCTCACTATCTTTCTCAATTTCTTCTAAACTAATCTTACCCCAGTACTTCCTTTCTTTAAATAACCCAGGTAAGGGTTTTAGTATAATCTGTCTATCTCTAACCTCAATAATGTATTTATCACCTTCTTTTATACCAAGCTCCTTAACTAGGCTTTTAGGAAGATAGATAGCATACTTCTTACCAACTCTGACAACCAGACTCAACCAGATTCACCAGATAAGCTATATGAGTATAAACCAGATATAAATCTAGCGGAAAAATAAGTGATAGTCTAGAAACACTCTATAGATTAGCTCCTTAGTGGTCTATGTAAGAGACTATGGAATACTAATATTATGATACTATATCCTAGCTTATTTCTAGGGTAAACAGTATTGGTTACATAAGGAGGCCTTTTAGTATTGAGTAGGGGAGTGAATACACCATTGTCGTTGAAGCATCTGATTATTTGAGAGAATACCATACATCAGCACGGTATCCAAAACTATGTTGAGGAACAAAGCCTTTGCTTTATGGAATATTGTTGGTGAGGATATTGTTTCTAAAGCAATAGATTAT
>CAYXOO010000126.1:0-4561 GCA_964466845.1 uncultured Desulfurococcaceae archaeon
TATATACAGCTAGGTAAACCAGTAGGATAGTTACATCTAGCAATAAAGTTATGATTAAAATCATTATTGATAAATAAATACCTATAGATCCACCTTATTTTTCTATAATCAATTTTAGAGCGGATATTTAAAAGTCGATATATACGTAGACCTTGTAATAACTCAATGTTGTCCACAATAGGCTAAAGCTAGCCTTACACCCTCTCTTGTAAGCCCATACGACCTCCTTCCCTTACCATGATGTTTTTCGTATACTAAACCCTTACTTACACACTTACGTAGTACTTTCTTATAATAACCACGTAACCAAGGAGGAAACTCAGACAATACTGCTTCTAGAGGTAAATGACAATGTATTGACGCTCTATATCCACACCTTTTGTAAATAGCACAGACAACAGCTATCATGTCATCGGGTATCTCCATTTTCTGCACCATTATAACTATTTACTTCTGGAATTTATAAATATTTGTATCACAACTATAACAGTTGTGATAAAACTTATAAGGATGTATACACAACTATATCTCAGTGGGCATAAATATATCCCAGAATAGTACTAGTTAGGAACAAGTGTGATACCATGCATGCTTGGATGGGCCATACATGGTTTATCGGTAGAAAGTATGTCGTTTCTCCATTACTTGTTAAGCCTCGTAGAGTAAGGTCCAAGGGTAGAGTATATATACAGCATATAGCCTATATACCGAGGTCTCTTGCTGAAACACTTTACCAGTATGCTGGGAAGAATGTGGATGAGGAGTTACCAGTTATAACGCTTATAGCACCAGCTAAATGGTATCATGTACTCAACTGGAAGAATGAACCATTACATGCTTTTAAGAACCTACCTAGAGAGATAGCTTTAGAACTAGAAGCTCTAGGTTTATCACCAAGCCAGAGCCATGTACCATTAACTGTATTAGCTGAAGCCGAGGAGCTTAAAGAGTTAGGTATAGACCCTAGTAAACCATTAACTCTTAGAGAATTAAAAGAGAAAATCATAGAGAAATCAATAAGACACTAGTAATAAAACCTCATAAGTAGTCTTAAACAAGTATTGTTTTTAAATGCTTTTCTCAAGTACTTAGGGAGTATAGGTGCTATATTTAATTAGTATTTAGCTAATAGGTGATACTGTCTCTCTTAACCTCACTATTATATCGTGTATTTTATCTCTAAACTCGTTCAACATATTGTTGAGGAATACAATGTAAGGATCATGAGTATTAGGTTTACGAATCCAAGAAACTCATTTATCAATGGTATTAGCTGTAGTATGTTGACTATAAGCATTACTAGTACTGCTATTGTGCCTGCAGTATATACTCTACTCTAAGGTAGTTGTTAATGCTTCTATAGAACCTAATGCAATAATCGCCATTAACACAGATATTATGATCAATATAATAGCTAATATACCACCTACTAGTAGGTGTGATTAGATCCCAACTAGTTACCATATACTAGTAGGGGTACTGCAATGAATGTTAATACTCTATGTATTATTAGGTAGGTGAGATATCTAGATGGATAAGCTGTAAGATCTTCTACTGGGTAGCTATATGTTATTGAGCCATAGTAGTTATCTATAGAAGCACTAATCCTACTATCGACTCCACAATACTGGCTAATAGCTCCTATAAACGACCTCATAAATCTTACAAAGAATACTCCACATATAAACCCAAATATATTATCAATCAATGCTATTGCTATGGGTAGATTAGCTAGATCAGTTTAAGACTCATAATACCCTCTTTACCATAATATGTAGCGTTCACGGCTATCGACAGCATTGAGAATACAGTAACTATTACTAGTATTATACCTATTACAAACATAAATACTAGCACATAGAGATATAGTTTCCCTCCCCATGAGCCTCTATAAACGGTTGCTCAAGACCATCTACTAGATCACCTATATATTCTGGCTTTTCCTGCCCATACAATATGCACCATATAGATTATGTATCAATTATCCAAATTAAGTATTTACTTATACCACTATGGATTGATAAACAATTATCCTTTCTAAGCCTTATCCAATAGCTATACTGGATAAATATCCCTAGCTACTTATTAGTATTGAAAAGTTTTTCTCTGTTAAGGTAGGCTGCAACCTTATATCTTATCTATTTAGGTTAGGGGAAGGTTTAAGTTTTGTCGTTAAGATTATGAGGACTGATACACTAGAATATACTTGAAAGCACTGGTGTATGGGTTTGACTAGTATACTGTATAGGAAAGCGTCTAGAATACTTGGTGTTAAAGAGGATGTGTTGGAAAGAGAGGCTTTACGACAGTATATATTGTCTGAGCTTAGACGTGTTAGGATTGAAGCTAGACTCATTATGGCCCGATACGGTGTATCAAGTATTGAAGAGCTTGATGAGAAGATTAGATGTGGTGAACTAGAGGAAACAAAGGTATTTGAGGATTTTACTCGTCTTGACTACCTACTTGATCGTGAGGAGAAGTTGAAGAAGCTCTTAGAAGAATTAAGAGGCTAAGAAAGTGAGTAAGTACAGGAATGTAGATGAGATACTAGAGGAGCTTAGAGAGCTTGTTATTAGCCTATATCCAGAGATAATAATTGATGTAGAGATAGTATATGGTAAACTAAGAATACACCTTATCGACGAAAGCTTTATTGATGTATGGATCTCACGAAAACTATCTAATAGATACGCTATACATTGGGAAAGACGTCACGTAGATGGTACTATATACCGATGGGATAATACACCACATGAAATACATAGGCATATATCAACATTTCCTCATCATTTCCATGAAGGTCAAGACCATATAGTAAAACCATTTCATTACCCCGAAAACATTGTAGAAGCACTTAAAGAAGTGTTAAAGTATGTTAAGAAAAAGATAGAGAGGCTATACCAAGATAGAAGCACATAGACACACTTTACTGTAAAGAAGCTCTATACACCTAATAGGTTCTCCTTAATCCCTAGTGAAATATAAAAGCAAGGTCATAGTATAACGTATATCTTAGTCTCTACTGGTATATTGGGTTTAGGAGTAGGTTTTGTGAGTGTATGATTTATGACTGGCTATGTGTCTAGGAGGTTTGTGTATTGTGTTGTAGACTCTGTTGTTGTTGGTGAGAGAGTTAAGCCTGTTCAAGAGGCTGTCCGTAGGGTTTTGTATAGGTATAGAGTACGTGATCCAGGTTTCTTTAATAGGGTGTCTGGTATTGTCTATAACGTGTTCCGTAACTATGGACTTGTAGACTATATTGTGTGGAAGACTCTTGGTGTTGACGTCTATAGTCTTAGAGCTACTGAGAGAGCATTATTGAGGATTGTTGGTTATACATGGTTCCTTGATCGAGTTCTTGATCGGAGGAGTAGGGTTAGGTTCTATAGATACTGTCTAGGCTATGTGAAGGAGAGGTATAGGAGAGGACTTGGTAGGATCGATAAGTTGTTGGAGAAGCTTGTCTCTAGTAGTTGGAGCCCTAGTGATTGGTATGAGGAAATCATGTATAGGTATCGTGTTGGTCTAGAGCTTTATAGAGCTCTAGAAAACGCTTTTAGAGAGCTTGGTGAAGACCTCCATTCTTTCCTAGAGTATACACTAACACCACCACCATACCATGTATTCCGTGTAAACACGTTAAAAGCAGACCCAGATGCTATATATGAGCATTTAAAGAGCCTAGGGCTTAGAGTTGAGAAGGGGAGGTATAGTAGGAGAGCATTGAGAGTCTATGGTAGCCTAAGTAACGAGGTTATAAGGTTTATAGAGACTGGTATACTAGTACCACAAGACGAATCTAGTATCGTTGCTATAGAACTACTCCCTCTACAACCCGGGGTTGTTGTAGCTGACTTATGTGCTGCACCTGGTGGTAAAACTAGTCTTGTAGCTGAGGTAACTAGGCTAGAATCAACTATACATGCTTTTGATATAAACCGTGATCGTGTTAAGAGAATGCATGTATTGTTGGATAGAACTGGTGTTGATAGAGTTGTTAGGGTATACAACATGGATGCTCGTAGAGCTCTAGAAGTACTTAGTGATGAGAGTGTTGATGTAGCTATTGTTGATCCACCATGTAGTTCTACTGGTGCATTAGCAAGGAATCCAGATGTAAGGTGGAGATATAGAGAGTGTGAGATAAAGAGTATTGTTGATCTACAGAAACAGCTTCTAGAGATAGCTTATAGGATTGTAAAGAAGAGAGGCTATATACTATACACTACATGTAGTGTACTACCAGTTGAAGGAGAATATGTTGTAAAGCATCTACTAGACAGGTATAGGTGTTTAGAGATAGTCTCCTTGGAGAAACCATTTAATAGATCACCATTACTAGAGGGTACTATGAGAGCATATCCACACAGACACGGGGTTATAGGGTTCTATTATGCACTACTAAGAAAGAGGTAGGGTTTTTCTCCAAGAGTGATCCTATTTAGTTAGTAAGCTGTAGAGGTTCTTAAAACAACTTCTAGAAACATGTTCCCCCTTAAAAATAACACCTTCTAGCATTAATAGCTTCTTCTTAAACTCTTTACCACCAAGACTATAG
>CAYXOO010000127.1:0-4519 GCA_964466845.1 uncultured Desulfurococcaceae archaeon
GTCCATACTCATCCTTCTCATACTTCTTAACCATATCCCATATATTCAATAGTGCAGTAGCTACACCAACAAGAGCCTCCATTTCAACACCAGTTCTTGCATAAGCCTTTACAGTTACACGTACAAGTATCCTCTCTTCGTCAAGGAATCTATAGTCTACACCTATATGTGTCAATGGTATATTGTGGCAGAGGGGTAGTAGTTCTGAGGTCTTCTTAACAGCTTGTATAGAAGCTATAGTCGTTACAGTAAATACGTCACCTTTCTCAATAAGGCCCTTCCTTATAAGCTCAATAGTCTCTCTCTTAAGCCTAATAACACCTTCTGCAACAGCTTCTCTATATACCACATCCTTACTGGATACATCAACCATTGACACAGCAATACACCCTCTCTCTGATATAGACTATCATGTATAGGTATTATAACATATACTTTCTCTACAATCTTAACCAGTCTATTACAGAATACTATAGCTGATAACTAGGATCCACTATGTGAACTGTTCAGAACTGTTCTAGATTGTGTGACACCTTGTTTTTGACATGGTAAGTGTTTTAAGTATTCCCTCTAGCTATTGTGTCAATGTTATTAGTGGGTGTGGTGTACCAGGTTTGATCAAGTACTTTATACGTGGGTTAGCTATAGCTATTATAGTGTACTGGTTGTTTAAACAATTGACTCCATATCCAGCTATATCTATTGTTATACTGTCTGGCCTTATATACTCTATACCGTTTCCTAGTCCTCGGCATATGTTTTATTCAACAGTTATCCTTTTGTCAATAGGCTCTATACACTATGTGCATACAGTGTTCCTTAGATTCTATAATGCATTTCTAGAATTCCTCGTAGTTGTCTCTATATGGTCTCTAGTGCTATGGGTTAATGTTAGGGGTAGGTGGGAGTCTTTGGTGGAGAGACATGGCCAATAGACTAGCACTATATATAGTATTGCTTATAGTGTCTATCCCACTAGCTCTATTGTTGAACCAGGCTAGTATACTGGTTGTCAATACCTTGTTGGGTAGAGACTATAGTGGCTACTTATGGACACAGTATCTAGCTATGGGTTTTGTATTGTTCTATACAGTCTATATATTCCTAGACATAACGTATCTATCAAGCTATCCACAGATACTTAGACGGCGGCGGAGACCAGGTGATGAAGAACTACCTGGTATAACGGTTATTGTACCAGCTTATAATGAGGGTAGTAGGATTCAAGTAGCTCTAGAGTGTATACTTAGACAGGATTATCCGAGAGACAAGCTAGAGGTTATAGTTGTTGATGATGGAAGTAGTGATGATACTTATGAGAAGGCTCTAGAGTATAGTAGGTGTGGTGTAAGAGTTATAAAGCATAGTGTGAACATGGGTCGTGCAAGAGCTTTATTGACTGGATTCAAGAATGCTAGATACAATATTGTTGTAGCTGTTGATGCAGATACTTGTCTTGATAGAGATGCATTGAGGTATATAGCTAGTGTGTTTAATGATAAACATGTTGGCTGTGCATGTGGTAGGCTTAAGACAGTGCCAGAAGGTGGTGGATTACTAGCTATTGGGCAGAAGATAGAGTATAGCCTTGGCTATGCATATACTAAGAATCTACAGGACTATATGGGCTGGATGCTTATACCTAGTGGTGCATTTAGTGCTTACCGTAGAGAACTAGTTGTTGATGCAGAGATCACAGATACTCTTGCAGAAGACTTCGACCTAGGAATGATCGTTCGTAGCAAGGGCTATACTGTAAGGTTTGTTAAAGAAGCAATAGCTTATACCCAGATACCAGTTAGTAGAGATAGCTTCTTTAGACAGAGGATCCGATGGAATACTGGTGGACTACAAGTTATGGCTAAACACTCAAATGCATTCTTCAACCCAGAGTATGGAGCTACAGGATTATTTGGACTACCAATTCATTTCCTAATAGGATTCTGTGTTGTAGTCATGGAGTTCTTTGGTTTAAGCCTACTAGCTCTACTAACAATACTTAATCCATGGCTTAGATACTTTAGTAGCTACGATATAGTCTTAGCACTAGCTACATGGCTTCTAGTACTAAAGACTCTATCAATCATACTCCTACTACCTGGTGTACACTATGCACGTAGAGTTTATGGTGAAGAGATAGGGTTTAAGGATATACTCTTGTACTGGTTCATATACTACTATATACTATTATATGCTAACGTAAAGGGTATAATAGCTTATCTAGAGAGGGGTGTAGTGAAATGGAAGTAAAGTACCTGGCTACTAAGATACTACTGGTTCTAATCATACTAGTAGTTAGCTATGGCACCGTCTTAGGCTATACAAGTCCCACAGTACTCGTAGACCCTTACGGAGTCTATGTATGGGATATAGATAGTGTATGGGGTAATGATACAATAGCTGGTATACTAGAGAACGAGTTTACTATAGCCTATATAGGCTACTACCTTTACGCAGAAAACTCCATGGAGTATAGAAGCTATGTATCAAACCATAACGTATACATAGTCTATGGAAACCCCAGTGACTACATAAGCGGCGATGCTATTAGAGAATACATTGTTAAGACCTTGGAGCTTGGTGCATCTGGTCTTGTACTAGATATAGAGTTCTGGACTACAACAAGTAGCTACATAGAGGCTATTGAGAACTATACGTCTAACCTAAGTGATGCACTAGACTCTACAGGCTATAGTGGTGGATTAGCTATTGTATTAAACGTATACCTATTAACCAATAATAGCCTCTACAACAGCCTTGCAGAACTAGTTAACATGTCTACAGAAGTACACTGGCTATGCTATACAGACAACCCCTCTACACTAGACTATATGCTAGACCTAATAGACGGGTTTAGAGACAGTGTAGTACTAGATCCTAGTCTCAATCATGTTATTGTACTTAGTATTGGTGGTTTCTGGAGTGAACCCTCAATAGCATACCCAAGCCAATACTATAGCCTTGTCTCAATAGTATCTAGTAGAGGCTACTGCTATTGTCTCCATGATCTATGGGGCTACTTAACTGTTGTAAAAGGCTTTAGGTTCAATGAGGATAGACTAGATTTTATAGAGCCTTGTCTTCACATAGTAGATTCTGACTATATACCATACAACTACCTTAAACTACAACTACAGAGCCCATGTAGTAACTCGTCTTTCTCAATAACAATGTATAACTGGAACTTTAGTTCAGAAGATAGCTGGTTTAGTGTATGGAGTATAGTGTTTGTATTATACAATGGCTCTACAATAGGCTATTTAGTACTAGACTATTATAGTAGGTATGGATTGAGAGTTGAGGTTTATGTAGATGATAGCCTAGTGTATACTAGCTCATGGTTTCATCCATTATTCAATAAGTTTATAGAGAAGATTATCACACTAAACATAAGCTATACAAGTGGCTACTATAGGCTATTATACAATGGAGTATACAGTAAAACAGCTAACCTATCAAAAATACTAACTGGCTATAACATCGTAGAAATCCATATACGTGGACTAAGCACGGGTCAGAATATAGGAGAGTCTCTAATAGACAACATAGTAGTAGCTACAGATACTGGGTCTATAGTGATAGACTTTAGCAACTATAGCCTAGAGCCTCTAGAATATACTGAGATATACGATGACAACAACATAGAAACCGGGACACAATACATAGCCTATACACCACCTACAGTAATAACTGAGCCAACTACATACGTTATCGTATTAATGCTTATTGTTCTATATACAATAACTATTATAAGACTAAGATATGGGTTCTCTAGATAAATCAGAATATTAATTACTTGGAGTATTTAGCCACATTAGCACCTCTCGATAGTCAATTGTCTCTACTAAGGCATTATATATCTTTACTGGCTTCTCCCTCTCTTTATCCAATCATGTTGTTTTATATGGGATCTATGTGGTAGTTCTTATATTGGAGAGGGGTTTGTCTAGTAGGTTAAGGCTTGTTGATTCTAGAGAGGCTTATCGTAGGCTTAATAGCTTCCTCTATCGTTTCTCCAAGATGTATAGTGTTAGGTTTGTTGGTAGGAAGAAGCTTTCTCCATACATACTCTATAGCACTCAGAGTTATTTGGAGAGTGATAAGCTTGGTTTTGTACTCTACAGTATGTTGTATCAGGGCTACAATGCTCCAGTGATTGTTGTTAGAGGTTATGGTGGGAGGCTATACATTGTTGATGGACATCACAGGGCTATGGCTTCACTATGGACTCGTAGACTAGTTGATAGCTACCTTGTTGAGGCACTGGGCTATAAGCCTAGAGTATACTGTAGACTAGTTGATACACATGTAATAAACCCACCAGTAGACCCTGGAGAGCCTTATAGGACACTAAAACACATGGTTAATATTATATGGTTTCTAGGAGAGAGACATAAGGCTAGAGCACTTGTATGGAGAGAAACAATACCAATAGCAAGACTCTATGCTACACAGCCAATACCAGGCTATAAGACAATACAGACTACAAGTCAGCAATGGATACCACCACTAATCTACA
>CAYXOO010000128.1:0-4477 GCA_964466845.1 uncultured Desulfurococcaceae archaeon
CGCTACCAGTTTGGGGCCCCGCCACCACTTCTTTTGTCCTCTAGTATGCCCTGGTTTTCATTTTTAGGTAGTGCCGTAGGAGGCATAGTAGTGTTAGTGCTAGCTATGTAGTTGCTGGTGTTCCTATTGATAGTATTACTCTGTTTACTAGTGCTTTGTATACATCCAGGGTGTAGTGGAGAGTGTGTGAACACTATTATGAAGGATAGTATGGATATTATCATTAGCGTGTCTATAGACAATATGTTAAACACCCTATGTGACACTATAGCATAATAATAGAGTGATTCAGTAGGCTGCAGCCTTCATCACTAGTCAGTGACCGTGAGACCTCTCTATCTCGTACACTACATCTTATAATACTAAACACTAATATCCCTTAAACGTGCTTCCTAGATAAGGATACTACTTAATTACTCTATCTCCGGAGTAAGTATAACTCTTATAATCACCATACCTCTATAGTTGTTAGACAAGAGGTTTATAGGGAATGAATAGTAGTAGTGAGAACATCTATAGGCTAGAGCGTATAGGTGGTGAAGCAGAGTATCTAGTCTATAGTGATGGTGAAGAGATTGTTGATGCATACTTTATATCACGTGCACCAGTACGTGGTTTTGAGAGACTTGTACGTGGTAAGAACCCGTTATTCGTAGTAGAAGCTGTTATGAGAATATGTGGTTTATGTCATACAGCACATGGTATAGCAGCTATAGAAGCACTAGAGGATGCATTAGGAGTTAGCCCACCAGCTAATGGCAGGTTGTTGAGAGAAGCACTTGGACTACTCAATCGTGTACAGAGCCATTTGATACACCTTGTATTCATAACACCCGATCTAGTGCCAGAGGATAGTGTTAGAGACATGGTTATAAAGGTTATCAACTTGTTGAACAAAGTAAATGATGTATTCACACGTATTGGTGGAGCACCTACACACCCACCCAACCTCGTTATCGGAGGCTTTAGTAAATGTCCTAGTGAGAAGACCCTCAACAACCAATTAGTTGCTCTAGAGAAAATACTTAACGAGTACAAGCTATTACTAGAAACTATCATCGAGAAGTCTAGTGAGTCGGAGAAGATAGATGTTCTTAGAGAGAAAACAGTTAGGGTAAAGCCTTTGGCTACACACTTATTCTATGGAGACAAATACAATATCGACTTAGGTAAGACAAGTGTTATAGACTACCATAGCTACCGTAGTGGAGAACTACCTAGGAGAGCACTTGAGACAACTAGTCTTGTAGCACTATATGGTGGTGAATCAGTAGAAGTAGGGCCTCGTGCAAGACTCATGGTCTACCGTGAGTTTAGAGACTATAGTCTATGGGGGATACAGTATGCTAGACTACTAGAGATAGAACTAGCTATTAGGAGAGCTATTGAGTTACTTGAACAAATAGACCCTAGTGAACCAGTTAGGAGTGGGGCCATAGTGTTTAAACGTGGACGTGGAGTAGGTGTTTATGAAGCACCACGTGGTACATTGATACATACTGTAGAACTTGATAGTGAAGGACGTGTGTTCAAGTACAGGATCATTGTACCAACAATGTTTAACATACCAAACATGGAGTCATGTGCACGTGGGCTACCGATTTCATTAGCCGATCTAATACCCCGTCTATACGATCCATGCATACCGTGTACAACACATATTGTGTGGGTGAAGAAGTAGTGGGTGATAAACCAGACATACTAGTCTATGACATAGGTGGATGTGAAGGCTGTCCAGTATCAATACTACGTGTATACCCTAGACTGGTCGGTAGAGCCAACATATACTCTCCACACCTTGGAAACACTAGTCTTGAACGTAGATACGATATAGCTGTTGTCACTGGGCCTATATGTATAAATGATAGATACTCTGTAGAGTTGTTGAAGAAGATAAGGGATTCAACAGACATACTAGTAGCCTATGGTTCTTGTGCAAGTGTTGGTGGTATAACACTGTTTTGTCGTGGAGGGCAAGAGCCTAAACCAGAACACCGTACTTTCCAGCCATTATCAGCTATTGTTGATGTAGACTATGCTGTACCAGGGTGTCCGCCCGCTCCAAACCTATTCATCTCCCTAGTAGGAGCTATATTGTCTAAGAAAGGCTTCTTCTTAAACCTATTTGCTAGTGTTGTTAAGGCTAGGAAGCTTAGTGGTTTCGACTTGTTAGACGATATAGTGTTGTCTGGTCTGTGTATAGGTTGTGGTGCGTGTATACTGTCTTGTCCTACTGGTGCATTGAGGATGGTTGACGGGAAGCCAGACCTCGTTGTTGAGAAGTGTATAAGGTGTGGTACGTGTTGTGTCCGTTGTCCCCGGTATACACAAGTACTTATACGTAGATATGGTGTTGAATAGTATGGGGTGCTAGGTGTGTCCTATATTGTTGATCCAAACAAGCCTCTTGGAGAGTATAGATCGATGTATCTAGCTAGAGCTGTTGATAGGGAGATTAGGAGTAGGAGGATAGGTAGTGGTGGTGCTGTAACAGCTCTACTTCTATACATGCTTGAAAACAACGTTATTGATGCAGTTGTTGTTGCTAAGAAGAGAGATGGTTTTACAGGTGAGATAGTTGTTGCTAGGACTAGAGATGAGTTGTTAGAAGCAGCTGGTGATAAATGGGCTGTACTACCGTTTACTATGAAGCTTAAGGAGAGGCTTAGTGATGAGAGTATTGAGAGAGTAGCTATTGTAGGGCTTCCCTGTCAAGCCCAATTCCTATGGCAGATGAGGATGTATCCAATGCTTGAAACAGATTTTAGTGGTAAGATAACATTTGTTGTAAGCCTCTTTTGTCTAGGTACTTTTGCTACAGAAGCTTTCCTTAACTATCTAAAGACGTACCATGGTATAGACCCCGAGAGTGTTGAGAGTATAAATATTGTTGGAGACTATATTGAGGCTGTATATAAGGGTGGTTCTAAGACTATACCAGTAAGAGATATTATACCGTATATGCAGCTTGGCTGTCTTGTCTGTCCAGACTATACTGGTGTGTTCTCTGACTTATCAGCTGGTATTAGTGAGTCTTACCCTGGCTATACAGTACTTGTTTCTAGGACTAGTGTTTCCGAGAAACTAGTAGGTGAAGCATGTAGTAGTGGCTATATCGAGGCTAGGAAGGCTCCTCTAAGCGTTGTTGAGGAGGTGTTGATTAAGGCTCGTGCTAAGATTATGAGAGCTACTAGGTATATGAGTCTAGTACTATAGCTTCTATGGTGGCTCTATGCTAAGGTACTATCTTGTTGCATTGACTGTGTGTATAACTGGTATGTTTATACATGGTCTTATCCGCCCCTATATAGTCTTTCATACACTAGAGGAACAGGGTATGCTTTATGTTGCACTACTTACAACTGGTTTTATGCTTGCACGTGGTTTTACTAGTCTCTATACAGGTTTGTTTATCAAGAGGTATGGATTTACTGTAACTGGTTCTCTAGGCCTCACCCTATGGTTTATCGTGCTATACATGTACCTCTATATACCATCTAGTCTATACCCACTAGTACGTGTTATAGAGGGTTTTTCTGCTGGACTACTATGGCCTACTATGCAGGCACTAGCTGTATCATCTATACCTTTTAACTGGAGGAATCGTGGGCTTAGCATATACTTTGTATCTGGTAGTCTAGTCTATAACCTTGGGGTCTGGATTGGTGGTTTCCTTAGGAGAGGATATGGTGTCTACGGGTTATTCTATCCATCCATGGCTCTTACTCTCTCTCTAGTGCTATTCTATATAGTATCTACAAGAGGCTGTGTGTATAGGGGATCTAGTGGTTCTACTGGTTTATCACTAGGTGTTTATAGGAGAGTTTTTTCTAAGACAATTGATCTAGTGCCACTGGTTATAGCTATTGGTGGTATAGCTGGTTTGTCTCTAGACTACCTACTTGCTTATTCTAAGGAGGTATCTGGTTTTGACTATAGTGTTGCACGTCTATACTGGGGCTACGCAGGCTATATAGGTCTTGTAATGAGCCTCCTACTCTCATACATTGCTGATAGAGTTGGTGGTGGATACAGAGTTAGCTATCTAGCTGTATACTTGATGTCTATAGCACTAGCATTAGCCTCAATACCACTACAACCACTACTACTATACACACTACTATCAATACCAGTAATGGGAGTGAGAATAACAAGGCCATTGATAAGAGGTGTTGTACTGGAGAGAGAAAGAGATAGAGAAATAGCAATAACATACACAAACACCCTATCAAACATTGGAGCAGCAATAGCACCACTACTAGTAACAACAATAAACACGGTAACAAAGACAAACATAAACATAGGAGTAATAACATACACACTAACAATACTAGCAATAATAACAATAACACACTGTAGCCAAAGAAAGAAGGAGAGAAAACCATAGAAACTGAAAAACAGGTATATCCGATGGTGAATATCGCTTTATTCTCTCTCCATCAGTGAATTTACTATAATTTATCGATCAGATAGATCG
>CAYXOO010000129.1:0-4447 GCA_964466845.1 uncultured Desulfurococcaceae archaeon
ATGTTTATGTGATTGTGATATAATATGTATTAGTATGTCTTAAATAGCCTTTCACCCTATGATATAATATTAGTTGGGTGTGTGGGTTGATGGGTATTGTTTATTCGTAGGGTATCTATTAGTTGTTTTAAATCGGTTAGGGATGCTGTTTTAGATCTTAATCGTGTTAACGTATTTATTGGTGAGCCAGATACTGGTAAATCTAATATTCTTGAATCACTTGGTCTGTTGTCTTGTTTAAAACAAGTTGTTGATGGGTATAGGGAGGGTTCTTTAGGGAAATTTGTAAGACTTTCTACGATAACTGATCTATTCTTTAACAGGGATCTTAGGTGTAGTGTAAGAATTTGTGTTGACAGCTATTGTGTTAAACTACATGGTAGTAGTTATAGATGTGATTTATGGTATAATGATGATCTATTAGGCTATATTACAAGGAGAGGGTCTATTAGGCTCTATAAGAGGAAGGGTGTTGTCTTACCAGAGGTTATGTTTTATAGGTATAGAGTTAGAGATAGATTTGAATCCTATGGTTTAGAGTATCCGGTTCCACCAGATATACCTAATCTCCTAGAGTTGCTACAGTATAGTAGTTGTCTTAGAGAAGTTGTTGGAGAAATCCTCTCTAGCTATGGTTATGATGTTGTATTAAAGCCTAGTGATGGAGTTATTGAGGTACAGAAGAGAATAGATGGTAACATAGTTGTCTCCTACCCATATAACTTGTTATCAGACTCTATATCCAGACTAGTATTCCATATAACACCAATAGTATTACTTAATGGAGCAGCTATTGTGTATGAGGAGCCAGAGACACATATGTTTCCATACTATGTAAAGTATCTTGCTGAACAAATAGCTCTAGACCAGAAGAACCAATACATAATATCAACACACAACCCATTATTCCTAGTATCAATACTTGAGAAGACTAAAGCAAGTGATGTAAATATATACGTTGTTGAGAAGATACATGGAGAGACAAAGACGTGGCCTATAGATAAAGAGACATACAGTGATATACTAGAGCTTGGTGAAGAAACGTATTTCAATCTAGATAGACTTGTTAAAAAGATCACTATAAAACAATAAGGGTGAATAAACCCCTTTGTGGAGGATACTTGTTGAATGTAAACCAGACTATATACTACTTAAACAACTAGGCTTTAGTAGATATGTTATACACATAAGTGGTAAGTCTAAGCTATTAAAGATGTTTGTAAGAAAGTTTAAAGACAATACTATAGGAGTAGTTGATGAAGACCCAGGTAAACCTTTACCTAGAGCATTTATACAAGAGCTTAGCAGTAAGTATAGATTAGTTATAGATGAGTGCTCTATTAAAGTATATAGACACATCCAGTATAGGAAATACATTATAGAGCTTAACGAGTACCTAGAAGACTGGCTAATAAAGGCTTGTAGAGCATCAAAGATAAACCCTAGAACACTAGGATTACCAGATAACCCTATAGAACTACATAGAATAATCAATATAAGACTTAGTAAATACATAGCATTATTACATAAACTAAAAGAGACAAATAACACCTATATAGAAACATTAAAGAAGATAATAGAATCTATAATCTATAAACAATACTAAGAAATAAACTCTTACCTCTCCTAGAAATGTTTTATTGAGGTGACGTCTCTTTGAAGATTAGTCTTGGAGAGCTTGTGCCTGCTCTTGAGGGGTGGTTTGTTTGTGAGATGAGTAGTTGTAGTGGTGATTGTGTTGTCTGTATTGAGTTACCGAGTTGGTGTAGGAGTCTAGGTGAGAAGGCTAGAGTTTATGTGTTGTTGTATGTTGCTGCTCGGTCTTGTATGGATTATAGGCTGGTTGCTGCTCTATACTTGTATAGTGTGGGGAATAGAGTCTTTGTGGATCCAGGTTTATTGTCTAGGGTTTGGAGAGAAGCACGTGTTGTTTCTCGGTTGCCTCGTAGGATAGAGGATGATAGTGTGTATGCTTGGAGAGCAGTGTTTTATCGTGGGATACTTTATGCACAAGCTATACTCGATCTAGAGAAACCAGTACTAGTAAAAATAATTCCACCAAGAGATAGAAGAGGGAGAGAAAAGCTTAGGGTATTCTTGGAGGGTAAGAGGACTTCTAGGAAGAAAATACGTAGTGTCCGGGGGTTTATAGGGGAGATTGGTGGTGAGAAAATAGCTCCTTGGATATATATTGTACCAAAGAAAAACCTACCTAAGCTGTTGAGTAAATCTATGGAGTATGGGTTTAGAGTAGATATACTGCTTAAATAGCTTATCCTGGTTTCTATACATGTTTATATAGCTGATTATACACTGTATATAGTGGGACTGGAGTCTAGGGGGTAGACTAGAGTGTTTCTTATGAGGCCTTGTGAGTCTAGGAGTGAGTTGTTTGATAGAGATAGGAGCTTGACTTACTTGTCAAGTGTATTGTTAATGGTGTATGGTCTGTTGTTCTAGGGCCTCGTATGAGTGGTAAGACTAGTCTTGTTAAGGTTGCATCTAGTATTGTTTCTGAGAAAGGGTTTAAGACTATATATGTCAACCTTATTGGAGTACGTGGTGTACGTGATGCTGGTGAGAGAATTCTTTCCTCTATACCACGTTCACTAGTAGATCGGTTGGCTGGTTTACGTGGTTTTCTAGAATTATTTGGTGTAAGGATTGGTGTTGAAGCGGGTATGAAGACAAGTGTTGGTGCTACAAGGGTTTTAGAGAAGGTGTTTCTAGAGCTTTCTAGGAGAGAAAACCTGCTTGTAGTACTTGATGAAGTACAGGAGATCCGTGGTGGTATAAGGTATTTCCTATCAATGTTGTACAGGGTATTAACTAGTAGTAGGAATATAGTGTTTGTATTTACCGGGTCAGCTATTGGGCTTATGAATACCTTGTTAAACCCATCACCAGATAACCCGCTCTATGGTCGTACACCTATAAAGATAGAGCTACGTCCATGGAGTATTGAGACTAGTCTAGAGTTTCTAGAGAATGGTCTAGATAAGTGTGGATGTAGCTATAGCGTTAGTGAGTTAAGAGAAGTTGTTGAAACACTAGGTAGACTACCGGGGTGGCTAAGCTTCTATGGACTACGTAGATGCATGGGTTTACCACATAGGAGTGCAGTTGATGAAGCACTTAAACAAGCTATAAAGATTGCTAGAAACGAGATAGACAATATAGTGAGGTATAGAGGAGAATGGTGTATTAAAGCATTAAAGCTAATGGTCTATGGAGCTAGATGGAGTGAGTTACTAAGAGAAACACGTGTCTCAAAACAAACACTATCAAACCTCCTTAAGACACTAGAGAAGCTATATTTTATTGAGAAACATGAGAGACAATACTATATAGCAGACCCAGTATATAGGAAAGCAATACTAACACTACCATAAGAAACAATACAAGGAGGCATCAGATTTAACATCTAAGAGCTATACACACCAATTTATAACTGTGTCTACACCTAGTTTAATCCTAGAGGGTTGTCTATGTATTCCAGAGAGGGTTTTGAAGATATTGGTAGGAGGTTTAGGGTAAAGTATATTATATTGTTTGGATCACGTGTTTCTGGTTCTGTTGATGCTTTTAGTGATTGGGATTTTGGTGTTAGGTTTGGTAGGAGGGTTTGTCTTAGAGAGTACCTAGATATGCTTTCTGCTTTAATGGATGTTGTTGATAGTGACTATGTAGACTTAGTTGTAGTTGATGATTTGTTTGATTCTAACCCACCACTACTATACAGTATACTATGGGAGGGTAAACCAGTCTATATAGGTGATGAAGAGACTTACCACTGGGATAGAGTAATGGCCTCCAGACTATACAATGAATACCAGTTATTGTTTAAACCAATAGTTAGACGATACCTCCTAGGTTAAAACAAAGGAATTAACTTGATTTATTACCACAAGATATTATAATTATATCTAGCTAGATGAAATCTTAGGTGTACGGGTATTGTCGTTGATGTGGATTAAGAACATAGAGTTTAGTGGGTTTAGAGGACTGGATGGAGCTATAGAGTTTTGTAGAGGATTGAATATAGTTGTAGGGCCTAACTGTTCTGGAAAGACAGCTTTAATTGAAGCTATAGCCTATTTACTAGCTCTTAGCTACATGGACTTAAGAGAAGCTCATGGATACATAGCTTTACTACATGCAGCTAGAGGTAGCCCTGCTCATTCAATAGCTAATATAGTTATTGATAAGGGTGTTATTAGAGGTGTTGTTGTAGAAGATGGTGTTGAAAAGAATGTAGAATTAGAGATAATTAAGAGTGTATCTTATGAATCTATAGGTGTAAGTGTAAAGCCTATTGTAGAAATACGTGTGGAGAGTACTCCAAGAAACTGTGAATTAACATATAGAGTAGAGACTAGAGGTACAAGACTAAGATTTAGTGAGGGATGTGCTAAAGGTACTGGTTTTAGAATGAGCGTTGTTACAC
>CAYXOO010000130.1:0-4417 GCA_964466845.1 uncultured Desulfurococcaceae archaeon
CCCTTATAGTATATCGTTAATGCACCTAATAATAGTATTATCGGTACTAGCACTAGTTGCTGCAGTAACAGTGGCTGCTATAGTGAAACACTAGCTCTAAAATACCTATTCCCTAGTATTTATTAGTTTGTGTAAACAGTAAGTGGTATAAAGGACCGAGGATAGGCTAGCCTAACACCTGGAGGCGTTGCACGTGGAGGATGTGGATAGAGAGCTTAATGTAATACTAGAGAGGATGGCCCGTAGATATATGTCTAGAAAACAGAATCCTTGTTGTAAGAAAGAGTATCCAGTAGGCTATGAGATCAAGGGTGTAGAAGAAGTAAGTGAGCTTACAAACAATTGTAGAGTAGTATTCATAAACTTCTACTCACCAATGTGTCCATACTGTGATCTCTTCTACCCAGTATATATGGAGATAGGGAGGAAGTATAACGGCAACGCAGTATTTGCTAGACAAAATGTAGCAACTAATCCAGAGTTAGCATGGAGATACAATGTCATGATGACACCAACAACAATAGTACTAGTAGATGGAAAACCAGCTTACCAGATACAAGGCTATATACCAAAAGAATACTTCGAAGAAACAGTAAAGAATATACTAGTAGAAACACACTGTATAGAAAAGCAATGACGAAAAACCCCGTCAATGAATGGTGAAGAATGCACCGGTTACTGAGCAGTAAAGAAATCAGTGATCGGGAGGACTTCTTCACAACCCGGGGAAACAAAAACACTCTCAACCCGGGTTCTAGAGAGTAGGGGATTCATCACTTCTCTAGGGTACTATAGAGAGTAGAGGAGCTTATATATCTCCCCTTATAAACCATATTTTCTCACACGATATGACTAGATCTCTAGTTAATAACTGATTTTTATAGACAGTACAATAGATTATAGCTACGGCTACTAGGGGTGTATGGGTAGTGGTTGAACTAGATAATGTCTTAAGGGTTTTAAAGGATCCTGTTAGGAGACGTATAATAAGGTTGTTGGCTGAGAAGGGGCCTTTGGAGTATACTGAGCTTCTTAGAGAACTAGGTATTAGATCTACTGGTCGTCTAAACTATCACTTAAAAATGCTTAGAGACTTCATATCTAAGGATGAGCTAGGCAGGTATGTATTAAATGATGATGGTAGGTATTTGTATGAGTTTCTCCAGAGATTTAGATCGAGGAATACAGTCTATACTGAGGAGAGCTTATTTAGGATCAAGGTACTCTATGTGGGCCTTGTACTCCTAATATCTAGTCTTATATCATGTGTTATACATGCATACATGGGCTATACACTATTCTATCTACTCTCCATAATAGTCTACATAGTTAGCTTCATAATAACTGGTTCTACAATAACCGTTTTCAAAGTATACCTAGGCAGTACTAAGGAGGCGATCCTAGGTTCTACGATCCTATACCTACTGCTCACTATACCATCAATCAACATAGTTATCTTATTTCCACCAGAAGGCATCTATTATATACAATTGATTCCTTTACGACAACTAATAGTTAGATTCGAGAACTTGTTTATAGCTACATCTATTCTACTCCCCTCACTACTATATTATCTATGGATGAAAGACTTGTGTAGAAATGGATTTAAAACTGTCTTAAAGAATTCACTAGTGTACTATGGGCTTATAGTATCTATAACAGTGATTTTGTTCTTAATAGATATCTTGTTAAACAAGGAACTCATTAGTCTAATAGCCTATAATAGCTATAGAGCTAGAATGATCCACGGCACCATTGTATCAACCATATTGTGGAGAACACTATGTCTTCTAGGAGCACCAGTCTATATAGTTATAATATATTATCTAGATAGGCTGTTATCGAAAATATCCTAGTAAGGAGTAATGCACGACCTTAAGTGTTAACAGTACAGCTAAGCCATATAATCACTAGTTAATAAGAGATATAATGGATTTCTGATAGATTGTTCCCATAGATGCTGATAGAAAGACGAGGGTGGTATAGTAGATTGATTGCACTAATATCATTCCTACTGATTATATTGTTCTCCATTATCATTGTACGTATCGGTACTGTTGCTCTCCAAATGACTGGTTTGTCTAGAGAAGTAGCTGCTTTCCAAGCACAGTCTGCATTCTCTGGTGTAGGGTTTACTACTAGTGAGAGTGAGTATGTTGTTACACACCCTGTACGTAGGAGGATTATACGTATATTAATGCTACTCGGTAGTGCAGGATTCACATCAGCTATGGCTACGCTCATACTGACTTTTGTTGGCCAGTCTCCAGAGGAGATGGCTATTCGTGGTTTCTGGCTATTTATAGGACTTGCTGTACTGTTTTTCTTTGGTAAATCAAAACTTGTTGATCGTGGTCTTAGCTGGGTTATTGAGAAAGCTCTTGATAAATTCACTAATCTCCGTCTATACGATTATGAGGAGTTGCTTGGACTTAGCCGAGGCTATGGTATTGCACAGTTTCGTGTTAAGAGGGATAGCTGGCTTGTTGGTAGGAAACTACGTGATCTAAGGCTTGAGGATGAGGGTGTATTGGTACTTGCTATCTATAGGAGACTACGTGATCGAGAGGTATTCATTGGTGCTCCAAGACCAGATCTAGAGATACTTGAAAACGATGTACTAGTATGTTATGGGCCAGAAGAAACACTTATGAAGCTATCTAAGAGGCTAAAGGGGCTAGCAGGTGATCGTGAGCATATAGAGGCTGTTAGAGAAGAAATGAAGCGTAGATTAGAGGTTGAAGAAGAACTATCTCGGGGTTAAGGCTAAGAACTATTGTGTCTAAAACCTATAGTAGGTGATGAGCTCAGGCGGTTTAGACCCTACTGTAGAAGGGGATGATATAATCGGCCTTGGCTGAAAAATACTGCTTATATTCTATAAACTAGATCGCATGGGAATGTTTTTAAACTGTAATACTCTATTAACTTGACCCCGTGATCAAAGGAGGTTTCTAGGGGAGGGGATATCTTGTTGTTAAGAGGTTATCTAGTCTGGTGACTATCTGCTATAGTGGTTCTAGTTCTTGTACTTATGGTGCTCTATAGCATGTATTGTGTGGAGGGACATAGTAGTACTACAGAGTACTAAGTAGTAGTGGGGTCTCTAGACAATATACGCTCTTAATATACTCTTAGCACCACCGCCAGTGAGGCAATTGAGGGGTTGTTCTAGCTGATAACTAGTCTATACCACCACTTGATACTAGTAACATCTATATCCTAGCATACTATAACCTTGGAAAAACAATTAATTTGACTAAGGCTTCAGAATTACAAGGACTTAGTATTGATAAATGGGGGTTTAGCTATTTTGATGTAATATATTATTTCAATGACCCAAGAGATGTACCTATGAGCTATAGTGAAGCATACAGTAACTCTACAGTAGGTATACATGTACGTGTACGTAGTGATGGATGGATACTAGCTTGGACTGATAAAGACGATAGCTTATCACTTATTGTTATGAGTGGCTTATCTATAACTAGTGAAGTAGGAACAAGTGATCCATGGATAAAGTATAGAGTTACAGCACTATCGTATACCATATACAAGACACTTGTACAAGTAGGTGAAGCATCAACTGATGATACCAATGATGATGGTGTACCAGACGATCTAGTAACTATATCGAGCCGGGTAGGCTACTACGACTACAAATACTGTGGTGTAGAAGGGAAGTACGGCTTCCTTGCAGTAATTGGTGCTAGAGTACAGACTTCTAAGTCTGGATACTATGGTGATGGATGGAGTTATACAGCTAGTAAGCTTTTTGACTTCCTAGTGGGTAATGCATACACTATAAACGATACAGTACTGTCTGTGAATGCATACATGTACTTCTACTCAGAAGATGGAACACTAAGTGTTGCTGAAAGAGTATACTTTGATACAACATCTACTCCATCAAACACTGTGTTTGAGAAAGCTAAGAGTGGTAGTTCTAGTGGTACATACATATACATAGTTAGATGGGATAGAAGACTAGATATAGCTAATAGCCGGATATACTATGTAAAAGTAGCTATATCATCATCTGCATCATACTGGGATGACTAGAAGAGCTTTGATGGTAGAATAGAGTGTTTCATCGTATTAATTGGTGTCTTAAAATAGCTCTAGTTGATAGGGTGTGTTTATTGTACAACATATGCTCTATAGATAAAGTGTTTCTAGTAGCTATAGTGGTTGTTGTAGCTATAGCATACTCTATACCATCTAATGCATACACTATAAAGCCCTATTAATAGAGACAATAATGTCCATCAAGAGCCTTTAGAGTATAATGGTGATGTAGACTATGCTGTAATAATTGATCTAGTTGAGAACACTACAGCAGTAGGTAGTAGTGAAGGCACAGTCTATAGCCCAGTACCACCAATAGCTATTATTGCTAACCAACCAAGCTATCTAA
>CAYXOO010000131.1:0-4359 GCA_964466845.1 uncultured Desulfurococcaceae archaeon
ACTATTGATTACAGTCTTCTAACCATGTATGATGATAGTGTATATTGCTCATGTTTATATGCAAAAGTGTTCTCATACTTACGTACATGTGCACAGAAAAATAACATGTCGTTCATGCGTGCATCTTATATAGTAGTTGTTAGAAACATATGTATAGGTGAAAGATATGACCCAGAACTCTAGACCCAAACCCTCCTCTCAACCCTCTAGTGAAAAATTGTCTGAAGAAAGGGTGGCTAAGGATATACTCTACTTGCTTGCTGATAAAGGGTCTATGAGTATCTATATGGTTGCTAAAATGCTTCAAACAAGGGATGGTTATGGGGAGTTAAACTGGAATGCTGTTAGGATGAGAGTTACAAGGGTGGTGTATAGGCTAGTCTTAGCTGGTATGCTTGAGTATAGGAGGGGTACTAGAAGTGCTAAGAAACTGGATCTATCATATAGGTATCTATATGGAGAACAAGGTATTGTACCAGAGGATATATTGGTGAAACTGGGGATCAAGTTAGAGGATATACCAGAGAAACCCCAAGAGATACTTGAGTATTTAGAGGAGAAAATAGGAGAATCTATCCTCTTTATAATACGAACATTAGTTGATGATCCTGATCGAGATTTAGTAGCATCTTTGATATTTGAAGTTCCTATTAGTGATAAGAGTAGAGTAGCTAGAGTAATTGCTGTATGTCTAAAACCAGATCTTTTCAAGGGATGGTATAGGCTGGCTAAGAGGATTGAGGATTACTACTATGATGCACTAGTCAGAAAGGTAGTGAGAGAAGAAAAGCTCTTGCCTATGGGGTTAGCCTATATACTAGCTAATGCTAGAGAGTATAAGAATGAATTATATGAGTATTTAAGAGATGTTGTCTCTGATGAAATAATCGATGTATGTGGAAGGTACTGTAATACAGATAAGTGTACAATGTATATTGAGAGTGAAAAATACTTCTTTATCCTAGAGGAGTTTAAGAAGGGTGTAAGAGACTATATTGATAGTGATGACAAGATTGATTTGTTGTTGGCCAAGCATATAGTGCCGAAAGTACTCGATACCCTAATGGTTAACGATATTATTGCTGAAGTTAAGACACTATATACTGTCTCTGGCAATATGGTCTCTGTTAATGATATAAAGAATTTGTTTAAAAAGACACTAACCTCTCTATCCACTAAGAAGGAGTACATAGGGATCCTTAGAGAGACAGCTAAGCTCCTTCTACCACATATTAGTAGATTAGCTAGACTTATTGAGGCAGAAGCTATTGTTTATAGAGGTTTCGAGGAGGCTCTTAGAGAAATCCTTAATGAAGCACAAGGAAGACATTGACTGGGGTGATTTTAATGGCCTATAAGCCTTCTATAGTCATACCTAGGAGTAGTATGGTTAGAGCTATTGTATTTACTGATGATTTTTGGAAGAAGGCTGTAAAACTAGGTATTGTAGAGAGAGTTTTAGATAAGGTTAGTGATATAGTGCAGGATATTAGCGAGGAGAATACTAGTGGGTATGTTGGTGGTCTTAAGATTTCTAGAGCAGATAGTGTGTATAGGGTTAGAGTGGGTAGGTATAGGCTTTTCTACAAACTTGATCATAGGAGACACTGGATAGTCTTCTTTGATATAAAGAAGAGAGATAAACACACATATAGGTGTGGTAAATAATATACACTATAGAACTAGTTAATCCAGTGATTATGGGATAACTAGCACCATTAGTGTTTTAAGTGTTGCTTTTAGTCTCTTTCTGTGTCCATCTAGCTCTTGATACATGTGTTCATATTGATAGTGGAAAGACTAACTGGTTTGTAAGCCTATATCTGATATAGGTGTAGGTATTGTCTAGAGTCGTAAGAGTAAGGTATGAGAAAGGTGTGTTGAATCCTCTTGAAAAACTAGAACTTAGTGAAGGTGAATACGTACTAGTGATCATTAAGAGAAAGAGAGATAGCCTAGTAGAGCTAGCTAGGAGTCTTAGGAGAGAAGCTAAAGTAGATATAGACAGGCTGGTAGAAGAGGTTCGTAGACGTGGGAAAGCCCCGGGTTACTAGCATTGTAGTAGATACTAGCGTAATAGCGAAATTCTTTACTAATCCACCAAGGAGTCTCCAACCTACTGTTTTATAAACGGGAGGTAGAGACAAGAAAGAAGATCGACTTGATAATGGATACTATTGAAACATGCGGCTATATAGCATATTATCCACGTAGTGGTGACATAGAGCTTGCTAGTGTGTTAAAGAGAGTAGGTTTTAGTAGAGAAGAGATACTTAAGATAATAGACACTATGTATGAAGACTACATTATTGTTGATGAGAAAGTAATATATCCAAAAGCACTCGATATAGCCGTAGAACATGCACCCTCTGGTTTTGATACATACTTTCTTGCACTCTCCCAGATAACAAATTCAATCCTAATTACAGACGATAAGAGAATGGCTGTTCATGCAGAAAACATAGGGGTAACAGTCTTACTTGTTAGAAAAGCAACTCTAGACAAGATAAAAGAGTTACTAAGATGCTATTAGGCAAGCTAGCAATTTTTAGTAGTGGATCTATTGGGCTTTAAACCCTGGTATCCATGGTTCTAGACACTAGTATCTATAGATAAGTATTCCAATAACTGATGATAGACTAGGACTATTATTGCATAGCTTTCATAATGCCCTAAATATGTGGGATAACTAGCTTAGAGGTTTAAAGATTATCTGATATGATAGTAGTAGAGACCATAAATTAGTATAGGCCATCGTATATGATGTATAGTTTGGTTTATCTATGTGTTGATTGGTATCTTCTTTACTGGGGTCTGGTTTGGCTAGAAGTATCGTTTATGCTGGTTTTAAGGATTTATCACTAGTTGATGTTGTTGGTTGTGTATGTTCTACTGTGTGGCTCTGTGGTTGTAACCTTTGTTGTCCGTTTTGTCATAACTGGAGGATAGCTTCTAGAGATCCAAGTGTATGTAGGAGTGTTGATATAGAATCTATTGTTGAGAAGCTATTGTCTTCAAAGCCTTTTATAGACTATGTACATGTTACTGGTGGTGAACCCTTACTCCAGATAGACGGGTTGATCGAGCTTTATAGTTTGTTGAGGAGTGAGGGGTTTAGGAATAGTCTTGACACTAACCTTACACTACCTGATCAACTTGGTAGGGTACTGGAGGAGGGTTTGTTAGACCATATAGCTTTTGATTTAAAGACTCCTTTTAGAGAATTGTCTGGTCTTGGAGAGAATGCTGATAGGTATTGGAGTGGTTTTATTGAGTCTCTAGAGATTCTTTCTCAGTACAGCTTAGTTGTTGAGATGAGGATTGTTGTTGCCCATAAGCTTACTATTGAGTGTATAAGAGATGTACTATCTAGTATAGCTAGTGTTGTTAAGAAGATTAAGAACCTATATATTGTAGTAAATCCTCTCCTTGGCCCACCAATCACTAGCCCACGTGACAACGAGTGGTGTAGGATGTACTGTAATCCATCTAGGGATGAATTGTCTTGTATAGCAGGTATTGCTAGAGAATTGACTGGTGCTCGAGTATACGTTAAATCAACACCTCTAGGTAATCTTGTTTAAATACCATCTCTACACATCTCTAGAGTGGCTAGGAAGTAGAGGGTACTTGGGTGCAGCATAGTGATCCTGTCAGACTTTGACCTCATCAACTATATAAGGTCTGGTAGACTCTATATAGAGCCTTTTAGCCAAGAGATCGTGCGTGAAAACGGGCTTGATCTCAGGCTATCTAGTGATATATGTGAACTAAGAGAAGTAGATAGTGTACTAGACCCCTATGAGGAGAACGTATGTCTAGAGGACTACTATAGGTGTTGGAGAGACAGAGAGTTTATTATAAAGCCTTATAAGAAGTACTTGTTGTCCACGATAGAGTATATACGTGTACCACCAGAACTAATGGCATTCGTCGAGCTACGATCAACATTTGCTAGACTAGGCTTGGTTATACCACCTACTATAATAGATGGTGGTTTTGAAGGGCAGATAACTATTGAGCTACAGGGATCGTGTTTCCCAGTAAAGCTTAGAGAGGGAACAAGGTTTCTACATGTAGTATTTGCCAAGGTTACAAGCCCTATAACAAGACCGTATAGCGGTAGGTATCAGAGACAAAGAGGTGTTATGCTCCCTAAGCTACCAGTCTAGATATAGATGTGTGCTGATACACTATGTGTTGTTAGAGAACCTACTCCTACACCTATTTTTGAAGCAACATACTCTGAAAGCCTAGCCAATGCATAAGCATTAGCAGGCCATCCTAGATACATGTCATTACTTCTTATATATGCTATAGTGTGTAGCTTGTCTCTCCTAACAAGGAATTGTACTACAG
>CAYXOO010000132.1:0-4300 GCA_964466845.1 uncultured Desulfurococcaceae archaeon
CTCCTACATACTCCATATACCTTCTTTCTTTAGTCCTAGTGTCTTATCTGTTAATTCTATAGACTTCCATGGGTCTCTCTCGGTTTCTGTTACTGCTCTTATAGCGTCTATGTTTTCTGGTATTACTATTGATTCCTGGTGTACTGCTTGGAGTAGCATTACTTCTCTATTGTTTACATGGATTGAGTCTCTCCATACTAGTAGTTCTGGTATATCGTATCTAGGTCTCCCCATGTCACGAGCCATCTCAACTATTGATGCAGTGCTTGTTAATCCTAGTTTTGAGTCTATAAGTGCTATACGTGGTGTCTTAGCTAATGTCTCTATCAAGTCTTCTCTACTAGTTTCTTGTCTAAGCCATAGTATGATGCTATGTACATGCATAAGTGTTGTTGGTACAACAACAGCTGTTGTTATAATGTCTAGTCTTGGAAGCACTGTCTTAACATCAACACCGTGGTGGCTTGGTATGCTTGGTGGGTTTGGAGCTATAGCGTTTACTGGGCCACGCTTTATCTCCTTTGGATCACATGCTCTACGTATAATTGTTGCACGTACCCTCTCAACACCATAGGCACGGTCTAGACTACATATTAGTCTAAGCAACCCAGTTGTATTACAACTAACAACACGTACACTATCCCTGCCCAGAGCTTCAACATAGTTGCATAGACTAGAGAAGCTAAAACCAGCAACCTCATGCTTCTCGCCACCCTGGAATATAGCCTTTACACCATACCTCCTATAGAGGCTAGAGTATTCCTTTCCATAACCAGGTGGTGTAGCATCAACTATAACGTCAACCTCTCTAAGTAGATCCTCTAATGTACCAGCTACCTCGAAACCACGTTGTCTAAACAATTCCTCACGACCAGCTATTGTATAAACCCTAATACCCTTCTCAATAGCTAAGTAGACACTATAATCTGGATTAACCTTAACAACACCAACAAGCTCCATATCAGGCTGTTTGAGTACTGCATCAGCTACACGTTTACCAATAGTACCATAGCCATTGACACCAACACGTACAACCATGGATAAACCACCTCTAGACAAGAGCTTTATACCAAGTATAGAAACTAGTTGTAGGAGGTATAATAGTGTTGTTATAGTATTGACTTATAGTGTTTCCTAGTCCAAAACTCTTTCCTTCTCATAGGATACCAGTTCTTTATAGGCCTATAATAGCCTACTATACGACTCCATATCTCAACATCATCTCTAGAACCACACTTAGGACACTCATGGTATACACCAACACCTTTGAAACCACACTTCCTACATACTGTAACAGCTGGTGTATAGCTCCAGTACAAGAGGTCTGTACCATAGGTTATCCTCTTGGTAAGCCTTGCTAGAGCCTCTGGATCAGCTTCTTCACCAAGGAATATATGCATCATAACACCACCAGTAAACAACTTCTGTACACGAGCCTCATAGAGTATCCTCTTAGACAACTCGATCTCTGTATAATAAGGTATAATGCTGTTACTATAGAAGAATACTCCACCATGACTAATGTATTCTCTAACCTCTGGGTACTTCTCTAGATCCTTTAATGCAAGCTTTATACATGCAGTCTCACCAGGTACTTCCTCAACATTAAATGGTTGTCCAAGCTCAATGCTCCACTTCCTAGCATATCCAACGATATACTCCATAATCTTCTCCATAACACCAACTGCTTCACTAAACCTACTACTAACTGGCTCAATCCATAGCTTTGGCTCTCTAAGCAATATAGCAACAGCTTCTGGTAATCCTACAACGCCTATTGTTGAGAAGAATGGTGAGCCATGTAGACGGAATACTTCTGGTATATACTCTAGAGGCATACTATAGATAACTGGGTATCTCTCTGCTAGACTATGGTATCTCATCCTCATCCACAATAGTGCTTCTCTAACAATCTCTAGTATACTATCTAGTTTCTCATAGAACAAGCTATCTTCACCCTTTGACTCCAGTGCTATCCTTGGTAGATTGATAGTAACAACACCAATACTACCAGTAATATCTGGGAGAGCCCATACACCACCCGATCTAATAGACTCTACACCCCTGACAACACCAACATGGTTGTCTGTAAACTTGAAGCTATACTCTTTGGATAGACTAGTTAGTCTAGACAAGTACTCACGATCAATGTTTATACGGCAACACATAGAGAACGATGTATCCGGGTTAACAACACGTGTATTAAGCCAGTAGAAACTACCACGTACAGCAGCTGTCTTGAAGACAGCGTCAAAAACCTCTGGATCATCATATAGCGTCTTAGCTGTAGCCATTAGTGTCACAACAGGGAATGTAAATGGACGACCAGCTCCATCACCTTCAAGGAAGTTTTCAGCAAGTGCTCTAACAAACATCTTGGCCTCCTCAAAATACTCTATGAGTGGCTCTACATACTCTCCAGCATATACGGCATGGTCTTCATACAACATCTTCTTTGGAGCATCAAGTACTATTGTAAAGTTGGTGAATGGTGACTGCATACCAATTCTTGTAGGAAAGTTTAGATTGAATAGTAGCCTCTGGATCTCTTGTTTAACACCACGGTAATCCACGTGATCCCTCCTTATAAACGGGCCTGCATAGTATTCTATAGTGTTGAGGGATTGTGCTCCAGAGAAGTATTGCTGCATGGAAGCCAGATAGTTTACTACATGGTCTATGAATGAGTTGTAGTGTCTTGCTGGTTTAGACCTTGTTGTTGTAATTATTAGTCCTTTTGATAGGAATCTCTGTATGCTATGTCCACAACAGTATGGTATGAATAGGCTATAGGGTAGTTTGTGTACATAGATGTATCCATTAACGTGTGCTTTATAGACTCTCTCTGGTAGGTATCTCTTGACAGAATACTTCATAGCCTTCTCAAGGACGTAGTTGAATAAGCCTGTAGGACTAAGGTTTCTATTAGCGTTATCGTATACATCATCAATACTCTCTAGATACTCTTTTACAAGCTTCTCTATAACACCATTGATGCGTTCTATATCCTCCAAACTCTCCCCTCTATACAGTATATTCTCTAAAGCGAGTTATAACTCTTTTCTATAAATTGGTAACACCGATTAGGAATATATACTATGTACACATGTATGCTCTAGAATATCACTGCTATAGACAATGTATTTATATATAAGCCTATGAATATATACTATATGGGTTCCACTCTATAGCAGTAGATAGCCTCTATACACTCTACAGACACGAGATATAAAGGTTACAAACTAGAAACTAGTGTGATCCAACATGAGGCAAGGTAATACTGGTATGAGAGACTGTAGGAAATACATGATCAAGTACAAGTGGCCTATTGAAGAAGGCTCTTACAAAGTAGGTAACCCATTGCACCCAACAGCTGTATTCCTACCATCACCTAACCCATTAGCTGAGAAAACTGCATGGGAAATGGGTGTAGCAATTGTTGGTGTATGTATTACAGCTAACATTGGGTTGGAGAAGGTATTGTGTAATATAGTCTCAAACCCTAATATTAGATGGGTTATAGTCTATGGAGAAGACAATCCAGGCCATAAGAGTGGTGATGCTATCATCAAGCTTTGGAGGAATGGTGTTGATCCAGAGACTAGGAGGATTATTGGAGCAGAAGGTTCTTCTCCATACATAAGCAATTTACCCTTGGAGGTTATTGAGAGGTTTCGTAGACAAGCAGTTGTTATAGACATGCTTGGTGTGGACGATATAGAGTTGCTTAAGAAGGTTATACATGGTACTATACAAGAGCCAGAAAACGCTATAGAGATCACGGTTAAGGGTGTAAAGTATAGACTCTATGATCCCGGTGCTTATCTTGATGAAGAACCAATCATTATATCATTAAAAGACATGGTGTTATCTGGTAAAGCATTAGCAGATTATGTTAGTCCACTCTATACCTTCATATACTCTAAGACAATAGGTGGTGCTTGGCCAGGGATACTATCGGCTATAAGGGAGCATGGGCTAGAGTATGTTGATGAACGTGGCTATAGGGTTAGAGAAGTACTTAATATAGTAGTACACATTACTGATCCATTAGAAGAGCCTATGATACCAAGGGGTTATCCTAAGAGTAGGAGTGAGCTAGAAGAGTATTTTAGGAAATACTATCTAACTGGTGGTAGACATGGTTTTGTGTATACTTATGGAGAGAGACTGCTATGCTACAACTGTGGATCGAGTAATATTGATCAGCTGGACATGGTTATCAATAGGTTGTCTAGAAGCAGGTATACTAGGAGGGCATTGCTAGTGCTATGGAATCCATGTATTGATCTATATAGGG
>CAYXOO010000133.1:0-4295 GCA_964466845.1 uncultured Desulfurococcaceae archaeon
TTTGAACCACCGACCTCGGGCACGACCCCTCTCCGGGGTGTGCCTCCGAGGCGGCAGCCTCTTATGAGCTTCGCGGGCAGAGGCTGGTAGCCCTCAGCCTCCCGCGGGCTACCAGGCTGCCCTACCCCGCTGTTTTGCCCCGCCGTAGAATAGTTGTTTTGTTAATTGGTTTTTAAAGCTATCTCTCTCCTTTATTGTCTACTCCGGTGTGTTAGTTGTTGTGCTAGTGTGTTTACCTGCCTAGTGTTTCTCCCTGGTTTTAGGTGTTTCTTATATTGTTGTCTTTTATGCTTTGGTTGATGGATTGGTTTGTATAACCTGTGGGTTTGTAGTGGAGAGGTGGTCCCTGTCGCTCCACCTACATCATGGGTTCAGCACGTCTCCTGCTCGGTCATCCCGTTTTGTGTCTTTGTTGTAATGGGTTTTTATTTCTTAGTACCGAATATTATTATCTTGGCTGGTGTTGGGTTGTGGAGTTGGATTATAGCCTTGTTGTCCCAGAGGATGTTTTAAGGGATGTACTAGAGGCTGAAGAGGAGTTTCGTGTTAAGAAGAGGCTTAGAAAACGTTTCCCTAGTAGTCGTGATATAGTGTATGCTGTCTTAGAAGCTATACATAGAGCCTATGGTATACACCCAGATGAATTCCCTGATCTAGTCTATAGTATACTGGAGGGGAAAGGGTTTTCTACAAAACACGTTACTGTTAAGAGGATATGGCGTGTTTATGAAAAGCTTGTACGCAGCCATGTAGCACCAGATGTACTCAACGTTGTAGTTAATAAAGACTAGGAGGGATTGTATTGACAAAGAAGGGTGTATATGTAAAACTATCATCCGGCTGGATAAGGGTTAAGGAGAGTGTACGTAGACCAGTATCAACTAGCTCTAGGAAATCAAAGACTAGCCTAAAAGGCTTCCTATTTGGACTCATAGGAGAAGGGGTTGATGGAGAACCCAAGGGTTCTAGAGAAATAGGCAGGCTCTATATATCAGCATACAAGGTTACAAAGTATATTATGAGAGTAGTAGCTGGAAAAGTAGATGGAGTTGTAGTACTTAAACCAGTTACTAGAGAAACCTATGAGCTGGTACTATATGATTCAACAAAGAAGTATCTAAAGAAGCTAGAGGATATAGCTAATGAACTAAATGCTTTAAAGAAGAAACCATCTAGACTAACCTAAACTAACCTAACCCTCCTACGTACAACAATATAGTCTTTCTCAACACCAACATTAACTTGTTCAACATCAACACGATAACCACATACAGGGCATTTATAGTAGTAGACTATACGTTTAACACCATTACTAAGCTTCTCGCTCTCAACAACAAAATCCATTGAACGACCACACTTCTTGCAATAAAACCTCTTATCACTACTAGCCACTCTATACACCCCAGTACCTACTATATCCATAACAATTAAAGATACCAGTATATTAAGCTATACTAGCCTATAGAATACCGATAAGAACACCGATGGCTACCAATTAATAGAAACAATTTTTACTAAACACACCCATAACCTACTAATAACTAGTATGTAGAGATAAAGGAGAGAGGTATAGACAATGGCTTATAGAATAGATAAGCTATATAAACTGCTTGAAGAAAAGAGCCTTGACGCAATAATAGTCTCTACACCACAGAATATACGGTACTACCTAGGAATAGAGACAGTAGCTGACACAGTAATATTGCTACACCTAACTAGAGACACTATAGAAGTATACACACCAGTTCTTGAATACTACCGTGTAAGAGACTACATTAATAGGGATATAGAAGTCAAGGCATTCACTAAAAAACTAACTAGTAGACCCGAGGACATGGTTGTTGTAGAAAAGGGTCTATCCAGTCTAGTAGAGGATCTAGGGAGTAGGTATGAGAAGATAGGATGTGACTATAAGTCATCACCAATTGGTATCCTATTAAAAGAGAAACTAGGGGATAAAGTAGTTGATATAGAAGAGGATATTAGTAGACATAGGATGTTCAAGGATGACAGAGAGTTAGAGGCTATAAAGAGAGCTGTTGAAGCTACGATAAAGGGTATAAAGACACTAGTAGACAGTATACACGACAAAGCAACCGAGACTGAACTAGCTGGTATATTCGAGTATAGAGCTAGGATTGAGGGGTACGAGGAACAAGCATTCCCGCCACTAGTCTTGTTTAAACCATCTAATAGCTACCCACACAAACTACCGGGTAAGAATGTATTGAAGAATAGAGACCTTGTACTAGTTGATGTAGGTGTTAAAGTGGATGGGTACTGTAGTGACTTAACAAGAACCATCCCATGGGGACGATTGTATAGAGAGGAGAGGAAGGTGTTAGAAGCAGTTAATGAAGCAATAGAGAATGCTATAGACAAGTTCCAACCTGGTATGAAGGCTTCTGAACTAGATGCTATAGCTAGAGAAACACTTGCTAAGCATGGCTACGACAAATACTTTATACACGGGCTAGGACATGGAATAGGTATTGATGTACATGAGAAACCGTATCTAAACCCAGTATCAGATACTAGGCTAGAACCAGGTATGGTGTTTACCATAGAGCCTGGAGTATACTTTAGTGGAAGATTTGGAGTTAGGATCGAGGAAGACGTTGTTGTTACTAAGAAGGGGTTGAGGATACTGTCTAGGAGTCTACCACGTATCCTCTACCCCTAATATACTCTATGAACCTATAGACATTCTCTCTACAACCAGCTACTATAGAGCTTATCCTATACAACCCGTCTAATCGGAAATCTAGTTCTCTACCATACCTGTCTACTACAGCACCTCTGAGTCTACGTACAAACCCTGCACCAGCTACTACATCAATATTCCTTAGCTTACCGCTATCGTTGTAGTAGATAGCTGTTCTACCAAGCACGCTATAGCATAGCTCTAGTGCTGCAGAACCTAGTATACGTAGCTTATACTCTCTATTCTCTCTAACATACTCTGCAGCAACTCTGTATAGCTCGGGATTACTGCTATAGACAATAAATGCTCTACCACTACACAATGGCTCCTCTACTCTAACACCATTAACCCATACACCATTCTCTATTGAGAAGCTATAGGTTTCTCTAAGGAATATATTCGATACACAACCAGCTATCACTTGTGAAAAGAATGGTTTCCTAACTAGTGCTACAGCTATAGACACTGATGCATACGGTATCATTGATACATAGTTTAGACTGCCGTCAAGTGGGTCTACTAGTACTAGATACTCTGGTTTAGACACAATATCTACTACACCTTTCTCCTCAGTAACTATTCTTGCAGGGAAGTGTTCTTTCCTTAAAAAATCAATGAGGATTTCTTCAGCTAGTATGTCTGCCCTATAGCTAGTATCACCACCAGCTCCTCTACCCATGTAGTCAGCTAGTTCTTGTGAACCAGCTATATCCCTTAGATAGCCGGCAACAATACTTGATGCTTCAACAACTAGTTCTCTAATACCGCTATGGTCTACCAAACCAGACAATCTCTCCACCATAAACCTTGTTTTCACCACTACTACACTGTCTTATAAGCCTAATGATCTCATCTAGTGCTCTAGAAACAGTTGTTAAAGGCACACCCTCTACACCACATACTATCACAAGTATATTCCTAGTATCGAGTGATATTCTAGAGTACACGCTATCTCTATGAGGGAATACATGTAATATCTTCTCGCTATCACTAAGCACTGGGTATCCACGGGGTAGTTCTACTGGTTCACTAGAGCCTATCGGATAGAACAGTTCTCCATCAACACTAGTCCTTATCACAAGCGGTGGCTTAAGCCTGTCAAGATCATATAGTCCTACTGGTACAAAGTATTTCATACTAACAAGATTTCCTATATCAACAACTGTGTTAACAAGTGGTATAGAGCCACGCCTAATAGCACGTCTAACCAGTGCTTCATGGCTAGGCCTCTTCTTGGTTGGATCAATACCTATTCTCCACAAGTAGCTACGGTATATACGTATCATAGGGTGATCCTTTAGCCCAGCTACACCGTATGTCTCTCTATACTTCCTACAAACCCTTAGTATCTCCTCATATACTTGTGGGTGTCTCTCACTATTCACTACATCCTCAACTATACTGTACTGTATATACGCTCTAGCCTTCAATACATTAGTTGATTCATCAACTAGTATCCTAGTGTATAGAGTCACTCTTATACACCGTTCCCCGTCTATGGTCTTTTCTGGGTTTCTGTAGGCTGGTTCATCATGTTTCCCCAATCCCCTCCCCACCCGATCGAGTGGAGTGGATATCGGGAACCCTGGGG
>CAYXOO010000134.1:0-385 GCA_964466845.1 uncultured Desulfurococcaceae archaeon
CCGTTATATCTTTATGTTAAACATTTAAGTTCACCTAGAAATAATATCGATTACTCTAAGCTACTAGGTATTGACTTAAACTCTGATAGAGTAAACGGAGTAATAATAGATAATGAAGGGAGAATAGTAAACATCTATAATAAGCATTTCCACGAAGTAATATCGCACGGATATCCTAAAGGTAAGGCTAGAGAGGTAAGATTGAAGAGTCTATTTGATGTTATAGACTTCGCTGTTAGGAGGTACAGTATCGGATTTGTTGTCTTTGAAAACTTCTTCAACATTAAGTATAGAAGGTACACACAGAATCCTAAGGCTAATCGTAAGATAACAAGGTTCGCTAAGAAACAACTACTAATATATGGGATAACTCATTCATTAAGAA
>CAYXOO010000134.1:395-1892 GCA_964466845.1 uncultured Desulfurococcaceae archaeon
ATGTAATACTAATTAATCCCTACGGTACAACCCACAGCAAAGAACATAAGATAATAATGAGAAAATACGGATTAGACAAGCATACAGCATCAGCATACATTAATAGCATTAAAAGGACTAAAGAGAATACAACAATTGTTATAAAAGTTATCGTTTCAATGACGGCTTCGATTATCTCAAGGAACTATTCGAGGCATACGGTGTTAGAGTAATAGTTGCTTTCCACGAAGAACCCAAAGACTACTATCAGGAACTAGTTGAGGACTTGATAGCGATTGTTACTAGTTTTGCTGGTAGAATCTATGGTAAGCGTAGCCATAAGTACAAGAAGGTGGTAAAAGCAGTTGAACAAGCAATCAAAGACCCTTAAACGAACAGTAGTCCTAGAGGGATGGACTAATAAATACAGTAGACGAGTTCTTAGAGAGATTACCAAAGCCTATAGAGAAATGCTCCAAGAGATGGTCAACTATGCTGTAAAATATAGAGCATCACAAGCCACTCTCCACAAAGTCTTCTACCATAGGTTTAGAGAAAAATATCCCTGGCTACCAACAAGGATTATCAAGGGATGCTATAGAGATGCTGTTAGAAGAGCTAAGTCATTCAGAAAATTGAAGAAGAAGGGATTAGCCAAGACCTATAAACCAGTAGTAAGGAAGGTAACAGTAACCTACTCTGATTCACAGGACCGGAGACTAAGAGATGGAGTTATTGAACTGAGGACTCATAGGGGATGGATAAAGATACATTATAGGAATCATAAGCAACTACATAGGTACCTCTATAATGGATGGAGAATCTCTAGTGAACTAAGACTTAAACTAAATGGTAGGAAGGTTATCATCTACCTAACGTTTATGAAGGATTTTGAAGTTGTATATTGTCCAGATAATGTTGTTGCTATTGATGTTAATGAGAATAATGTTACAGTGGCTGTGTTTAGAGATAGAAGGCTATGCGAGGTCTATAGGATAGAGACTGGTCTTGGAAGACTGGTTATCTCCTATGCTGAGAGGAGAAGGAGGATAACGAGAGGTAGATCCACAAAGACTAGGTGTGTGAAGAAAGCTCTTAGGAAGCTTAGGGAGAAGGAGAGGAAACGAGATATTGTCTACAAGACTACTAGAATAATTGAGGAAATAGCGTTATGGAGCAATGCTGTTGTGGTTATAGGGAATGTACGTAGAGGTAAGAGAAAACTAGTTGAAAAGACTAGAAAAAGTACTTTAAGACACAGGATACATCAATGGAGTGTATCATCCCTCATAGAAATACTGAATAATAAACCATTACATGTGGTTGAGGTATCAGAAGCCTATACCTCCTCTATAGACCCGTTTACAAGTAAGCGTATCCATAAGTTTACTCCCTCAATGACCCGCATTGCGGTGAGAGGAGAGAAGAGGATAAAGGTAATCAAAGTTCAGTTAAGACTAGCTAAGCTAGACAATGGATTAGTTTTAGATAGAGACGTTATTGGAGCAATAAATATTG
>CAYXOO010000134.1:1902-4265 GCA_964466845.1 uncultured Desulfurococcaceae archaeon
AAATATTGGGTTGAAGTATTTATCCCCAGATGGAAGCCCTATGGCGTTGGGCTCGACCGAGCCCCATGAGGTGCAGGTGAAACTAATGAACCTGCACCAAGGGCTAACTCCCCTCACGGAATTAAAAGTAACGAAAACTATCTAAAAATACCGTGAGGGGAGAAACGCTTTAACTGTATGAGGGTATTTGAAACCAAGATTTCATCCCCAAGGCTAAGCTATTAGAATACATCTAGAAACCTTGGATCAATACCAAGACTTCTAAGAGTATTAATATCAACACTTTCCAAGACCCTTGCTTCCACTACTCCATTGCTCCTCTCAATAAAGAATACTCTAAACCCTATACCCTCCTCACTACATACTCTAGACAATATCCTAACAAACTCTAGGCTCTGAGTAGATATTATAAACTGTAGATTATTCTCTCTAGACATTCCAGCTATAGCTTTTGATATAAAGCCAAGCCCATGTGGATGCTGGTGTATCTCTGGATCCTCCAGCAACACCACAGTATTCCTCACAATCAATAGTGCTGATAAGAGAGCTATAGCACTACGTACACCATCACCAAGACTATCAATAGCTATCGTTGTATCACTAAGATTAAGAAACAATATATAAGTACCACCGAGTGGAGCATAAGTAAGACCTTCAGCATCACTCTCATAATACTCCCTAATAAAACCAACAACCCTCTTATCAAGCCTCTTACTCAAAAGCTTACTCCAGATAAAACGTTCTAGATAAAGAGGAGTTCTAAGAAACAAGGGGTCTATAAACAAGGTATCTTTAAGGAAGCCACTATATTTATTTATAGTAGAAAAAATAGAGGCACTAAAATTAGGCTCTAGCCTTTCAGACATCGTTGTGTATGGATTATATATTCCCTTTCCAAGTGAGGTGATGTACATACCTTTTAATCCAGGAAGCTCATCAAGTACCTGTTTAAATGGTTTCAATAATACTGGTGGTTGACTGCTGTAATTGTATGGAATCTTATACTCTAGTTTCTCTTCTCCAGACATGAGTGTTATTGTTATATCTCTAGTTGTATCCATTTTGTACCATAGTAGAGTCTTTAACTTAGACCAGTTTCCTCTCCCCGTTCTCCTATAGACTATATAGTCTGTCTTATTAGTACCACGGATCAAGTCTCTATTGTCAAACCATGCTGATACAAGGTAGATAGCTTCTAGTATAGATGATTTACCTACACCATTACTTCCAAGTAACACGTTTACATCCGTTAAACCATCTATAGAAGCCTCTTTTATACCACGAAACCATTCTATCTTGACACCTTCTATAAACACCATCCCTACTCCCAGCAAGATTCTGGTTGATCACTATACTAATATAGTTCTTATCTAAATTAATCACTAGTCTCCTCAACAGTATTTAGGAATATGTATATAGGTGGATTCTAGAAAGCATAAAATATCTAGGAAGAATTATAGAGCTATAGCTGGATCTAACTGGTGTATGATAGAGTATTTATTGTTGTTAGGTATTGTCTGGATTGTTGTATGGATAACTAGATATAGGTGTTTAGTATATAGTCTATTGTCTAGATACTACGTGGTATCAAGTGTGTATAAGGGAGCTATGGTGAGGGATTAGGCTATGGCCTTGGTTGCTGGTGAGGAGGTTTATGTACCTGATACTAGTGCTGTGATCGAGGGTGTAGTGTCTAGGCTTATCCGGGAGGGTGTTGTACGTGGACGTGTAGTTATACATCGTGCTGTACTTGCAGAGCTTGAACATCAGGCTAATCAGGGTCGTGCAACTGGTTTTGCTGGTCTTGAGGAGATCCGTAGGGTTAAGGAGCTTAGTGATCAGGGTTTGGTTGTTTTTGAGATTGGTGGTGAGAGGCCAAGGGCTAGTGATATCCGGTTGGCTGGTAGTGGTGCTATTGATGCATTGATTAGGGATTATGCTTTTAGTGCTGGTGCTACACTTATAACCGGTGATCGTGTGCAAGCTCTTGTAGCTAAAGCTATTGGTATGAAGGTTATCTATATACCACCTGAGAAGCCTGCTAGACTTAGGATCGAGGAGTATTTTGATGAGACTACTATGAGTATCCATCTTAAAGAGGGTGTACCACCTATTGCTAAGAAGGGTAGGCCGGGTGACTGGGTCTATATTGTTCTTGATAAGAAGCCTTTGTCTAGAGATGAACTAGAAGCTATTTCCCACGAGATTATTGAGGAAGCTAAACGTAGGCCTGACGGCTTCATAGAGATTGATCGTAGGGGTTCAACTATAGTGCAGCTAGGTGTATACCGTATACACCTAGCTGCACTATAGTTGATCCCCTACGATCAATCTCTATGAAGCCGTCAGGCCTACGTTTAGCT
>CAYXOO010000135.1:0-4236 GCA_964466845.1 uncultured Desulfurococcaceae archaeon
ATTTGAGCTTATAAGAACTGATGAAGAGTTTAGAATGGCTATAGCTAGTGCTACTGGATACTATGAGTTGTTTATGGAGATCAAGAAGTTACGTGAAGACTTTAATAGAATGTATAATGAATTTAGTAAGAGGTTTGAGGAAATAGAGAAGAGATTTGAAGAGATAAATAAACGGTTTGAAGAGATAGAAAGAAGGTTTGAAGAGATAAATAAGAGATTTGAAGAAGTGAATAAGAGGTTTGAGGAAGTTAATGAGAGGTTTGAGTTTATTGAGAAAAAGCTTGAAAGCCATGACAAGATCCTTATGGAGCTTGTATCTCGTGTTAATAGGATTGAGTTAGAGGTTGGAGCTCTTAGTGAAAGCTTTTATACACGTAGTGTTTTTGAAGACCTTGTTGCTGAAGTTGAAAGGCTTGGAGAGACTATTGAGTATAGAGAACGTAATGCTAGAGTTGATGATGAGGATATTGACTTGCTTATAGTTGCTAGTTCTAGAGTCTATGTTGTTGAGGTAAAGATCCAGCCTAAGCATAGAGATGTTGGAGCACTACTTGCTAAATCTGATCTTGTTAAGAAGAGGTATGGGGATAAGGAGGTTGTAGCTGTACTAGCTGGTGCATTAATTGGTAGAGAAGTTGAAGAGTATGCTAGAGAGAAGGGTGTTAGAGTCTATAAGTACTAGCTTCTATAATGGTCTCTCCCTACCCTATAGACTGTAGAGGATAGGGTATATTACTTGTCTTGTACTAGTATATTATTGTAGAGGAATTGCTATAACATAAGTGTGTGGCTACTGGGTTGTTGAGATTGATTGCTGATGTTGTCTTATATGGTATTATCCTCTTACATATAGTCCTATTTATACAGTATTTTGATGCACTAGTTAGCCGTAGGGTAAGACTTCTCTACTTGGTTATAGTTTATGCTATAATATTGTATTGTACCTATAGCTTATACGGGGTTCTAGAGACTATAGCTAGTGAGACTCGGAGGAGCTATAGCAGTCTAGAATGGTATGATGTTGAATTCCTTGAGACGTCAATATCTACTACAATGTGTTTCCTAGGGGTAATGAGTCTTTTTACAGTCTTTATACCATTAATACTTATTGCTAGATTGGAGATTGATAGGAGGATTAATCCATGGAAGTTTAAGAGGAGCTATAGCGAGCTTAGTGAGAGCTTCCTAGGACTAGCTACACTGTACTACTTCTATGAGAACCATAGGGTTAGCACTATAGTCTTGTATTCAACAAGCATGCTTGTAGCTGTATCATGGGTTTTCCTAGGTTTTATGGGCCTCCTACCTAACTCGTTATGTAGATCTGTACGTACTACTGGTTTATTAATAGGGTCTTGTAGAGGTGTTGCAGGGATAAGCTATGGTGACCCGATACATTTATTCCTAATGACACTATCTATTATGGAGATGGTTGTTCTTACAAAGGCTACAGTCTATGTATTGTCTAGAGTACATGGGTGTAGTAGATAGTTTCTCCTCCTCTATAGTAGTGTTTTTATTCTAGACATAAGGCTATAGTGTATTACTGGGTGTAGGGAGCTGTTGAGTAAGTGTAGAGTGTTTGTAGATTCTAGATTGTGTAAGGGATGCGGTATATGTGTAGAGATTTGTCCAAGGAAAGCACTTAGGATGGGTGGTGTTGTAGAGACTGGTTATAGGAATCCTGTTTTGGAGGGAGAATGTATTGGTTGTAGACAGTGCATGTGGTATTGTCCAGACCAAGCTATAGTGGTGGTGTGTAGTAGTGGAGAAGGAGAGGATGCTCCTTAGTGGGAATGAAGCAGTAGTTTATGGAGCAATCGATGCTGGCTGCAACTTCTATGCAGGCTACCCTATAACACCATCTAGTGAGATAATGCATCTAATGGCTCGGCTACTACCGTTGCACAACGGTGTATTCATACAAGCAGAGGATGAACTAGCAGCTATAAACATGGTGGTAGGAGCATCATGGGCTGGAGCAAGAGCTATGACAGCAACTAGTGGGCCGGGATTCTCATTGATGCAGGAAGGACTAGGCTATGCTGTTATGACAGAGACACCACTAGTCCTAGTAAACGTTATGAGAGCTGGCCCGGCTACTGGTCAAGCAACAAAGCCGGGGCAAGGAGATGTGATGCAGGCTAGGTGGGGCCGTCATGGTGATCAGTATGTACCAGTTGTAGCACCATCTAGTCCACAAGAAGCCTATGACTATACTGTATGGGCTTTTAATACTGCTGAAGAACTACGTACACCAGTTGTTGTATTGACTGACGAGTTTATTGGTCATGGTAGAGAGGTTGTCTACCGTAGACGAGATGTAGAGAAAAAGCATCGTAGGAGACCAAGTGATAGAGAACCATTCTTTGGATCAAGTGATCCAAGGACTGCTCCACCAATGCCGGGTCTTGGAGAAGGCTACTATGTATTAGTAACCGGTTCTACTCATAACGAGTACGGCTATCGTGATGTACATAGTTTTGAGACTCACTACAAGCTTGTTAAGAGGCTTAAGGACAAGATATGGCTTAACATCGGTAAGTTGTTTAAGTACAAAGTCTATGGAGAACCAGACAGGGCCTCCAAGGCTATAGTATGCTATGGATCAACATTTAGATCAGCACTAGAAGCTTGGAGAAAGACAAAAGGTGACACAATACTTATAAGGCTTATCACCTTGTGGCCACTAGACTATAGCTTGCTTGAAAGGCTACTATCTGGTGTAGAGAAGGTTGTTGTACCAGAGCTTAATCTTGGACAGATAATATATGATGTTAAAGCATGTGTTGATACTGATGTAGAAGTTGTTGGTGTTAACAAAGTTGGTGGAGGAATACCTATCTATCCATCAGAAATCCTTAGAGCACTAGAGAGCTAGAGATACTGTAAACCTCTAATTTAGAGGAATTCCTTCTTATAGACAGAATCTGTGTATACATAAATTAGGATTAGAGAGACATAAACTATAGGGGTATACTTTGGTGAGTAGCTTATCTACAGTATTTATTGGTAGAAGATATGAGCTAGAGTATATAGCTAGACAATCCAAGATCTTAGGTATACCAGCAAGAGATCTATTGTTTATGTGTGGGCCTTCTGGGATTGGTAAGACTAGATTGTCTCTTGAATCAGTGAAGCTATTAGAACAACAGGGTATACCAGCACTCCATATATCAATTGGTAGTTATGATAGCTTTGTTGATGCTATCAATAGTATTACTAGACAGATTGATGAGTATATTGAAGAGCATAGAGTATGGGATAAGATAATTAGTGCTATAGAGAGGGTCTTTAAGAATATAAGGATTAGTGTTTCACCACTTAATCCCTTTACACAAATGGTTAATGTAGAACTTCTATCTAGTAGAGATTATGGTATACTGGATACACTCTATAAGGTTTTCGAGAAACTATCTGATCTACTATATAGAGCAGGTGGTGGACTAGTATTTATTGATGAACTACAGAATATACTTAGGCTTTCAAGTAATTGGAGTCCCTATGGCATATTTAAGTTCTTTTCAACTATGCAGGAGTATAGAAGCCAAGGATATGTAAGATTCATACTAGTTACTAGTGATTACTTGTTTAGAAAAGAAGTTATTGCTAATGTACCAGGGGAGTATATTACAACTTTCTACCTAGGTGAAATGACGTATAGTGATACATTGTCATTAATAGAACTGTATACTAATAGAATGGTTAGAGACGAGAAACTAGCTAGTGATATCCTTGATAAGAAACGCTTTATAGCTGACATAGTTGGTGGCACTCCAGCTATGATTATATCTCTTATTAAGAAAGCTATTATCTATGATAGTGTCTCTAGAGCTATTGATACACTGGCTAAAACAATTGTTGAAGATACTCTAGTGAAGGTTATGAGTACTATGCAGACACGTAGAGTTGATGCTAAACAGTTACTTACCGACCTAACCAAGAAGCCGTTAAGAGTAGAAGAAGTAATACAGTATAATGGTTTTATAGATGATCTTGTTAAGTATAATATACTACAATATGCTAATAGTAGCTACCTTGGTATATATAAGTGGAATGAAAGCCTATCTGGTGGTGAAGGAGGATTAGATGTTGTAGCACCATCAACCCGTCTACACTTATATGCATTATGTGAGATTATGGAGAGTGAGAGTAGTGTATGTGTATCTCTTAGGAAAGTCTATGATAGAGTTAAGAGTATAGATTAAATTCTATGGTTTTATATATAGTAGTATT
>CAYXOO010000136.1:0-4218 GCA_964466845.1 uncultured Desulfurococcaceae archaeon
CTCCAGCTCTGATCGATCAGAAACCACCGGGTTCCGTCACTTCAAAAGTGTTTGTGTTTATCAATATATGTGTATATTGTTTTGTATTTATTATTTAGTGTTTAAACTTTGTTCTGTATTTTGGTTTTGCTTTGTGTATTTTTGTTTGTGTTTTTATATTTTGTTTTTGTTCTGGTATGTTTATTAGTGTTTTTCCTTCTACTTTATACTATGAGGGTGTTGTTTTGTGTTTAGTGGTAGGGTTGTTTTTGTTTTGTTGTTTTTGTGTGTTTTGTTTCTTTTGGTAGTGTTGTTGCTCCATGTTTTTGGCTTTGTCGTTATTCCTTCTAGTCGTGTTTTTTATAGATCTGTTGGTGTTGAAGGTGTTTATGTTAGTGTTTCTCCTAATATTGCTTATGGTTCTGAGTATTATACTAGTTTTATTGTTTCTGTGTGTAATAGTGGTTCTAAACCAGTTGTGTTGTATAGAGTTGTTAGTGCTAGATTTATCTATGACTCTAATGTTATTAAGCTCTATATTGAACCAACTATTGATTTACCAGTTATTATTGAACCTAATACAACACTGGTGTTTCACTTGATAACGGTTTTACCTAGTAAACCTATTTTGAGTGCTAATACTGTGTATATCGAGGTTTGTCTAGATGTAAACCATACTAGTATATGTAATACTATAAAGTACAAGCCTAGTACATTTAGGAAACATTCACCAGGTTTTACCAAAATATATCTTCTCAATGGTACAAGGCTCTATAGGGTAGACGATTATAGTAGGAATAAGACAACTGTGTATCTACAAATGGTTGGTGTTGTTAAAGGTTATCTAGATGTTAGTAAGATCACTGTGTCTATAGATGCTATGCATACATGTACTATAAAGGGCCCGTTTCCACCTAATGCAAAGTTCTCTTATGTATGTAAGGTTGTAGAAACAGATATTGATGATCCAGGGTGGGATATTGGTACAGACCACACGGTTTCAATAGCATACTATGTTGGATCAGATTATTCTAATCCATTAACAGACCATATTAGGCTAAGGGTTAGGAAATAGTGAGGTATCCTATATGGTGTCTAGAAGAGTAGCTATTGCAACAATAATACTATCGGTAATCGTAGTATCAACACTTGGAGTTGTAATATTCTATAATACAACATTAAGTATTGGTAAAGAGGGATTATGTAAACTTGTTATAATGGCTACTAGTATAGAAGATCTCTGGCCCATGGGTTATCTAAGCATATATTTAACAATACAGAACCAGTGTGGTAAACAAGTAACCCTATATGATATTGATGCTAGCTGGTCTATAGTTGTCTATAGAACTCATGGAAGTCTATATGTACCTAACAATGTTAAGTCTATTTCTGGTGAACTCCCAGCAGACATAGCTCCATTAGAGGCTGTTACATACATTGTTAATATATACAATAACTTCTTCTATAGTATAGATGATGAACTAACCTATATTGAGCTACCAATATCTATCCATACAAGTATTGGGGATTATAGAGTAGTCTATAGAGTTAATACAACAGAGTATAACTCATACATTATTACTAAGATGAAGTTATGGCGTGAATATTTTGGTTTAACAAATAGGAGTGATTTAGAAATAACTAACATTAGGGTCTACACTAGTGGTAATGCAACAGTAATTAGTATGGATGTGAGAAGCTGGTCAGATGCTCTTATTATACTACAGAGTCTATGTATTGATGACAGGTATTGTAGCCATTTAGACCAGACTCTTACACCAAGTGAACACATACATATAGCTACCAATATATCCTATGTCCTTGATCCTTGTAGAGAACATTTTGTGGTAATACACTATTACTCTCTAACTGGTCTCCATAAGCTTAACAACACTGTTTTTAAGAAGATTACTCTGACTAAACCATAATAGTGTATTAAGTAATAAACCCTTATTCTATAGACAATTCTCCATGGAGGGCTAGTATATGAGTATAGAGGGAGAGAGTAAGGGTAAGAGGGTTAGACTTAGTGAGGAGATGCTATATGCTCTTGTAGAAGCTATTAGGTGGAGTGAGAGGATTAAGCCTAGCCAGCATGTTAAGAGAGAAGTCTTTAGGAAGTATGGTCTTGATAAACACTTCTATGAGAGGGTTTTGACTGCACTATTCTACACTATGCTACGTAGACAGGGAGTACTTGATAGGATTATAGAAGAGGTTACTGGTGCTAAACCAGTACAGATACTTGATCCATGGCTACGTGCTGCACTACGTGTTGCAACTGAGATACTATTGTTCCACCGTGTAGGTGAGGCTACTAAGAGGAGGCTTAGATATGTTGTAGCAGGCTTTATATCTAAGAAGACACACCCGTTTGTGGGTATGTATTATTGGAGGATAATTGATAAGCTAGAAGGCTATAAGATACCAGAGTATATAACAAGTAGTCTAGAATACAAGTATCTCTTACCTAAATGGTTTATTGATAGAATGATTGGGTTGCTTAGTAGGAGTGAAGCCGAACAACTATTCAGTGCATTAAATAAACAACCACTACTATCTGTTAGAGTAAATATTTTGAAGACAACACCATTGGAGGTTATTGAGGAGCTTACAAAGGATGTACCATGGGTTATGCAGAGCCGTGTACTAGAGACTGTACTTAAGTTCCCAGGTCCCTATGGCTTTAGTGATTCAAAGCTATGGAGGAGAGGCTATATTATTATACAGGAAGAAGCCGCTGCTGTAGCCTCCACCCTACTGGCTCCAAGACCTGGTGAGACAGTTGTTGATATGGCTGCTGCTCCTGGTGGTAAGACTGAGCATATGGCTGAACTAATGGGTAATAAGGGTGTTATATACGCTTTTGATGTTGATGAGCTTAGGATTAAGAGGATGAGGGAGTTGCTGGAGAGAACTGGTATTGATATTGTCGAGGTATATAAGATTGATTCACGTAGAGCAACTGAGGTTTTGGGTGAAGAAGTTGCTGATAAAGTACTTATTGATCCACCATGTACAAGTGATGGTACTATAGCTAAAAACCCAGACTTAAGATGGAGGATTAGAGAAGAGAGGATAAAGGACTTCACTGAACTACAGTATGGTATGCTAGAGACTGGTTGGAGACTACTAAAGCCTGGTGGTAGGCTATTGTACTGTACATGTAGTATGCTTAAAGAAGAAAATGAAGACCTAATAAAGAAGTTCCTAGATAATCATAGTGATGCAGTACTAGTTAAACTAGATAAACCATATAGCCCCGGATTCCTAGAGGGAACGAGAAGAGCATGGCCACATAGACACGATACAATAGGTTTCTTTTATGCATTATTAGAGAAAGCTAGGGAAAATTCATTCTAATAGAATACTGTTTAATTTTTCAAGAAGTGCTATCTCATGGAGTTTTTTGTCACTTGTTATAAACATTGATGCATTGATATAACTAGCTGATGCTATCTGTAAAGCATCTGCTATGCACGATCTAGTGCACCCAGTACTTCACCTATATTCCATATATTAAAAGATATCTTATCCTCACCAGAATACGTTTTAAGTAAATACTCCTTACTACTTTACTACCAGGTTCTTTAACGTATCTCTTAATAATAGCACTACTGTCAAGATATATTATCTGCTCTTTCATCTCTCATAACCCTCACTAGATCACTAACACTATACCCCTTTTCAGGCTCTACGGGAACAAAATCGATCTCGTATCTCTCACTACCAGCAAGAGCTGAGAGGGTATTACATAGTTCTTCTTCAAACATTTCATCGACTATTAGTTCTTCTAAAAACCTACTTATTTCAACACCTTTCTTAGCTGCATATCTTTTAAGTTTCCTCCATAATTCCTCCTCTACATATATACTGGTCTTTATCCTAACCACGGTATGTACCACCAGTAGGTAATATACCTAATAGAGGTATATTATTCTTAGAATATTTAAAGAATAAACCATTGTATAATTAGAGCTTATAAAATACTGTTAATGTTAATATTATTGTAAGAGTGCCTATGTGGTCTGTGGTAGCACGTATCTTATGTATTGTATAAGATTTGGTGTTAAAACACTTTTTAAGGAAGTATTGATGTATGTTTGCTGGTGTAGTGTGGCTAGAATCCTATGAAGTCTTCTGGTTTTGGTGGTTCTGGTTTTAGTCCCTTCCTTTCTCTAATCTTTCTTACTAGGTCCATGAGCATCCTGTCTGGTACTGGTGCCCATCTACTGAATT
>CAYXOO010000137.1:0-4068 GCA_964466845.1 uncultured Desulfurococcaceae archaeon
ATGTATAGAGATGTAGTAATACCTAATTTTAAGTTTAAACTTGCTTTTGGAGAATATCATTTTTATAGTATTATGCATAGCTATGTAGTAGTAGTTAATGATAAGTATAGAATGAGGATAGCTCCTCTAGAACTCCAGATAGCCTATAAGCTATGGCTTGGTTCTGAAAAGGATATAGGAGATGCTGTATTCCTATATGAGTTGTTTAAGACAGCAATAGACCATAATGAGCTTAGGAAATGGTGTAGTAGACTAGATGTCAACATGGAGGTGTTATTATCTTGAAGAACAATGCTAGAGAGAGTGTTTTAGAAGATAGGAGGAGAAATCTGGAAGACATTATACGTTATGCTAGATGGAATGCCTTAATGGTTAAGAAGATGGGTAAGAAATGGTTTATGTATAGAGATAAGTGGTTGCAAGAAGCTTTTGAGAAAGATAGAGAGATGTGGAGAGATCCTGTAGTAAGAAGGGCTCTTCTAAAGGCTTTAAGGTTGAAAAGTCTTGGTAGGAGTGTTTCATAGTATAATGTGTTGATGTTACTTCTTTAGGACAAATACTAGTCTTGGAGCTGTCCTGGGGAAACGGTTGTGTATAGAGTAGCCTCCATAGACTACTACTTCTCTAAACCCAGTTATTGATGCTAATAGCTTTATCTCATTAACTGTATATCCTCTAAGCTTGTGCTTGTCTGGTATTAGTTCTACTCTACCATTCCTGCTCACTAATATGGTTCTATTCCAATCAATTAATTGTGTAACATTATCTAGTACTACAGTATCTATAACTAAAGCATTAACACCACCATAATCTACTCTCCAAGCTATAGTCTCTCCATGAGCCCACTTATGCATAACAGGGTGTAGTATATTTGGTGTATCAAATATGAATAAACCACCAGGTTTAAGGCTCTCGTACACATTGTTGAACAAAGCCTTTATACCATCATCATCTACTATATAGTTTATACTAGTAAAGAAACACGTTGCAACATCAAACTCTTTCTTAAACACAATATCCCTCATATCACTAGCGATAAACTCTACATTAATAATACCCTCCATAGAAGCTTTTCTACGAGCTATATCTAGGACAGGCACATTATAGTCTACACCAACAACTCTATACCCTCTCTTAGCAAATAGTATAGATGGCCCACCAGTACCACACGCTAGATCAAGTATGTTCTCTAAAACACCACCACTCTCTCTACGATAGACCCCTTCAACAAAACCAATAATACGTGGTACAGTATTACATAGATAGCTATAATATATAATGTCGTAAAGCCAAGCATAATCCCTATAAATAGCTTGCTCCACAACAAAGCCCTCCACACACCTTAGTCTAAGGAAAAAGAATATACTAGCTAGTATAAAAACAATGATACAAGACCATACAAAAGATTATATCATATATACTAGTCTAAGAGACCTAGTCTATCATGTAATCTACAAACACTTACCCTATGTCTATCCTCAACTAGTCTACATAGAGGATATAGGTAGAGCCTAGAAGATGGAGCAACAACATCTAACCCACCTTCACCACCAGTCTCTCTACCGTTATTCCATCTATAGATACCAATATAGCGGCTATTACCATACTGTAGGATATTCTGGCTAACAAGCCAGTCAATAGCCTCTAAAACCCTTGTATCAAACCTACTAAGCAACTCTATAACAGGAATAGGCCTCTCAACAACCTCTTGCAAAATAGTCTTGATACTATCAAGTACTTCACTACCAAACTTCCTACCGATAAGAGTATATTTTGTATAGAAATCCTCTACAATATAGTTCAACATAGTCTCTAAAGCACTAATTAACGATCCTTTCTCCCGGATATAGGCTGCATAAGATATTATATTTGATGGAGAACCACCAATAACATCTATAATACTATCCATGTCTACTTTATCCGTATCTACTCTAGTTACACCCTCAATACATTCCATTAAAAGAGCTAATGCTTGATCTCTAGATAGTTCACCAACGTATAGTGTAGCTATATTACCACCAGGTACAGCCTCCAAGATCTGCTTCCTAAACATATAATCACTAGAGACAAGTATGAATCTTACAAGACCTCTACTACTATACTCTTGTATAGAGGATAAGTGTTTAAATAAGCCCCATGGACTCCAACCATTAGTTAGTTTAAGGAAGTTCTGTAGCTCATCAATAAATACTAGTCCACCACCAGCTCCAGCTATTATCTCTGAAGTTTTATCTAATAAGTCGTTGAAAACAGTTATTGGACCGTTTTCTTTAAGGGATGAGACTGTGAATTTAAGGAAAGGTACTGGTGTATATACATCAAGTTTTAGTCTAGAAACAATTGACTTTAGTTTCTCAGATCGTTTATGGGTTTTTATGAAGTTATCTAGTTGTGTAGCTATATCCTTTAGTGCACTATTGGTATCATTATATGATTTAGATAGTGTTATATATAGTGCTAGGTATTTTTCACTCTTAGTATTGATGTGCTCTATAGTTTCTTGTACAAGTCTAGACTTACCAATACCTGATGGGCCAGATACGAATAGTAGTCTCCTAGTTGGTATTTCTAGTGATTTCAGTAGGTTTAAGAGGTATTCTTTTTCACTCTCTCTACCGATAAAGGGTATTAGCCTTACCATATAGAATCCCTTCCCTAATGGAATAATTAGAATGTATCCTTTATAAGTATGATATACACTGTAGATTATATCTAGCATAGCCTTTTTCATCTAACCCTAATTTAACAATTATACCACTGTCTTCTAGACATAACAATTCCTGCTATTACCTTTATAGAATACCTTGTTTAATGAATTGGATTTATTGGAGCTTCCCCATTGTATATGTAGCTGGAGGAATATAGAACTCTAAGTCTTTATAGCTTATGGAGTACTGTACAACTATCTATATAAGAATACCTTAGGTATAGTAGTTACAGAGGAGATGAAGAACCTCCCCGAAACCAACAGATTAGACTGATGAAGAAACGGGTGAGCTGCCGGATCCTCTTTCCTTCTAATCAGCCTTGAAACACTTCATCATAAGGTCAGGGTTCACAGCCTTCATCACTCTGTTAACAGAAACTAGGCGATCTAGTTGATATGTGGTGTACTATTAATGAGACAACAGTAGTCTATAGGAACGGCTATATCTATGTAAAATCTGGATTCCCACCCGATGTACTCAGCTTCAAAGCAGCATATACTGTAGCTAAGTACCTAGCAGAAACACATGCAAGAGCATATGATGTAATCAAGAAATTGACTGGTAAACCAGTAGGAATCATATATACATCTGCATTATGTAGAGTGTAGAGGCTGTAACAAGGAGTATCTAGGAAGAGATTATTGAGAGAGTATGCTATAGCTTTATAGACGCTATATACTATGGGAGACCATTCTTCTTAGGAAACCATAGGAGGGATTTAGAGAAAAAGCTTAACTGGCTAGGACTAAACTACTATAGCAGACTAGTAGTAGAGCCAGAGCCTAGATATCTAACCAAGTAGAGAGGAATTGGAGGCTATGGATTCTTCTGTGAACGTGGTGAGTTCTCACACGATGGACTACCATATAGTGATTTCGGCTGGGAGATCCATCCGCGTGGGACCTACTACCTACTCAAAAACTTCTGGGAGAGGTACAAACTACCAATAATTGTGACTGAGAATAGATTAGCAGACAAGTATGACAGGTACCGATCAATGTTTATAGTATTACACCTATACCATATACAACGTGCACTAGCTGATGGAGTAGATGTACGTAGCTATCTACACTGGTCACTACTAGACAACTATGAATGGGCTGAAGGATACAAGATGCGATTCGGCTTAATACACGTAGACTATGAGACTAAGAAGAGATACATTAGACCAAGCACACTAGTATTCAAAGAAATCCTAGAAACACACGAGATACCAGAGAAATTCCACAACCTAATAATCACATAAACAATGAATTATCCAGTACAAGGAATCATATATCATATCAATAATTTGTACGAGATATTTAGATCCAATATTATAAAGAAAGATCCAATAACTAATATAAAGATCTTATGAATC
>CAYXOO010000138.1:0-4061 GCA_964466845.1 uncultured Desulfurococcaceae archaeon
AGCTATCTCTATAGACCAAGTCTTAGTGAAGCAGTTGATTTCATAAGGAAAGCACTAGCTGATAAGAAACTCATAGTCATTATTGGTAAGTGTAGTGTTGATTATGAGGGACGTAGTGAGTCTAGACTGACTAGTGGTGAGAGAATAGTTATTGTTAAACAAGATGGTGCATTCCTTGTCCATAGACCAACTGGTCATTCACCAGTTAATTGGCAGCCAGATACAAGCCATATAGATGCTAGACTTGGTAATGAGTGTTTAGAGATAATAGCTGTTAGAAGGAGTCCACGTGAGATTGTACGTGTCTACATGGAGGAGATATACTTTGTATACACCAGTAAACTAGTCGATCACGGTGAATTCATAATGTATCTTGATGAATCAGAGATAAGGGATCTACTGTATATCAAGCCAGAGTTGCTTGAGGATGGATTAAGGTTTGTTGAGAAGGAGAAGAAACTACCTGTTGGTAGTATAGACTTGTTTGGATACGATTCCGGTGGTAACCCGGTTATTGTGGAGGTTAAACGTGTTACTGCTTCACGTGATGCTGTCTACCAGTTATACCGTTATGTGGAGTCTTATACTAGAGTCTATGGTGTTAAACCACGTGGGATACTTGTTGCTCCAGGGTTTACAAGTAAGGCTATTGAGTCTCTCAATAGGCTTGGGCTAGAGTATAGACAAGTCAATATACAGAAGCTATGGAGGATTAAGAAGGAATTATCTAGAGAACGTACTGGGCTTAAGAGTATACTGGACTTTATACCAGCTATGGAGAAGAAATAATGTATAATAAAAGACTTGTCTACACTTTATAGGTACCTAGTGGGTTAGAGTAAAAACATAAATACCTAATAAGAGGGTAATCGTGTCTATATAGGGGTGGTATACCAGTATACATGGTCATACATAGGAGTAGTACTTTATTGCTTTATGTATGGTGACAAGTGATTGTCTAATACTGTGTCTAACAACATGGAATACAACTATACCGATGTATCTCGTATAAGGGTAAGGTATTCTACTATAGTGAATTTCCTATCACATCTATTCAAACTAGTTACTTCAACACTATTCGTGATAATAATTACTAGGAGACTAGACGTTGGTGAGTATGGAGTTATAGCTACACTAACTGGCATAACTAGTAGTGTATCAATAATATATTCCTTCTGGAACTGGTTTACTGATAGAATGTATGCTAGAGGTAGGAGTAGTTATGTAGCAACAGCTTTCTCTCTAAGCCTGATCTATGCACCAATAGGCTATGTGCTTGCACTTATATGGGGCTACTACTACACTAGCACAATTGGTATAGACATCCTCGTATTTGCTCTAGGCTCGCTAATAGTAGTTATTAATGCATTTAATATATTCTTGAGAAGGATAGTATTAGTGACAAGACCATATATAATAGGCTACGTTGGTACAGTAAGGTCTATTGTTAGAGTACTACTTGTCTATACACTTTTAAACATTGTCTTACTTAGAGTAATTGGTGTAGTATTAACGCAGGTTATATCGCTATCTATAGCAACTACTCTATACTATGTAATGCTTAGGTTAAACAAAGTATATGTACCACTACCTAGTATAGACAAGGAGGAGGTTAAGAGGGTATTTAAGAATGCATACATACCACTAACTACATCACTAACTTCTTTAGCGGTTAACATAGACAAACCAGTCCTTACAGCCCTAACTGCATCAACAGAGCCTGCAGCATACCTAAATGTAGCATATATACCATACTCTATAGTAACACAAGGCGTTTTCGCCTTTACATCTAGTCTTAAAGCAAAACTATTACGTGTACCAAGTAGTGTTGATATAGAGGATGTACTACGTCTGTCTATTATCATAAACCTTGGATTGATAAGTGTCTTTATGTTTATGGGTAAGACTGTATTGAGTATGCTTAACCCAGAATACATACCAGTCTATAGCCTCTTCCTAATATTTACAGCTGCTTCTATTATAAGGATCTTTGCAAGTATATTTGCTACAATAGTGGTTGCTCTAGAGAGGAAGGACTTGTATGCTGATGGATTAGCTCTAGTATCTACTCCACTCTATAAGGTGCTAGTCGTTGCACTTACTACTAGCCTACTTAGGCTCCTAATAGGTGTTGCTGGTGCTATATACTTCATCTATATTGGTTCCAAAGACCCCATACAGATCATTACATTCTTCCCTATAGGACTACTAATAGCCGATACAATGTATCTCATATATAGCTATAGAGAAGCTATTAAGAAGATAAAGTTTAGAATACCATATAGAGAACTAGTTGCTTCCTTACTAGGAATTACTGCATCTGGACTAGTAGTCTATATCAACAAGTATAACGAGATTGTTATAGAGAGCTTCCTTCGTGATATATCGAAGCTCTTATTTGCTGTATCAATACTACTTGCTATATACTTCCTAATAGTCCTCCTAGTATCTCCATGGTTTAGGAGATTCATTATAAACTCTATTAAGAGGTATATTAAGTGGATACGATAGCTACCCTAGCTATATTGTGCTACACCAGCATAGCTTCTTCTCAATCTTCTCTATATCACTAAGCTCTAGTCTATGTGGCTCAATCTCTCCTAGTGCTTCAATAATCTTGGCTACAATATAGTCTTCTATCTTCTCAAACCCTTCTTCTCTAGACTTAACTAGTAGTTTATTATACATCTCTCTAGGTATGTGTAACACTATGTTTCTATACCCAGTATCTCTATGTAGACTCAAACCATGTATCACCAAGACAGCATCTACTACATTACTATAATACAGGTTTTTGTCTTTAATAAGTTACTAGGTACTCTATAGCAATATAGGGTATTTCATAGAAGCTATTATCTCTATAGAGTAGTGATGTAGGTGTAGGAGTATGGTATTAGTAGCATCTTTAAAACGTGTATCTCTATAAGCTATCCCTATAGGAGAGGCTCTGGGTTGAACCTAGTTGTCTCTAAGAGTACTGATCTACCACTCTCCACTAAACTTCCGTGGTGGTGCAGAGAGGGTATTAGAGCTTATACTTAAGAGGTTTGATGAGAGAGGGATAGACTATAGAGTAATAACTTCTACCAATATAGATAGCCATGAGTATATTAATAGAGTGTATAGAATGGGTAGAATAGCTAATGTCTATAACCCTAAACATCTATCCTATGTAGTTGATTTTATGTATAAGTTTAAACCAGACATGGTATTCATTACACAACCTGGTAGACTAAAGTATCTAGTCCCATTATCTCTGTATATGTCTAGGTTTTTTAAGATAATTAGAATGCCTGATGAATGGTTTGGAGTAAATCTTGTAAGGAAGAGTATCTATAGGCTTCTCCTCTGGAGACTACAGAGAGTTAAACCAGTTTTAATAGCTATTTGTGAAGAGATGAAGGATTTCCTTTATAGGTTTTGGAGAGAAAGAGGGTTTAGTGATATCCGTATAGACTATGTGATACCACCACCTTATGATGAGGATTTCTACTACTATAAAAGTGATCTAAGGGAAGAGTATAGTGTGTTGATAGTATCACGTATTAACCCAGATAAACGAGTCCATGTAGGCTTAAAGGCTTTTAGGTATCTAGTAGAAGAGGTAAGGGATGCAAGACTATATATTGTAGGGTATGTACAGAATAAGAAATACTATAGCCCCCTCCAAAACTATGTATCTAGACACAGCCTTAGAGACAAGGTATTCTTTATAACCAAGGTTTCAAGAGATGTTATTAGAGAATACTACTGGAGATCAAGGGTTCTATGGAACTTTAGCACTGGTTTCGGTGGGATAGTTAATGTTGAAGCAATGGCTTGTGGTGTAATACCAGTTGTTACACCTAACTCATGGTCTATAGTGAGAGGGTATGGTAGGAGGGCATTGAATGCTAGAGAATATGCTGATAATACAGTAGATCTACTATCTAATACTAGGTTGTTAGATAGAATATCCTATGAAGCTAGTCTGTATGCTCTTAAAAACATGTCTTCTAGAGTCTTTATAGACAAGGTCTTATATATAGCTAAGACATATGCTTCTAGTAGCTAGTATTAAC
>CAYXOO010000139.1:0-4033 GCA_964466845.1 uncultured Desulfurococcaceae archaeon
TAATACGTATAAGAGTACCACCAGAAATATGGATGGAAGCAGAACTAGTCAAAGGATAAGTGTAAGGGAAAACCTTTAAGATAATGCTTACTTGGACTTTATTAGTGCTAGTAAGTGATGCACTACTGGTTTCATCTGGTACCACTTATTAAAGTCCCAGTCTAGTTTTGTTATTAGACCCTTCTTAACACTAAACCCGGGTAGACTATTAACCTTATCAGTATCTCTATAGACACAAAGTATTTCCCTATACAGGCTTCTTATGTACTCGTAGTCATTGTGCTCGATCTTATTTTTACATGTTTCTTCTCCATCTGTAGAGTATCTGCAGTATACTTCCTTATCTAGCGGCGGGTAGAAGAGTGGGTATATAGCTGATAATACTCGTGTAAATGTTATGTATCCAAAGTTTATTAACCTCTTATCCCTTTCCCTCACCTTTTTGAAAGCTTCTATGAGTTGACAAGCCTTCTCTATAGCATCATCCCAGTCTTTTGGGGCATCATGCTCTAGTATAATCTTAAATATTTCAGCAAAACATTCTGGACAACAATATATGTACTCTCCAACAGTAACTACATGCTTCCATAGTTTATCAGATAAAATCCTATAGACTTCCTCTAAATTCTGGTGTACATACTCTACGATTTCTACTTTAGCTCCACTCTTCTGTTGAACCTTTCTAAGATATCCTTTTAGGATATTTGAAACACTATGTAGAAACACTAGGCTTGATTCAAAATCCATATATGTATCAGCATACCTAGTTGCTAGTACAACATAATCCCCACAATTGAAAATCCCGCGTAGTTTCCTAGTAACATAGCATCTAGTGACAAGGTCGAACATTGATCGATAAAACTTAACCAGTAAGTCCTTGGCGACAAGTATACTTACAGAAACTTTATCCTCCCTAACCTTAGCAACAACGTCCTCTAGGTCTCTAGATAAACTAATTTTATCTAATAAGTGGACACACATATGAGCCACCATTTCACTATTATACTGTATTTTATTAATAAGTTTTCCGTGTAGAACAATATTATCAAATAAATCTGTGTAGAAAACATCTCTTGGTCAATAACTGTAATAAATATTGTTACAGTTCTGAAAATTAATTAGTTAAACTAAAAACGTAAACAGTTTCACTTATCCTATGATTCATCTATTCTTGGTTAGCCGGACCCCAATAGGATATAGCTAGCTCATATTTTGACTAAACACATTATCATATCCTATTATATGGTAAGTTATGTAGAAATGATGAGTTATTTTATACGCCGGGGGCGGGATTCGAACCCGCGCGGGCCGTTTGGCCCACTGGCTCTCAAGGCCAGCCCCTTAGTCCGCTCGGGCACCCCGGCTCATCTGTATTGTCTTGTTTGTTAAGGGATATATTTTTGTCTGTCTTCCCTCCCTTGCTCTACCCTATGGTTTTTGATTCTCTTAGTATATGGTATGCTATTTGTTTTGTTGTTTTTGTATAGCTTATTGGTGGCCTATAGTTTCTCCACTGTTTCCTTATCTTGTCTAGTCCTACTTCTTCTCTAAACACTATTACTGGCCCTATACGTGTTAGTACTAGTTTCCTCCTTGATCTACTATACATCCTCTCTATAAACAATCTATTGTCTCTATCAAACATTATACAATACCTATCTATAGCCTCTATGATTTCTCTGTAATAACCTGTTACGACATAGTCTATGTAGAGTATTCCTTGGAAAGCACTTACTGGTCTAGAGCTATATATCAATACTATGTCTCTAGGCTTTAGCCTATGGAATAAGGTTCTTACTTCACAATCCATTTCTCCAGACAAGATCTTCTGGGAAAACAATGGCTTAAACGACATCACATATACATTCCCACTAGATAAGAGCCTCTCTATACCACTCACCCACTAGACAGTATATCGTGTATCTTCCTAAGAGCATCACGTGCTTCATAAACTGTCTCACCACATGCTAATGCAACAAGTTTCCTAACAAACCTCTTAACACTACCAGTCTTCCTAGCTCTTAACAACTCTCCCTTCAACTGCTTATACAATCCGATCTCATTAAGCATTTCCTCTACAACATCATTGTTGATCTTCTCAACTAGTAGCTCCTCAATCCTATTATAGAGCTCCACAATCTCTCTACCAACACTCCTTATATCACCATAGCTAGTCAACAACTCTACAGCTACATCACCATAGCCATGGGAGGCTAGTATTAGTAATGATTTAGGGCTAGACTGGTACTTTACAGCCATAGCCTCTGGATAGAGCCTCGACTTAACCTCTATGGTATACGGCCTATGCTCGTTGTCTCCATACCTTATAAACAAGCTACGATGATACAAGTCATTCCTAGCCTCTTCAATAATCCTCTCTAGATCCTCCATAGTATCAACACTATAGTCTAGAACACAGACTGTCTCCCAATCAACAAGCTTGCTAGATTCTCTAACAGTCAATAGCCTGCCACTAGGATCTCTAGCAACAAGTAAGTACAACTTGAAATCACTAGGGCTAAACAACTCTATATTAGGCCTGGTAATAGCTGGCTCTGGAGACTCTAGTATAAAGGTGAATGTATAGCCACGGTATTTATCGAGTTTCTCATACAATCCATTCTCACTAGCTATGTAGTCAGCTACTCTAGCATACGGGTTAATAAACTCATTGATATCCTCAACAACAAGCTGTCTACCATAATAAGCCATGTTGTGCAACACATACCTTGTAGCACAAACCCATCTCTCTAGAAACGGGTTGTAGTAGAAAGTTATAGGGTATCCATCAACCCTCCTAGTTATCTCAACAACACCTTTCTCGCTAGGACTATAGAGTCTGACACCACGACCCTCTATATCATGTGCTCTATGTATTGGATAGGCTATTGTAGATACATGTCCATCCCTACTAATATACAGTATAGTACCAGTAGCATCAATGCTGACCGGGAAATACCTTATATAAGCACGTGGGCTCCAGCTATAGATACATAGCTCTCCATCACCAACAACTACGCAATTCCTCTGAACAAGACGTGTAAAGACATCCATGTACCTCCCAAGGAATGCAGAAGTCTTCTTAGTAGCTAGTCCAAGCAACCCACTAACACTATATAGTTCATCAGGACCCGGTTCATAGCCAGAGTCAATAGCATACTTTAGAGCTTCAACCATACATATACTATTACCCCTACAATCCCTATAGAGATCACTAGACACTATAGAACCACCCCATAATAAATGGTTATTAGAGGCTGTACTAATAAGGATTGACTAGATGTGCTGAAAACGGCCGATGCTGAAACAAGGTAGACCATGATGACCAACACCTAGGCTTAGCAACGGGATGGAGAAGCTGGCCTGAACAGACAACGTGAAGAAAATGGGCTTCTGCAGACCATAACTCTTCTAAATAATAATAATATCAGCCATCAGTAACTAGGAGCTTAGGAGCTATTCTAAAGCCAGTAGTCTTAAATAAGCCTACACCTGGTAGTTTGTACACGAGTTTGTCTAGAATACATTGGTGGTTTGTCAATGGAGCTTGTTGACCCATTTATGTGGCTAGAGGATCTAGGGTCTAGTAGGACTAGAGAGTTTATCGAGTGGGAGAATAAGAGGTTTAGGGATTACATTAATGGGTTAAACAAGCTATTCATTGAGAGAATCAAGAGCCGCTATCTAGTACCAGTTGTAACATGGTTTAAGCCATGTACTGATGGAGTCTATGCTATTACTAGAGATGCTAGAGGGTATAAACTAGTATTTATCAACTGGGATGGAGTTGTACAAGAGATAATGTCTAGTAGAGACCTTGGAGGAGATACTATATTTTCAGCTGTATATCCCTCAAGAGACTGCTCCTTGGTTGCTCTAGAATGTTCTACAGCAGGTAGTGATGAAGGCTATGTAGACGTGTTTAGTGTTGATACTCTAGAGAAGATAGATCGCTTGGCTGGATGTATAGGCGATATTGTGTGGATTGACAAGTATAGGTACTATTATGTTAGATTCTATAGGTGTGGAGAAA
>CAYXOO010000140.1:0-3978 GCA_964466845.1 uncultured Desulfurococcaceae archaeon
CTATAAGGGTTATAGCATACAGCATTAAACACTATATCAATATACGCTGGATTAGATGTTGTATTTGTTACTCTTACAACTAGTACTGTATCGTTATAGCTATAGCTATAATACATGCTATAGCCAATGACTCTATCTATGGATAAGTCGGTTGGATAACGGATAATAAGTTCTACTGAGCTATTCACATATACTCTAAACCCATGTGGTATACTGCCTATTGCCACTATAGATCCTTCTACAATATCAACAGAGACTACATACCTGCATCCATTAATGTTAACTACTACGTTACTGGATGATAGAGTCAAGCTACTGCTTGTCAACAATACTATTAGGATAGCCAGAGACACGTATTCTTTATAGGATAGTCTATGTAGAATAGGGAAGCCCAGTATCATCCCCTCCCCCTAGATTCTACGGGAGCGTCTACTGGGAGCGGGAGAGCTACCATATTTCTCTACTACCTTAGTTGAAAAACTTTACTCTTTAACCAGTTCTACATGTATTATCTGTACTGGACACGCAGCAGCTGCTTGTTCTACACAATCCTTTAACTCACTAGGTACTACTCCCTCAGCTATAGAGTCTGGGTTTACCCTCCACTGCTTAGCTATCTGAACCTTACTATCATCAGGGTTCATCTCGAATACATCAGGGCATATGCTTACACATACCATGTCTTGTATACAATTGTCTCTAGGATCTATACGTACTCTATACCTAGACAACCCCTCCACCATACACTATGGTTTTCCTCCTTTCCAAGGAGGCATCATATATAATACTATACAGTTCTAGGCTATAACCTTATATCCTACAATACTTGTTGATAAAGTATCTAAGGAGTAGGTGATGTACTAGTATAGGGTGGTGGCCAGTTGAAGTTATTATACCTCGTACTAGATGGTATGGCTGATAGATTATCTGATCCAGAGACTACATTAGAGAAAGCAGAGAAGCCTGGACTAGACACCATAGCTAGAGAGGGAGTATGTGGAGCCATGTATGTTATTGAGAAAGGTGTTGCCCCAGAAAGTGATGCAGCAGTTATATCGATATTAGGTTATAAGCCATACAAGTACTATACTGGACGTGGCCCAATAGAAGCACTTGGTGCTAACATGGAGTTTAGAGAGGGATGGGATGTTGTTTTCCGTGCAAACTTTGCAACAATCGATCCCTCTACAAGGAGGCTTATAGATAGACGTGTTGGTAGGAAACTATCTACTGAGGAAGCTAGAGAGCTTGCTGAAGCAGTTGATGGGCTAGAGCTTGGTGATGGATGCGTAGCTAGAGTTAAAGCAACTATTGGACACCGTGCAGTCGTTGTTATTAGTTGTAGAGACAAAAAGCTATCACCATTGATAGACAACAACGATCCAGCCTATAAGAGGAAGGGATTGATAAGTATTGCTGTTGAAAACCCAAGCCCATATATAGAGGAGATAAAGCCTCTAGAGGATACCTTGGAGGCTAGAGAAGCAGCTAGACTAGCTAACTTGTTTACAGAGAAAGCTATTGAGATACTAGATCGACACCCAGTCAACAAGGCTAGGAGAGAGAAGGGGTTATTACCAGCTAATGCTATCCTACTCCGGGACGCTGGTAATTTAAAGCCACGTGCTCCAAGCCTTAGTGAGAAGTATGGACTCAGATTCGCTTTGATAGCCGAGATGCCTGTTGAACTAGGTATTGGTAGAGCTTTTGGAGCACATGTTAGAGAAGTACCTCCACCAACTGATGAACCAGCTAGTGATTACCGAGTAAGACTAGAGCATACACTAGCACTACTAAGGGACTACGACGTAGTATATGTACACTTGAAAGGCCCTGATGAGCCAGGACATGACGGTGATATAGAGCTTAAGAAGAAGCGTATAGAGGAGATAGACAAGTACTATGTAAGGCCATTGCTTGAGTGGAAACCAGAGGATCTAGCAATACTTGTTACAGCAGACCACGCAACACCACCATCAGCTAGAGCACATACCGACGACCCGGTACCAATAGCATTCTATGCACCAGGTATAGAGCCAGACAAAGTACAAGTGTTTACAGAAAAGAACTGTATAAACGGGTCACTAGGAGTACTGGATCACGGATGGCTATTACTACCAAGGATAATAGAGATTATTAAGAGTCAGTAATGCGGGGCCCATTTCATCAACCCTCACACTATGGAGGGCCTCGAGAAACAACCCGGGTTTCCTCATCACTCTATACCAAGTCTATAGTCTGGTCTTTGTGATAAAGTTTTTCCACTTCAAGCATTAAGGGGAATATTTTGTTCAACAACTGTAACTCGATATCCCTTGTATCAACGAGTAGTATGAGTATCTTTGTTATAAATAATGGAATTAACAGTATCAAGTAGTCTATACTACCAGATAAAATGAATAGTATATAGGATATACCAGCTAATATAATAATCCATGACACCAGTAAGTACTCATACACATTAAAATCCCTATAAAGCCTATAGTACTGGTAGCTTAGAGATCCAACTAGTATAGACCATACAATATATAGTGAAGTCCTAGTCCATGCAACACATGGATCCATAGAAGCAATCGATAGTATATGCACTAGGTACTCTATAGGAGGGAGACAAGGCTCTATAATATAGTATGAGACTGGCTTAGCGACAACATAGTATACTGCTAACCCAAGATGCAGAGTAACCACTACTATGCAAGCCGTAAGATACACTATTAGTGAGGAATACATGTTGATCCACTGTGATCGGGTATAGTACATGTTGTCATAAATACTAGTAATCAGACCTACATACTCTCTAGCTGGATAGAACAAGTATAGAAGAACAATAACACCGATACAAACATTAACTATAGTGAGAAGCGTATTAGGATCAACTATTGTATAGAATAGAGTAACCAGAAATAACGGAACAATAAACAATAGACACCAGAACACACTACATAATCTCTTAACACTAGTAATCCTAGACACTAGCCTCATGGCAGACCTAAATACTTCATCATAGCCTTCTTCATCAAACCCGGTTGAAACCTCATAGACACCATTATCCTCCAATACATACACCATAGAGGCTTGGACTAGGATAGCTTCTCAGTACTAGAGAATGTTGGTGGGAGAAGTTCTTCCCTCTTATAGAACAACTCTATAAACCTAGGCCTAAGCTTAAGAGCTGTTGCTCCAAGGAGGAGGAATAGTATGCCAGTAGAAATAGCTACAGCTATCAATAACGTCTTAGAAGAGTAGACAAACAAGTATACACCAAACAGTATAGCAACAACCCATACAAGCCATGCACTAACTTCTGCACACCATATATTAGCTCTAGCATCAAGTACACGGAGTGATATACTCATTATAAGAGCTAGTATTATTGATAGGAATGTAAGTAGTATATAGGTTGCTTCAAACAATACATGTCTAGTATATAGTTTTGAGAAAACCTCTACAGAGCCAAAGACGTTTCTAGGGTTAAACAATACACTAATATAGCTTCCAATAACAGGTGCATTAGCCCATAGTATATAGCCTGATATAAGTGCTACAGAAACCATTATAAGACTAGCTACTAGGAAGTATTTATGGAGCTCAAAAGTCTCTAGATGAAGTATCTTGTATAGATCAGTTACACGGTTTAGGAATTTATAGTATAGTATAGAAGCACCCAAAACAGCTATTCCAACAGCAATATATACAACAGCTACTACAAGAGCAGTTCTAACACCAAGTGGTAAATAGCGGAGAAACATTACATGGGTATAGACAGATACATAGGTAAACCATAGTATAGGTATAGCAACTATAACGTATAGTGACAGAAACCAGAGACTAGTCTCAGCACTACGTAATGCATCCTTATACAGCATCTCCTCAACAGACTCCAAGACGCTCTACACCCTATAGCTATAGTATATATTATCTCTTATTCTAGTGGTGAGACTATTAAGTATTATAGATAGCTCATCATATATTAACCTA
>CAYXOO010000141.1:0-3969 GCA_964466845.1 uncultured Desulfurococcaceae archaeon
ATACGGGAGGGGTGCCAGATTAAGATGTTAGTGTTACCAAGCTTGATCTACCTTTTTGATTCTATTGAGTTAAATTTATTTTGTTTATGTATATTATATTGTTTATTGGGTGTTTCTAGAGGTTGGATGCTCGTAGGGTTGTTGTTTGTAGATGTGAGGATGTATCTCTTGCTGATGTATTGGAGGCTATTAGGGATGGTTGTTGTGACCTAGAGAGTCTTAAGCGTAGGCTTAGGATTGGTATGGGTGCTTGCCAGGGTAGCCACTGCTTATCTATAGTGGCCCGTATACTTGCTCGTGAGACCAAGTGTAGCCCGGATGAGCTATACATACCTGTTAACCGTCCACCACTATCCCCAGTACCTTTCAAGTATTTCCTTAAGAGTGGAGAGAAGCAAGGGGTGTAGAGGCTATGGTTGTTGGTATTGTTGGTGCTGGTGTTTCCGGGTTGTTTACTGCTTATTATCTTGTTAGAGAGGGTTTTAGAGAAGTTGTTGTCTTTGAGAAGAAGTTTCCTGGTTCTGGTAGTAGCTATCGGTGTGCTACTGGTATTCGTGCATCATTTACTAGTCGTGAACACATAGAGTTGATGAAACAAGCTATTGAGTTGTGGAGTAGCTTCTCTAGTGAACACAATGTGTACTATGAACGTGGAGGCTATATCTGGCTACTCTCACGTGAGGAGGATCTAGAGGCTTTTAAAAAGTATGTAGGGTTCCAAAACAGTCTTGGTGTTCCAACAAGGATTATAGAGCCAGATGAAGTTAAGGGGTTTGTACCAAGTATTGATACCAATCAGCTCATAGCTGGTGTATATGATCCGTTGGCCGGTAAAGCTTGTTGTTTTGAGACAGTACTAGCTCTAAAGAAGTTCCTTGTGGAGAATGGTGTTAAGATATATACTTCTACAAGGGTTGAAAGGATCGTTGTTGAGAATGGTAGGGTTAGGAAGTTGGTTACTAGTCGTGGAGAGTATAGTGTGGATAAGGCTGTGATAGCTGCTGGCTATGGCTCTAGAGAAATAGCTTCTACAGCAGGCCTCGATCTACCACTGGAGAACCTTCCTAGACACGCTCTTGTTACTGAGAAGTACCGTAGACACTTCAACCCATTACTCATAGACTGGAGTAGTTCTAGCTACATAGTACAAGTAAAGGACGGTAACTTCCTAATAGGAGCAGAAGTACCAGAGAAACCAGGTAACCCGCTCTCTAACCGTATAGACTTCCTCTACCAAGCAGCACGTGTATGGACAAAATACTTCAAATGGCTATCTAACGTCAATGTACTGAGGTACTGGACAGGATACTATGTTATGACACCAGACCACCACCCAATACTAGGCCCAGTAGAAGAGATAGAGGGTCTCTATCTAGCAACAGGTTTTAGTGGACACGGGTTTATGATAGCACCAGCAACTGGGTTAAACCTAGCATACTGGATACTCTATGATAAACCATATAATAAGATAGCAGAAAACCTAACCTATGAGAGGTTCAAGAAGGGTAGACTTGTTAAAGAACTAGCAGTATTCGGCTAACACAACAGCATAGCTATAGATACAAAGGGTGTCTTTAAGAAGCCTACCTATTACTAGTGACTACTCTAACTAGTTCTCTACACCACTCAATACACTCCTCTAACACATGTTCATCTCTGCTTCTCCACCACCCCTTAAAAGCCTTAGAAGCTACTACTTCTCCTCTAACATGCTTAAGTATAGACCCTAAGTACTTTCTGATAACAAAGTTTCTAATAGGTGAGGGTACCTCCCTACTAGCTACAAAACACGTTATATAGACAGCTACTTTAAAACCAGCTAGTCCCTTATTACGATCTATAAACTCTGTTACCGACTTCATAGGCCTCTCATAGTATATAGGTGAACCCAATACAATAAGATCAAAAACCTCTAAGCTAGGACATTGTTCACTAGCTCTACACACAATAGCCTCTAATCCCTCTTTCTTTAAGATATCTGCAATACATTCAGCTATAGCACGTGTAGCACTATTCCCACGTTTTGTATCATAAACAATAAGCACACGATCACATCTGGAACAAGCTAGAGAGTTTTCTAAATTACTCTCCATGAGCTAATACACCTAGTAACAAACCATATATCCAATACTATCAGTTCTTTAACAAATAGTTTATACTGTTTCTCCAAATAAAATATCCTATAAGTATTCTGGTCTAGCTATAGCTATAATAGCTTATATTATAGTATTTTAGGATTTATGTTGAGGTATAACTAGACTAGTAGATATAACTAGTATAGATACTGTTACATTGTTATAATCGTTATTATTGGTCTTCTATGTTTATACCCTATTTCTTTACCCAAGGCTTCACCTTGTTTTATAGGTAGTAAGGTATAAGTATGGTGTTTTACTAGATGCTTATATGGGTGTATGCTTGTATGTCTAGACGTACAACCGTGATCCTTGATGATGATGTCTATGAGATGCTTGTTAAAGAGAGTATTCGTAGATATGGGACGGTAAAGGCTTTGTCAAAAGTTATAAACGATCTTCTCCGTAAAGCCCTTAGAGATAGAAGCAAGTTAATTGAGCTATTATATGCTCCTAAAATAGCTAGGATATCACATGATGAGTTTGAAGAGTTTAGAAGAAGACTTAGTAAGAGGTTTGAAGTAAGATGATTATTGATACAACATATCTACTCCCACTTGCTGGTATAGAAGTTGACACAGATCTTCTTAGAGCATCTATTGAGAATAGGATTAACCTAGATATACATGAGATGAAGATCAGCCTTATATCTCTCTTTGAGATCCAGGCTAAGGCGTCTAAGCTAGATATACCTCCACAACGAGTTGCTGATGCAGTAGATGCTATACTTAGAAACTTTGATGTAATCCCATTCTATCGAGGAGACATAATACAGTATGCACACGAGCTTAAAGCCTTGATAAGTGACTATATTGATAGGATAATAATAGCAACAGCTATAGCTTTAAATGAGGATCTAATAACAGAGGATAAATTGATAATAACTCATAGGGATTACTTGAAGAGAAAATATGGGCTGAACATACTAACCTACAAAGACCTCTTGACGTAGAGGTGTACTGAGCCGTATACGTTGAGTCCTCTAGAAACCATCTATATGCCCTGGTAAAACCTATCCTACATGGTGTTACAGAATCTAATAGTCTCTCGTAATACTAGTGTCTTTTAGGGCGGCGTATTATTAGGTATAGTGTGTTGTAGTGTTTAACTAGGTGGTGTAGGTTATGCATAGTGGTTCTTCTATGTTGTCTGCTAGGTATATTGTTGCTGTTAAGAATATGCGTGGTGTAGTTGTTCTTGATAACAGTAGTGTTGAGAAGATTAAGTGGCTTGTAAAGAAGTTTAGGTATCGTAACCTTGGGCTTACTCCATCTACTATAGAGAGGTATAGGGATATAGTAGGTGATTACCTTGGTGGTAACCCGTTTATAGAACTAGCTCTCCCATATAGTGGTTTAGAGAAGCTGATCGATGTACTGTATAGGTGTTATAATGTAGATTATTGTTTATTAGAGTCTCTTGTTTATGCATCACTCTATGTATCACCATTGATTAATATAGGTAGTAGCTATAGTGAATGGTTTGTAAGCCATAGTGTTGATCATGTGTATGTTGATAGGGAACTAGGTGATCGTGATCTAAAGTTTCATTTGAGAGTTGCAGACTATAGTGTACTGGATATGTACCTGGAGTGTGTTGAAGAGTCGTCTAAGGCTCTAGAGTGTCTAGGAAGTGGTGATAGTGAGTGTCTTGAAGCTATAATGGCTTCTAGGAGGGAGAGGATTGAGAGGGATAAGAAGAGGTTTTGGAGGATAAAAGCAGGTAGTGGTAAGGTTTTCCTATCCTATGTAGATCTCCTAGCACTACTACTAGAGTGTAGAGAGTATATAGAGGGTATTGATAAAAACTATGCTATAGGCTTAACGGTTATACC
>CAYXOO010000142.1:0-3955 GCA_964466845.1 uncultured Desulfurococcaceae archaeon
ATATAATATATACTGTATATACTGCAAGTATAGATGATTACAATTGGTAAAAAGAGGTTTAGACACATAGACTCTACTAGTAGTAACTACTTCTCCTCCTAAGCCACCATATGACAATTACTACTGCTATGATAACTACTGGTATGATAACAAGGTGTACTGGGAATCCACCGCCTCCACCAGCTGTTGTCTCATTACCAGTTGTTGTAGCATTTAATCCTCCTATAGTAGATGTATTTGATTGTATAGACTGTGTTGTTGTGTTTAGTGTTTGTGGTGTAGTAGTTTCTGGTAGGTGTGCTGTTATATTCTTTGAATAACTGTATATTATGTCTTTCCAGTTAAACGATGTAATGTTGACAAATATAGTCTCTGTAGTATTGGTTCTAGATACCTCGAATACCAATGTAGTATTCCATGATCCCTTGGGCTCTAGTTTAGCAATAAATCTTGTCTCACCCTTTAACACAATACCTTCAGTACTAGATATAGTGACTGGTATGGTGTATCCTGTATCCATTTTATTCACAATAACCACTGTTAGGTAGTATCTCTCACCAACGCTTACTGTCTCTGGAGCATCAATAACTACGTCGATAACGTCTTGTATAGAGTATACATCCAGTGATCCACTGGTGTAGTCTGCTAGTACACGGCCATACAAGTCACTATAGACGTATAGTCTAACAAGGTAGTTGTATGAACCAGTATCCATTGCCTTGAATACAAAGGTATGGTTTAGACTAGTGTTAGCATCTATAGAGAACATGTATTGATCACTATATGCATAGCCATGTCTAGTTACACTCAATAATAATTCACAACTATAACTACTTCTACTAGGCTGGTATACTACAGCTGTAATATTTGTTTCTAATCCAGCAACAGGCTTACTTGGTGAAACAACTATCTTCTTAAGTACTGGTGTACTCCTATGCACTATTGTTTCACTACCACTAGTGATTGAGACTACACTGCATCCCCAGAAGAACTTCTCTCTAAAAACGCTGCTATAGCCTTGTATACAGACTATGTATTTACCATCACTAACATCTGACACATCAACTACACCATCAACATTAACTGTCTTGTTAGCAATGATCTCATTGGTCCTTGGATCACGTATTTCAACCCAGAAAACATTGCCTCTACCAATAACTGGTACTGAGCCATCATAGTCTCTAACAACTATCGATTTATAAGCTGGAGTACCAACTAGTTCTAGTAAAGCAATGTATGCATCAGTATCACCACCTTCTACAATAGAGTCTACTCTACCCTCTACATCAACAAGTGTTAATGGAGGGTTATGTACTGGGTTTAACTCTACATACTCTATAGCTGGTGGATTAACTGTTTCTACAGTATAGTCTAGTGTTTCAAAACCTATACTATACTCCCTAATGCTTCTCTCAACACTATTTGTACAACCTATAATGTATAGTGAGTTATTAGCTAGTATTGCCTTATACAATACATCGTGTGATGAACCAACTACTATATAGCTTGATATAATCTCTAGATTCTTAGTAGCTACTATAGCTATTGAGTCTATTGTCTTAGAGATTATTGTACCAGTTATTAATAGTTTCCCGTTAGAGCTACTACTATCTATGCCTAGGAACATAGACTTGTCTTTAGCTCTTAAGACAGTGTATCCACTATTATTAAGCATTATAGCTACTCCATAGTAGTCGTTGTCAACCACTATATAGCCTACTATGTAGAGTATGCCATCTACTGAATATACCTTATTGATAACTACTTGTCCACCTAGTATAAACAATTTATTAACACTAGTTACTTCACCGGTATTTATTAATAGTGTGTACAAGTCTATAGATCCGGTTGCACTATTATAGCTTACAACATACAATGTATTATTAACAACCGCTAATCCACTGAACACCGTCTTCTCATCAACCTCTATAGCTGTAGCCCATAAAACCCTTGATCTAAGGTCACTACATACTACTAGCCCATATCTTACACCCTTATAGCTAGTACTTAGTACATAGAATACTTTGCCACCATAGATTGTAGAGAATACTGTATCCTCTATACTATAGCCTATAGGTAGTTTAATAAATGATTTATCAACAATACTGCCTGATGCATCAACTACTGCTAGTAATAACCCGTCCTCACCACCCATAGATCCATAGCCAGTTAGTAAGACTCCCTTGTCTAATGGGTAGAGGCTAGTAATGTATGTGTTATCAAGACCACTAAACACTCTACTCCACAGTATATCACCAGATCTAGTGAGACCTAGCAATGCAGTTGTATTACCAGAGACTACGTCTACTATAAGGTAGTCGTTATAGAGTATAACGTCAACACCAGTATCAAAAGTATCTGGCAACCCCCATGTCTTCTCAAAAACAATAGTCTTCCCTCTAACTACTGTATCAACTACTAGCAGAGAAGCTGAGAGAGTATAGGCTATTAAGAGGATTGATAGGAGCAGGCTTTTATACACCTACACCACCATGATAAGCTAGTTCTCTCCCCTCTAACTGATTATATCTAGGAAGAAACTATTATATAAATTGATCCAAGATAGAAGCTGTTGCTTTAATAAAGTATACGTCATAATCATATATACTTTAGGGATCATAGGATATACGTCATGGATTAAACTAACTTATATGGATCAAATAGTTTCTATTAGGAAAAAGTTTATCTATTAGATCAGTAGAGAATAACTCTGCCGGCAGGGTGGTATTATGAATCGTGCAATCCACTTGCTAGCCCTACTACTCATCATAGCCTCTATACTCACACCAATACCAGCCACAATAACACAAGCCAATCAACCACCACAAATCAAGAGCAACCCAAGTCTGCCAATAGCAATAGTAGGAGACTATGATGATGGAAGCTATGATACTGAAGGTGAGATATACCAGATACTAACAACAGAAGCAGGATACGATAACGTAGTAGGTTACTCGGATTGGAGCGACTTATACAATGATCTACAAGCAGGACAGGACTTTAGCTTAGTTATACTAAACAAGTGGGGTAGCGATCCAGGATCAGATATAGTAAGTTTCCTACAAGAATTAGACGAGAAGAATATACCTTTACTAGTGCTAGATGCTTATCAAAGCGATAATGGTGGCTATTACTTCTACAAACATAGAGACAGTATATCAGCTGCAGGGTACCCAGCACCAGCTGATAGAGGCACCGAATACCCAGATTACAGCTATGTAGATATAGATATACTAGACAATACACACCCGATATTCGATGGGGTTTCCAGCGACCCATTCCTAGTGGGACAAAGTGGTTATACCAACTATGCATACTATACATCCTACCAGGGCCCATCTGTAACCGAGTTAGGTCATCTAGAGGATACATACAACAACTATGAGGGTATGGGTATAGTAGAGTGGACTGCACCTGGTGGTGAGAAATGGATTATTATGAGCGTTGGTGCTGTAGAGGAGTATATGGAGTACTATGACATGGGCGATGGCTACGGTTCTGGACAGTGGAGTGAGGACATGAAGACTGTTCTTAAGAATGCTGTTGACTACTTGATACAGAGTAAGCCTGCTGTACAGTATGGTCTTGTTAAGGGTTATGTATGGGATGCTGATACCGGTGATCCTATTGAGGGTGCATTGGTATGTAGTGGTGCAATCTGTAACACTACTGATGCTACTGGATACTATGAGCTTAACTTAACAGCTGGTACTAAGAACGTAACAGCTAGTAAGCTAGGCTATTTCAAGAACACTACAACAGTTGATGTACCAGCAAATGGGGAGACATGGGCTAACTTCACGTTAGAGAAGAAGCCTCTAGGAAACATATATGTAGCAGTTATCGGCGACTTAGACAATGATATCTACGACTTCCTAGACCAGAACTACAGTGTTGTATCTATGAGAACTACACTGAATTCCTAGTACACATAGACGATTACCCGTGGAACGTT
>CAYXOO010000143.1:0-3939 GCA_964466845.1 uncultured Desulfurococcaceae archaeon
ATCCTCTATGACGACATCTCCAACTCCCTCTACAGTAATGTTTTTCTCTTCAGTTATGCGGACACTATGGTATACTCCAGAGTATACTATGATTAAGGTATTGTATCCAGTATGGTCTATTGCATCCTGTATTGTAGGATAGTCTATTGGTACATATACTATGTTCTTACCGCTTTTTATGGGTTGGCTATGAGTATATAGTCCATGTACCTCTATAGATGCTATAACTATAAGCATTAGTAGAGCTATTTGTAGTAATGCTTTATTCAAGTATTCTTACCCCTCCTAGTGTCTCTTATTATTTAAAATGTTCTATAATACATATCCTTCTCTATACTATATTTAAGTATCTCTAGTAGTGTTATACAGTAATAGTGTTGCGTATAAGGCTTTGTGGTGGAGCTAGATTGGTTGTTTATGGATGCTATGTTCTTGTCTTAAGGGTTTCTAGGGGTAAGTTTTTTAGTATTGGTAGACTTGCTAGAGTCTTTATTGATAGAGGCCTATACTTCTATGTTGGTAGTGGTTTTGGACCTGGTGGTGTATGGGCTAGAGTTAAGAGGCATTTGAGGAGGTCTAAACGTGTGTTTTGGCATATAGATTATCTTACTATTGATAGGGATGTATCTATTGATGCTGTTGCTATTATACCTGTTGATAGGGGTTTTGATTGTGAATCCTATATAGCTGGTCTACTGTCTAGTCTATACCCAGTTGCTGTTCGTGGGTTTGGGTGTAGTGATAAGAAGGGTAGTGTTAGTCATTTGTTTAGGTGTACAGTTGTTTCTCTTAGACAGTGTGTTGATGGTTTAGAGAGTGTATTGAGGGAGGCTGGTTTAACAGTAGAGATATACTATACAACAGATTTATAAACCAGCTAGTAGAGAGTATAGAGCATACCCAATACGTAGGAGTCTGAACCCGTATGAGTAAACACGTAGAAAACCGGACTCTTATAAAAGACCTAAAACCACATCAGGAAAACATACACGTCGTAGCACGTGTAATAGATGCACAACCACCCTATACCATACAGACTAGACGTGGTACAAGGACTATAAGTAATGCAGTACTAGGTGATGAGACAGGACGTGTAAAGACTACATTGTGGGGCCGTAGAGCTGGTTCATTGAAGAAAGGTGTTGTTGTAGAGATCGAGGGTGCATGGACAACTAGTTATCGTGGAGAAGTACAGTTAAACATAGGCTCACAGACAAGTGTCAAAGAACTAGACGATGATGCAGTACCAAGTGTTGACGAGATACCAGAGTATACACCCAAAGCACCCCAGAATAGGGGTTATAAAAGCTATAGGAGAACACATAAGCCTTATAAGAGGTGAAACGTTTTGGAACAGTCTCATAAAGAATGGTTTGAGACAAACAGGGATCGCATACCTGTTAGACAAGGACAATTCCTAGGTGAAGAGAAGGAGTCGTTCTATGTAGCCTTATCACCAGAGGAGATCTATGAGTTAAGCCCACTAGTATACTATGTCTGGCTACTCTGTGATGGAAAACATAGTATTGGTGAAATTGCTGAGAAGATGAGCTCTGATCTAGACATTAGTGTCGAGGAAGCTATTGATCCACTAGTTGCTGCACTCCATGGTCTAGAGAATGTAAACCTTGTTGTCATAGAGAAGAAGACACCCGTATAACCCATAAGCTTTTTATATAAACTATTTTAAATCCTTTCTATGTAGTCTAATGGAAAAGGATAGGCTGGAGAGTAATGTCTCCAGTATGTAGGAATGGTAGAAGGGATCCGCTGGACATTGTTGAGGGTATTATATGTTCTACAGAGATTGGTGATACTAAGAAGCATTATCGTAGATATGTAGACCTACTTGTTAGCCGTGGTCTTATACGTGTCGGTAGTAATGGACGTATAATTGTTTCTGAGAAGGGTAGGCTGCTTATTGAGAAGATTAAGTGTCTAAAGAATATCTTTGAGGAGGGACGTAGTAGTGGAAGCTATGGTAAAGAGATCGGGCATGTGGACCCATATATGTTTAGAGAGATCTATATTGGCTGTCTAAGTGGTGGTAAGGCACGTAGTAAATACGATATAATAGCATGTATACTAGCATGTGGTCTTAAGGGATCTAGTCGTGTACACATACTAGAAACATGTAGTCTCAACACTATACAGTTTAGAAAGTATCTAAAGATGTTGCTAGTGAAGAAAATGGTTTATATAAGAAAACTATCTAATGGTAGAACTGTTATTCAGACAACAGATCTTGGTAGAAGGTATTTAGAAAGCTATACACACATAATAAACATTCTAAGACAATAGCTGTGGGGAGACACTCTTCTTACCTCATGTATAAGAGTTAATTAGTAGTCTAACAGATATATCATTAGTAGTGGTTTGATGAGCTATGTATAGGATTGTATACGTACTCCTAATAGCTATACTGGTTACCCCATTAGCTAGTATGGTTGGTAGTGGTAGTAATGGCTCTCCACCACCATATGCTTATCTAGAGATTGTTATTGGTGGTAACATAACTAATGCTGGTAGTAAACCCGTACCAATTAATGAGACGGATCTCCTTGTCTACGACTACCCGTTTAATACTAGTTCACAAAAGGTATTGTCTACAACACTTTATCTAGAAGGTAGGGTTATTGGTTATAGGATTGAGGCTGATGAAGAGGGTAATAACTTGTTGATAGGTAATGCTAGTGAGGCTGGTCTAGAGTATATTGGTGTAAACCAGACTGTATCATCACGTGTTGTCTATAAGGTATACGTTGACATGGGTAGGAGGATGGAGGAGATCAAGGGTATTAGCTTAGAGAATGCTGGTGGCTGGAGTGATATTGTTGTAGAAGATGATATACTTATTGAGGAGACTGGATTGTGGAATTATAGCAACCCACTAGTGAAGCTATTGATAAAGTATATTATGAGCAAACATAACCAGAGCCCTCTCGACTACCTACTAGGAGTACTTGACTGGGTTGACAACAATGTAGCTTATGCAGTTAGAGTACCTGCTCGACACCCATGGGAAGTTATAGCTTATAGACAGGGAGACTGTGATGACCAGTCAAACCTTGTTATAACACTGCTACGTGGAGTTGGTATACCAGCTTATCTAGAGATAGGCTTTGTATACCTAGACAGATCACTAGAACACATGGGTAGACCAGGGTATAACGAGACTATAGAAGCTGCTAATGGTATGGTGAAATACCATTTCATAGGAGGAGGGGCTCACGGGTGGATGGTAGCCTATATACCTCCATGGGGATACGTGAGGATAGACTTAACATTCGCTAAAGGTGGTTTAAGGCATATAAAGCTAGCTGCATACTATGGACTCAACAACTACGTACCAACAATAGTCTTTAGTGTTGTTAAGAAGAAGGATTACGTAGAGTCTTCTGCAGAATTTATAGAGGAGGTGCAAGAGAAGAAGCTATTATACAACATATACATATGTATGAGAGAGACTAATGGGCCATAGAGGGGATGATCGAAGACTCCAATGCATAGAGGCCAACGCCTATGATGATACTCCACCCCTAGGAGACCCACTCCTTTATCTTGTAGATAGTAGTCTTGTTATACGGTTGTATTCTTCTTCTAGCAATCCTATGATGTCGTGTGGGTGTACACGTATGTAGTGTAGGTATAGGCCTCTTCTAGTGAATGGGCCTTTACCACATATGTTGCATCTTAGTAGCCCGTTTCTAACAGTAACTATTTCTCCAGCTACACGGTTAACTGCTTCTCTCATTACAGGGTATAGTACTGATCCGGTTAGTCTCCTTAGATCCATGTCGTCTACTGGTAGTCCAACTGCTTTCCTTGCTACATACTTTACTATTCTAGAACTCACTATCCCTATAGAGGACATAGTCTATCCTCCCACTTGAATGTCTTGTATAGCTCCTAGATTTAAATAATAGGCTCTATAACAGT
>CAYXOO010000144.1:0-3933 GCA_964466845.1 uncultured Desulfurococcaceae archaeon
TCTAGAAGGATTACCAGTAGGTATATCTAGTGGTGCTAATGTTGTAGCAGCTATAAAGGTTGCCCGTGAGTACAGCCTACCAAAGGGTTCTAGAATAGTAACTGTATTGCCAGACTATGCGGCAAGATACTTTAGCACTAGATTGTTCCGTAAGAAGAGGAAACTAGTTGATCGTAAGAAGCTATTAGAGGAGATACGTGAAGACTAGAGCCCTCACTATAGTAGCCTTAGCTATAAATACTAGTTTTTAGAACCCCTCTGGGGTATGCAATGTCTAACGAGTATACTTGGAAAAAGGATCTACTAAATAGACTAGAAGTCTATGGATTCTCACTAGCTTTTACTAACGTGTTTATAATGTCTTTCTATGGGTTATTGATTGCTAGTAGGATAGTTCATAACAGAGACCCAGTTATTTGTACATACACTGTATTCCTAGGTCTATTGCTAAGGATACCTCTTATATACATTGGTTTAGCTAAGACTATTGACTATGTATCCAGAGTCCTTGATGAAAGCTATAGAGTGTATAAGGTTTCAGCTTATCTTATAATAGCTTATACAGTACTCCTTACAATACATACTGTACTCTATGGTTTTGAAGTAGAGAGTATGTTGTACTATGTATCACTTATAGTACTGGTTATAGGCTGTATTATTGAAGCACTATTCTATAAGAGGTTATCAGTAGAAGTAGATAGTGTCTATAAGACTATATACGTTGCATCAATACTCATAATACCATCTATAGTGTTGTTTAGAGGAGAATACATAATGTACTGGTTTATACCAGAAGGTATAAAGTATGGAGTAATGTGCCGTGTATTGAGAGAGTATAGTAGACAATACATCTAGTATTAATAGAGAATAGTTTTAATACACGCTACACCATGTGTTTCCTAAGGTTGTAGAGTTGTGGTAGGGTTTACACACTCAATAGATAGAGTAGCTGGTGTACTAGTAGCTTCACTAGGTTATCTTGGTAGGTATAGCCTATACTCTATAATCATAGCTATTATACAGCTATCCTTCTCACTATACATCCTACTACCAGCATATACACTTGGTGAACTAGGGGTATTCACTGGATTCATAGTATTCAATCTACTAAGGCTTATAATAACCTACACCACACTACTGAAATCTGTAAGAATACTTGCACTCTACTACCATGGAGCACAGTTTCTACTACCACTAAACATTATTAAGTGGCATATATTCGTTTTATTCGCTGGGATTGTACTACCGATCCTCTTCCTATTGAAATACGGTTTCTATACAGTAATGGAGTTTACAATACTTGGTGTACTAGGTGAGACAATATACTACCTAAGACTAATACAGACTTTCAAGCTTAAGGGATTCTCCCGGATAATACTACTGAACATATTTATCTTTGCATCAATACTAGCAGTCACCTTGGTTAAACAATTAAGACCAATACTCTATACACTAGAACTTGTAAAATCTATACAACTCTATGTAGTAGTATTCCTCAATACTAGGGAGGTTTTAGAAGAGAAGATCCTATCTTATACTACCTCTAGCTATTAAGTCTCTATTACTTCTCTAGAAATCCTCTTATAAATAGGTAGTACTGGCTTAACCACTGTTTTTACACGTGTTATATCATAATATACTATGTTATAAGATAAAAGCTTTTCTACTAAACTATACTCTTCAACACTAATATGTGTCAAGTCTATCGTCTTAGGTAGGCTAGCTATATAGTTGTAAATTTGTGTTCTAGATAGACTAGTTTCTCTTTCAATACGTATAATTTTGTCTACAAAGCTATACCTTATATTATTAACCCACTCATTTATACTACTATACTTAAACATGTCTATTAGATAACCAGGGTTTCCTCCAGTATACTGGCTATATATTACCTCTATATCTAAACCAGTATCCTTACCAGTTATAGAGACAAGGTCTCTATGCAATAGCTTGAAATGCTCTATATTAAGCTCGTCTATGAAGAGACATTTTACACCATAGTCTAGTAGACTATGCATAACATCACTAGCTATAAACCATCCATCACTAACACTGATAACAGCAGATACTGGTTTATCGTAACTTGTATAGATAGTATTCTTTACAATTGATTCTAGGAAAGGCTTAGCTATAGACAAGTAGTGTGGTTCATCAAAAACCCATAGTACACCATTAGCTCTCTTCTTTAAACCAAACCTAACCCCTCTCTCAAACAACTCTAGCAGGTAATTAGGTACACCAATAATGTCTCCAACTAGCTTTAAGAACTCTTTAAAACCAGTCTTATCTGGGTATACCTCTATCTCATTCCTAGCAATATACTCTCTAATATCAATATAGTATACAATCCAACCCCTACTACTAGCTATGTGGGAGAAGTATCTTAGGAGTTCTGATTTACCAATATTCTTTGGCCCCCATACTACTATGAAGTCTCCTTTACTAATATTTTCTTCTAGAAATGCTACCTCTCTCTCACGGTTATAGAATTGTATACCGATCCTTGTCTTATACATTCTCATACTACACCACTAAACAATTATAGACTATAACACCCTATATTACTTGCTACAGCTTCCTAGACTACATTGTTAAAGTAGCTTTATTATATCCTATATAGCTATATAGCTTTAGTCTAGATAGACTAGGAGGTATTGGATAATGCCCTTTGTTGATAGGCTTGTATGTGCTAGATGTGGTTGTGTATATAGGTTTAGTGATAAACCTGTTATGTGTAGGAAAGGGGATCTTGGTAGGCTTGATATAGTCTATGATTATGAAGCTATCAAGGAGGCTGTCTCCAAGGATGATCTAGCTAGGAGGCCGTTCTATATGTGGAGGTATTTTGAGTTCCTACCAATCAGTGATCAGAGATACATAGTTAGTCTTGGCGAGGGTGGTACACCACTTATCAAGGCCGAGAGGCTTGGGAAGAAGCTTGGGCTTAAGAATCTCTATCTTAAGGATGAGACAAGGATGCCTACTGGTAGTTTTAAGGATAGGTGTATGAGTGTATCAGTTAGTATTGCTAGAGAATTCGGCTATAGGAGAGCTGTTATAGCTAGTAGTGGTAATGCTGCTGCATCACTAGCTGCTTATGGTGCACGTGCAGGGGTTGACGTTATAGCCTTTGTTCCCCACTTTACAGCTTTTGGTAAGATAGCCCAGCTACTATTCTATGGAGCAAGGGTTATACGTGTAGAATGGAGTGAAGCAAGAGACCCAACAGTTGAGCTTATGAAGAAAGTTGTTGAAGAATACGGCTTCTATCCATCACCAAGCTTTGGGCCATTCAACCCCTACCAGATTGAGGGGCCTAAGACTATTAGCTATGAGATCATAGAACAACTTGGATGGAGAGTGCCAGATCAGGTATTCATACCAGTTGGTGCTGCTGCACTACTTACTGGTGTCTATAACGGGTTCCGGGATTGGAACATTGTTGGCTGGATAAATGGTTATCCAAGGCTAGTAGCTGTACAATCAACTGGTAATGCACCATTTGTACGTGCATGGATTGAGAGACAAGACCCGTCACATATAAGGCCTTGGGAGAAGCCTCCAGAGACAATAGCTACTGGACTAGAAGACACTTTCCCATGGGATGGTGATGCAGGGTTAAAAGCACTCTATAAGACAAACGGGTATGCACTAGCTGTTGAAGATAAGCTTATACTAGAGGCTATGAAGCTACTAGCTAGCTTGGAAGGAGTATTTGCTGAACCAAGTGGTGCCGCAGGACTAGCTGGTCTCATAAAAGCTATTGAGGAAGGACGTGTTGATAAAGACGAGACAGTGGTAGTCCTAGTAACTGGCCATGGACTTAAAGACCCAGATATAGTTAGGAAGGCTATGGGTGAACCACCAGTTATAAAGCCTAGTCTAGAGGAGTTTAAGAGAGTACTTGGAGAATACTATGGTATAGAGATATAG
>CAYXOO010000145.1:0-3919 GCA_964466845.1 uncultured Desulfurococcaceae archaeon
ATATATGTCTTTAGATCATCTATCCTCTTAACCAATATATCATAGCTACCTTCTAGTCTTGATACTCTATTATTAAGTTCTCTAACTTCTCTACTAAGCTCATGGAACATTGATTCTAGTTTATCAATCCTTTCATTAAGTCTGTTTTCAAGCTCCACTAAATCACTCTTAATTATTGCTTCTAATTTATCAATTCTAGAATTAACCCTATTCTCTAGCTCAACCAGATCATTTTTAGTAGCAACTTCCTTAATAATAGCATTAGCTAGTGCTAGTCTAAGCTCATGCTCATACATAAACTCTGGAGCAAGTAGTCTAGCAAGCCTTCTCCTAGCCTTAGCATCTTTCTCAAGAGCTTCAAGAACTTCTTCAATAGCCACTGCTGTAGCACCCACTATTACTAATTTAATGCTATCTACTATAATAAAAATGTGGTTTAGACATCTAGAGATAATGATCTAAGCTTTATATATCTATGTATGGATATATGGTTTAATGTAGGACGCTATACTCTAATCTATTAATTATATAGTCTATCTAATGGAAGCCTCAGTGGTCTATAGTGAGGGGCTAGTAGGTTATGGGTGATAAGCTACTGGTTGTTAGAGGTAGTAGAGAGGATGTATTGAGGGTTATTGAGAATTATTTGAGGAGTAGGAGTATAAGGTATAGTAGATGGGATAAGGGTAGGTATACTGAGTACAGGCTTGGTTTCACTAGGATCAAGTCTATCAAGGTGATATACTATTACAGTGATGGTCGTGCAGACATTTATGCACCAGAGAAAATAGCTATTGAGTTAGAGGAACTGTTTAAACCCTATAGACTCTACCTTGAGGGTTTATCTGAGGGCCTACATGGGAGGGTAGAGACTACACCTTATGACGAGATAGATGTACTATTGAGAGACCTTGATACATTGGTTGAGAAGTATAGGGGTGCTAGGAAGGTTTTTGGTTTCTACAAGAAACTGGGATTAACATTACTCCTACTAGGGCTTGTATTACCAGTATTCATTAGAGAAGCTATAGTATTGTTATTCGGAGCAGTAGTTGTTTTCTTCCTAATGTTTACACCACACTCAATAGAACACAAGACACCAACAAATAGGCCATCAATACCTTGTTTTACACCAATAAAGTATAGATGGTATAAGAGAGAGATTGACGAGAGACTAGAAGCTATTAAGAAGAGGCTATTACTACTTACAACAGAGGAGAAAGAAGAAGTACTAAAGAGGCTAGAGAGACTAGGATTGAAAGACGAGCTATATAAACAGCTATAGCTCCTAGGTCTTTATGGAGCTTCATAGCTTTTTGTTAAAAATAAACTGTATTGGCTAGTGTTTATGTGTTAGTGCTTTCTGTAGTATAGGGTCTGCTATTTTGTATCGGCTATCATGTTTCTCTATAAACCCTGCTTCTACTAGTTGTCTCAACAACCTATTATATGTCGTCTTTGGTATGTATCCAGTCTTGGAGACTACTTCTCTATAGAGACTACTCCATGAAAGCTCTCCATGATATGCTATTGTCTCTAGTAAGGCTATGTATCTATCACGTGCTATCCAGTGTATCTTTAGGAAATTCTCTAGCTCATTAATAACTATACTGTATGCACTCCTAATGATCTCATCAACATTTCTCCTACTAAACACTCTTTTCTCTACAGAATAATAGCCTATATAGGTAAGCCAGCCTATAACACCATCAACTTGTTCTACAATATATTCTATATAATCACTTGGAGGCTCAAGTCCATACTCATTAAAACCTCTATACAAGTACTCTCTAGACAGATCATCTGTTAACCTACCAAGTCTAACCTCCATATACAATCTACCATACAATGGAGCATCTGGATCACTTGTTCTCAATAAACGATATAATAAGCCTATCTGTGAACCAGATAATACAGTATTAATGTTACGTAGATTATCATAGATAAAAGCTATTAGTGAATCAAAACGATACCTAGCAATCCTCCTAAGCTCTTGTGCTTCATCAATAACAAGTACGAGGTTCTCACCAAGATCATCTAAGTAGTAGAGTATATCAATAAGGCTTGAATAACTAAACTTCCTTGTATTAATGCTAACTCCTAAAGGCCCTATAGAAACACCCCTAATACCCTCTAGGAAACGATATATCTTAGAACGTAATGGATGATATTTTCTACAGAAAAAATCTAGAGACTGTATAAACAATAGTATGAATTCATCAATACCTATAACACCATTACTTGGTAATGCTTTACAATCTATATAGATATATTTCTTCTTAGACAATTCTAGACCAGTAAGTATAAGTGATGTCTTACCAATTCTACGTAATCCAAGAACAACTGTTAATGGACAGCTCTTGACATACCTAGTGAACTCATTAAGTTCTTTCTCACGATCAAAGAAATCCCTTGGATTACTTTTAGGACGGGGATCAAATAAACCCATAGGGTACACCCAGTACCTACTACTACCCGATACCTATCCCTAGTATATACTTTCTATCTTGTCTAGATATTAAACCTATGTATTGTTAATATGTGGTATTGGAAGAGGATTTATTACTTCTGGGGCAGAAGTATACTTCTGGGGTAGAAGTTGTACTTTGATCTAAGACCTAAGGTTGTTAGAGAAGACTTGTTTGATAGAGATAGAGAGCTTGAGTTGTTTACTAGGTATGTTAGTGAGAAGTCTCCATTGGTTGTATTGACTGGTTTACGTAGAGTTGGTAAGACTAGTCTATTGCTTGTTGGTTTAAACATGGTTGAACAGCCTTATGTCTATATAGATCTACGTGGTCTTGGGCCTAATACTAGCTATAGGGATCTCTATAACCGTATATCTGATGGATTAGAGAAGATGATTAGGAGATGCAGTGGTTTATGGAGTAGTATTAAGAGGTACTTATCTCGTGTTAGAGGTATTGGAATAGCTGGTTTCTCTATATCACTGTCTTGGAGGAGGGATAGAGTTGATCTTGTACAGTTGTTTGAACGACTAAATGACTGGGCTAGTGATCACGGCTATGTATTCACTATAGTCTTTGACGAGGTACAGAGAATACGTTCTCCATTGACAAGGTATTTAGCTGAAGTAATCAGTTATTGTTATGATTACTTAAGAAACACTGTTGTTATAACATCTGGTTCTGAAGCAGGTCTTCTCTATAGATTTCTTGGTTCTAAAGACCCAGAGCATCCACTCTATGGTAGATACTATAGAGTTGTACACCTTGATCCACTGTCTAGGAGTGATAGCTTGTTGTTCCTAGAAGAAGGGTTTAGACAATACGGTTTATCTCTACCAAGTGACACTCTAGAGTATGTTGTTGATAGACTAGATGGTGTTATTGGATGGCTTGTAGTCTATGGATGTAGAGCTATTGATACGGGAGACTGTAGTAAGAGGCTTGTTGACAAGGTGTTAGAGGAGGCTTATAGTCTAGCAATTAGTGAACTCAACCACCTATTAGAGACAAGACCTAGGGAGTCTAGAGAGAGGTATATTTTTGTACTAAAAGCTATAGCACGTGGCTATAATACATGGAGTAGTATTAAGAGGTTTGTAGAAGAGAGAATAGGCAAAACATTATCTGATAGTATATTGTATAATATGCTAGTAAATCTTGTAGAACTAAACATTATTGAGAAGAATGAAGAAACTGGAGTCTATAGTGTAAGAGATCCAGTGTTAAGACATGGTCTTGCTAGAGAATAGCCTTATCTCCTCCAATATATTGTACTGTATTTGTATTTCCTATACTCAGTGTTATCAACTGGTTTTCTTAGTATGTAGAGTTTCTCATGGTATATTAGTAGGAAGTCACGGTCTCTAACTTTTCTCCATAGCTCACGTGTTGTCTTCATCTTATGCTGTATCTTGACAACTTCTTCCTTAAGTATAAAGCCTTTCCTAAGC
>CAYXOO010000146.1:0-3232 GCA_964466845.1 uncultured Desulfurococcaceae archaeon
TCCTAATATTCTCAACAACAACATCAACACAACAATACATCGAAATACAAGACGCTATACTAATGGCCGTCCACAAAGCAGAGGGCTACATGACAATCTATCTACAGATTAAGGTAAAGAATGTTGGTGACACAGTAGTTAATGTATCCTACGTATACGTTGACAATGAGACCTACAAGCTAACAATTAATAAGATGTTGAACCCTGGACAAACATACGCTACTTCAGGACCTCTATGGTCATTTGACCTATCTGATCCAACACAAAAAGCTATTGCTAGAAACTGGGAGTCCGGTACTGAACACGTAGTTGTTGTCAAGTATAGTGTCTTAGGTACTGAGCAAGAGACTACTATGAAGGTCATAGTAAGGTAGAGTCTATTAGAAGAGAATCATGTATGTATAACTAATGCTTTTTTCTAAACAAATACTTTTTAACAACCAATAACTTATTACTACCTATAGCTCCGTATACCATAACGGCTACTATATAGTATAATAGTGTATACAGTAGTACAGACTCGTTTATAGTCTCTACACTATATACTATATAACTAGTGTTTAATAGCTTCATCCATGTATTTCTAGCTATATCTCTAGCTATATCCATGTAGTATGGTGATACAGGGTATGTAGTGTTTGTAACCACTATTGAGTAACGGAAAAACTCAAGCCCATTCTCTGTATACACATTATCTCTCCAGTATATTATATAGCCATGTGTTAGCCCATGTGTAAAGTTTATCTCACGTACATCAGCTATGTATTCATTGTCAGGGCTTACAAAAGTAATTGCACCAGCTGTAAAGTTAGTTATACCCTGCCATTTTAGACAAAGCTCCCATACATGTATATGTGTTGCTACTTGTGAAAACTCTATAAATACATGGAACTCTACTCCACTAGAATAGTCTATAAACACGTATTCGTGTACACGAGTAGTTGCTCCAAGCAATTCCTCCCACTCTGGATTCCTCCCAATATACCTCACTATAAACGATCTATTGTATTCACTGAACAAGTCTTCTACGACAACAGCTCTTTTATCAATAAGTCTTGGTGGGCCACTATAGGTGTTTATAAAGTACTGTTCTGGAGTATTGATCGTTAGCGTAGAGCCAATTATTATCAATGGAGCTATAGAAGCAATTACAAAACAGACGCTTGTATAGAGAACTAGTTTATCTCCACTAATACTAATTACTGGTTTCTGGAGAGACAAGTCTATACCATTACCAATCTTCTCAATAACCTTGATTACAACATAGGCTATTGGTGGTATAAAGACTATCTCTGGAGTATAATGAAACAATCCATAGCCTATACCTAGTCCAAACCACGACGTTGTTGCAAACACTAGAGCTAGTCTCAGTACATTTGCTATAAACATTAATACTGTAAGAACTAGTAAGCCTATAACCAGTATAGCTATTTTCTTCAATACCCTATCTACTCTAGCCCTATATGCTAGAAAAGCTATTACAGGTGATACACCAAGTACACTAGTCAACCCTATAATACCAGAACATACAGGTGCTATAGAGAGATATGCTTTCCCACCTGGAGTATCTATAACAACAACTTGTTGCCCATTAACAACGGTATAGTGTAGACTAACACCTAGTACTCTAGCCAACCCTATAGCTAGGTAGCTAGTAGCTCTAGTAAGGTACGCTGTTAAGTCAAAAACAAATGCTAGAGGAAGCGGTACTGCTAGTAGTATAAATGGTATAACATACAAGCTTTTAGCTAGCCTATACCCTGCAGTAAGCATTAATACTAAGCTATAGACTCCAAGTACTAGTGATAAAACAACTAGTTGGTCAATAAAGGGTGTTCTAGCACTATAGTATAGTGACAGTAGTGAGAGAAACAATAATACCACACCAGTATAGAGGCTCTTGTCTGTAAAACCAATTCTCTCTCCAGAGAACAAGCCATAGTATAGTATAGCTATGGATATAGGTATTATGTAGAGATAACTATATACCTCATTGTTAAGATATGCACACAGTATCTTTATAGAGTTGGTACTTGCAAGTACACAAGCTATCAATAATATGACTAGTAGCCCTATATAGAGTCTCTTGTATACAACATCTTCTCCTATACTACAACACCCTCTTCTAATAGCCTCTATACCATACTAGGCCTACTTGATTTCTATGAGACTAGACTTAGCAACCTTAATATTAAGTGTTGCTTCAGCTATTCCATTACTATACCTTGTTATACGTCTAAGACTGTCATAGACCATGGACAACACGGTCTTTTCCTCACCAGATATACTATTGTCTGCTAACACCTTTAGAGACAATAGATTCTGTAGTTCCTGAACCAATACCCTAGCCTCCTCTATAGTCTCTTCAGCTGTCCTCCTGCTTAGTCTATAGAGGCTATCCATAGACTTGTTAAACAAGCTAATTATCCTCTCACCAAGGCTAGAGAATTCTAGACAATACTTACATGTATCAGGACGGTCCATTGCACGGTGGGCAATGTTTACTGCGTGATCAGCTATTCTCTCTAGGTTACGAGCAAGTATACGGTAGTTTATAGTTTCTACAGGGCTAGCAATACCTAGCTCGTGCATAATCCTTATATCAAGTAGTGCTAGAGCCAGTTGTCTTGTTATCATAAAGTGGAATCTATCGGCCTCGTCATCACGTTGTATAACAGCTTCTGCAAGCCCTATGTTCTTTGTCCTAAAAGCCTCTATAGCATCATTCAACATATTGTTTACGATAAGGTGTAGTCTACGTATAGCTCTCATAAGCGGTAGCTCCTTTATATTCAATAGTATCTTTAACACCAAGGTATTATACGTCTCATCAACAACTTCTACACCAGCTAGTTTTACACGAGCTAGATTCTTAAGCTCACTAATCTTTCTCGCAAGACCAGGCATGTCTTCTTCAAAAACAATAGCTATAGTGTTATAGCCTGCTAGATACTGTGCAACAATTATTCGGAAAACCTCTTGTATATCTGGTGAACCAGTAATCCTTATCTCACTCTGTAGTTGTTGAACCTCAGTATACGATGGTGTAATAACAAGTTTGTTTCCATGCTCATATATTAATACGTAGTCTCCAGGCCTAATACCTACAGAGTCAATCCACTCTTTAGGAAGTGTCACAATATACGATGAAGACCCTGTCTTCTGTATCTTCCTTCTCTCAACCAATATATACGCCTCCATTAGATACAATCAAGTATACACATATACATAC
>CAYXOO010000146.1:3242-3861 GCA_964466845.1 uncultured Desulfurococcaceae archaeon
CAAGTATAACTAGTAGCTATTAGTAAGTGTTATCCATAGAGTATATAGTGTATCAATAGGTGTCTTAACCAAGTACTTACTAGAACCAACAATATATTAGTAGGTACCAGTAGTATATACGAGAACGTATTACTAGAGAGCGTTTCTCTAGACAAATAGGGTGTAGTATTCTAGAAGTGTGTGGTGAGGAGGTTTAGAAGGAATTAAAAAAACATAGATGTTATTATGGTTGTAGTGTATTAGAGATGGCTTTACCTGACAATTACCTTCATGCTGACAGACTGGTTAGCAGTAGTTGGTGTCTTGTACTCGATTACTACTACGTGTTCTGTACCTGTCTCCCAGGTGCTGCTGGTTGATGGGTCGAAGTGTGTTACCTTCATGAAGGTTGAGAATGTTTCACCAGGCCTTAGCTCTACATCAATGATCTTGCTCTTCTGCTCTGGCTCAATAGTGTCTACCATTATGCCTGTGATTGTGATTAGTTGGTCACCAACGTTCTTAACCTTAATCTGTAGATATACATCGGCATAAGTGTCGTTTACGTGCTGGGTTATTAGGTAGGCGTCTTGTATTTCGATGTATTGTTGTGTTGATGTTGTTGTTGAGAATATTAGGA
>CAYXOO010000147.1:0-3853 GCA_964466845.1 uncultured Desulfurococcaceae archaeon
TGTTTAGACCAATATGTTTAGCTATTAAATAGTATCAACTTATATAGAGTAAGCTATACTACACCAACTTATCTTGATCAAGGATGGTATAATAGTAAAACTTATAAGTACCACTGTATAGGATAGTAGACAGTATTCTAAGTGAGGTGAGTACATTGAACAAACCCCTCTACTATATACTCTTAGCTCTAATACTATCCACAATACTGGCACCAACAACACTAGCTATAAAGCCAGCTACAGAAGATGAAGAAACACACTATTATAAACTAGTAAAACATAGTTATGATATAATTAAAGCTGGTGTTCTAGAAGCATATACACAAGATGGATACAAGAGATTCTACTATGAATATAGAGACTACTATAATACTCTCAACATCCTTAACGAAAACTGACAAGTAGTATACTCTCAAAAATGGGTTTACTGTGTAGCCATTGTTGCCGATAGGTTTATACTATTTAAATACGATCGTTACTATAAACTCTACGATCCTAGTGAAGATAAAGTATACACTATATGGGCTTCAGCATACCAGTATAATACCGAGCCATGGATTACAGACTACAACCCAGATCTAGGGTTATCCCTTATAGTCAGTAGAGAAAAAGGAGATCTATACCTATTACTACTAGATCCTTTTGGACACGAGCTAATACTAGTTAAAAAGATCGTGACAAATTATACAAAGTATCCTACACCAGTATATGTTAAACTAATAAACTATACAATGGCCTATATAGTATATACTACAGGTAATACAGTACACTCAATATACCACAACATTACCTCTGGAGAAACAATTGTAGTAGCTGAAAAAACTGTAGAGAGTAATATATACAAGGCTCTTAGTAACTACATGCTCTACTACCAGTACCCCTACTGGAGACTATTTATCTATAGTGAGAACAAGAGCTATACTATACCAAATCCAGAGAATGGATCAATAGTGTCAACCTATAACACATGGACTGAGTATAATGGGAGGATAATAGGTGTTTTAAGGACGACTATAGACCACTATTATCTAACAATAATAGACCCGATTACAAAGAATACCACATTTAAGAAGATCAATGTAACACCAAATGAGGGAGTTATAGATGTTACAGAGATCTATGATAGAGAAGTAGTGGTTGTTGTACAAGCTAATAAGCTTATATTGCTAGACTTAAACGGAACAGTTATTGATGAACAGTCAGTACCTATTGATAAACCAGTTAGAATACTTGGTATCTATAGGTTGGAGCATCTTGGTGAAGAATGGCTTATACTAAAATGTATTGCTGAAGACTGTTACGATGCATACTATTATATAAAGGTAGAACTACTACCTACAACAATGAGTGTTGAAACACCAGATAGAGTTATAGCTTATAAGCCAGTATTGTTTAAAGCTAGACTAGTTGATGTTGTAAACGATCCTGTTGTAGGAGAGACTATAGAGTTATACGACATAACTAGTGGTGAGAGAGAACTTCTAGCATCCAACATTACTGATGATCAAGGCTATGCATACTTCAACATAGTACTTGAACTAGGTATGCATAAGCTAAAGTTCATCTATAGTGGAAACACTAGTACTGGATACATGTCTTGTAGAGAAGTAGTAGATGTTTATGCTGAGACAATGGTTTATGGAGTACTAGGTGGGCCTACAGAAGTCTATGCAGGATTCCCAGATATACTATGAAGTATACCTATATGATTCAACTGGTTCACCATTACAAGGGCTATTGATAAGCATAGTTGCTAAAAACATTAATGAGAGCTATACAGTAGGACTTGGTGGTGCAATAACTGATTACCAGGGACATTGTCTTGTAGAAGTATTCTATCCAGAGCCAGGACTATACAATGTATCTATAGAGATAATTAGTAGAGACTATATATGGATGGAGAGACCGTTTATACTGGTTAATGTAGTAAGCTATGGAGGTAATATTAGCTTACCAAACATAACACTCTATGATATATACCTAGAGCTTGTAAAGACTAGAGAAGCTATGGAGAACATAATAGTATTATACACTAGTATGAGAGAAAACATGTCGTTAATACTAGATAACGTACTAGGGCTATACAGCTATATAGATAGTAGGATAGAAGAGTTAAACAATACCTTATCACTATTGATAGTTGATTCAACTAGGGAAATAATAACATACATTAATTCTTCAACACATAGACTAGAAGTATTAATCAATAACACGTTATCCTACGAGGAAGCAATAGAGCTTATAAGCATGGTGCTTGATAGACTAGATTCATTGAATGCTACAATAGTTAGTGCTAGAGACGAGGTATTAGCTATAATAGAGAGTGTTAACACAAGTATTATGGCCAAGATAAATACCTCTATAGAAGATATAGAGGCTATTCTAGACAATATGTTTAAAGACATACTAGCTGGTATAGACAATAAGACATCAATAATAGTATCAAAGATACAAGCTTCTAGAGAATCCATTGAGAGCCTAGTAGGTGAAAAAAACTAGTAGCTTAGAAGAACTAATTACTAGTCTAAACAACAGTATGGAAGACAAGTATAATGATATAGCTAGTAGACTAGACAATATAGTATTATATCTAGACAATATAACAACTGGTATTGAGAGCGTAAACAATTCAGTAGTATACGCTATAGAGAAGATTGGTGTAGAAGAACTAAGGGATATCATACTAGAAGAAGCAAGCCACATAGTATCCAATATGACTAGTATAGCAAGTGACATCAAGACCAATACTACATGGGAGGTTAGAGGCCTTGGAGAAGACATAATAGCTATAAACACCAGCCATGGAGAAATAATTGCACGTATAGAGAACATAGAGGATATACTCAATAGCATAAACACTACACACCAAGACATAATAGATGCATTAGTGAAACTCAAAGAAGCTATAGAGGAGAAGTGTAATACAACAATAGAGTGGACACCAACAACAAGTCCTAAAGCAGTAGGTGGATTACCAGTAGAAACAATAGTATACATAGTAGTTACAAGTGTTGCTATAGCCATAGCTGTCCTACTAAGGCTCTTTAGAAAGAAACACTAGCTTTTCCTATACACAAAAACTTCTCCCCTAACTCTTAGATTCTCTACTAATAGCTTGTTTTAAGACAAGTTTCTCTCTATGACTATCTGGTATTAGCATCATTAGCTTATTGATCTCTTCTTCTATAATAGCTAGTTTCTTACGGTATCTAAAGTATAGTATTGGTATATACTGTAGCTCTGGCTGTCTTAGATACTGTCTATTCTTAGAGCCAATAAGTAGCATAGGTACTACTAGAATCAATAGTATAAAAGCTACTAGACTAATTGGTAGCTTAAGCAAGAGACATACTATTAGGAAAGCAAGGGATACAATAGAGGTTATAACTAGGTCTCTACGACTATCTCTAACTTTACTCAATAATATATTCCTCTCAATAACAAGGCTAGACAATTGATTAACAAGGTTGGAATCCCTCTCCCTAGAATCTTCCCTCTTATAACCTATAGACCTAATGTATGATCTAAGTCGATCGTATAGTTTATCATAGACCTTGTTATCTGAACAACAAACCTCTATACAGCGATCACTACTATAATGTATTAATCTAACCTTGTTAAACAATCCTAGTTTATACTCGATCATCCTACTAAATCTTTTAACACTATAGCCTCTATAGCCTTCTCTATCAAGAAGCTCCTTAAGAATATTCTCAACATCAACTCTATCTGATACTTTAAAACACTTCATAACAGCTATACCCTAGTCTATCGTAATATATGTAGACAAGATATAATCCTTTCTACTAAACACTATATTATAGATGGCCTATAAAGTAGGATACTAGGATAA
>CAYXOO010000148.1:0-3781 GCA_964466845.1 uncultured Desulfurococcaceae archaeon
ACATAAACTAGTTATTGGATACGGTAATACTGATTTAGTGGTTTTGGTGGTTGTATTGACTAGTAATTTAGAGGCTATTGAGTGTGCTAGAGAGTGTATGGGTAGAAGGGATACTAGTGGTTGTTTTATAGATTGTGTACTTGGTAGAGAGCCTATAAGGGAGGCTTTGGAGTGGATTAGAGAGTTTATGAAGATACTAGAGAGTGTTTTTAAGAAGTACGGGTTTACAGCTGTGCTCTATAGCCGTGAATTCGGTAGCTTTATAGTTGATCCATATAGGCATCTTAAGAAGAAACTATTTATATACACACATGATCTCCGGAGGGGCCGGCTTAAGCCGGAAGATTATGGGCCACGGGCAGCTGCTGCTTTAAGAACTAGTCTACGCACTAATCTTAGGACATTGTACCAGAACTGGGTCTATCTATCAATACTCTATCATCTATACCGGGATGGAGCGAGTATTATCTATCCAGAACACATGATACTTAGTCTAGAACGTAGTGGTAAGCAGAAACTTAGATGGATACCGCCAAACCTAGTCCTTGACATAAGAGGTTATGGCTCAATCAGTTTCTTCCTAGAAGTACCACGTCCAATAGCTTGGGAGGATACGAGTGATCTAAGGGAGGCTTGGAGGCTCTATACAGCTTTGAGACCAGACATGATGGTTTATAGTGGTCGTGTAATGGATATTGTAGAACCAAGTAGTAGCCCTCCTATAAGGAGGCCGGACCTTATTATTGAGTGTAAAGAGCTTATAGACTGGTATAATCGTGTAAGAGATATGCGTGGACCATTTGCTAAACCGTTATCAGCTGAAGAGTGGAGGAATCTATGGATACAAGGGCTATGGGATGGACTAGCTGATGTACTTGGTGTTACTAGGAGAGAAGCCATAGATGTTGTTAGAGAGAAGAAGTCTGTTAGACTAAAAGAGGTGAAGATCGTGGAGCTCTACCGTAGCGTGTATAATCCTAGGGAAATGATACTTGTATCAAAATATAGTGTACCAAGTGATGTTAGAGATGAACTACTTGGACACAACATTATACCGTACGACAACATAGGCTTTAACACAGATAGACTAAGAGAAGTAGCAGATAAACTACTAGAATATACAAGGTTTGAAGAAACAATAATACGTGTAAAAGATAGAGAATTAGCAACAGTAATAACACGTATTATAGAGCTTATAGAGATAGGTGTTATAACAGTAAGAGAGCTAGAGTCTATGATAGACTCTAAGAGCTGTTGTAGGGGAGAAGCTATAGCTTAATCTCTACAACAACTACCTCTGGATCAACACCTACTCGGGGAATAGAATCCCAAGAACCAATACCACGGCTTATAATAACGTATGTATCATTAATCTTATGTAGTCCCTCAAATAACTCTCTAGAACAACCCTCTGGTAAGTATATTGTACACCCAAAAAGCCTAACTTGTCCTCCATGGCAGTGGCCAGATAATACTATAGTGTAGTTGCTACTACTATAACTGGCTATATTGTATACTGTTATAGGCTCATGTACTAATACAATAGCTAGTGTATCCCTACTAATATTCTCTAATAGACTATAATCTGGTGAACCATACAGGTAGTCGTCTAAACCCACTATAGCAACTCTCCTATCACAGATACTTAGTTCTACATAGTTGTTTCTAAGAAGTGTTACATTGTATCTACTAAATATACGTTTTACATCATCTATGGTGCCAACCCTGTACTCCCAATTACCAAGTACTGCATAGACGGGTTTATCACCAACCCTGCTCCTCAACTCTTTAACAAACCTCACTAGATAGACCAAACCATCCATTGACTCAACATAGTCTCCAGTCAATACAATAATATCTGGATTACTAGAGACAACTCTATCAATAACACTCTCCTCAAAAACACCATACCCTTTCAGATGTAGGTCAGATAGATGTGCTATCTTTAAAACACACTGACCTCCAAGGTCTATAGTATGAGCTGTTGTAACAAGCCCTACTGGATACAAGAGCATGTCTAGTAAGATGACTAAGAATAGCATTGATAAGATAAGTATTGTTATAGAGGCCTTTTTATGTCTCTTAATAAACCCTTGCATTCCATGATAAGCCTTTTTAACCACATACATAGCTATACCCACTGTAGCTCGCTTAGACAATACTATTACTGTACAATACTGTTGTATATAAACCTCTATTTTGTGGTAAAAAGTATTGTTTATACAAGAGTGTATGGTGCATTCATATTATGGCTCTAGAGCTTGGTGGAGGGAGACGTATTGTCTATAGTGTATAGGATAGCTGTATACATCAGCGTTATTGCTATACTATCTACTTGTTTCCCATGCATGTCTAGTGGTTTAGGGTATAGTTTTGTTAGAGAAGTAATATTGTATGCACCTGCTGTATCTAGTAGTGGATATGGTGTGTTATCAAAGCTTGTACTAAGGATAGCTTATCCTGGTAGAGGCTACGTGTACTTTAGTGCACACCCTTTGACAGAGCTTGATACACAAGCTGCTGCTCGTACAGCTGCTCTTGTTGCATCTAGTATTGCTGGTGTAGACTACTATAGGTATGACTACTACGTCTCTATGGAGTCTAGTAGTATGGTTGTTGGAGGCCCTAGTGCTAGTGCATTAATGGCTATAGGCTTTCTAGCTCTTATGCTAAACATTAGTGTATACAACAACGTTTCCATGACTGGTATGGTTGATCCAGATGGCACTATAGGCCCTGTTGGTGGGTTGAAGGCTAAGCTTGAAGTAGTAGCTAGTGCTGGCTACAAGTTGTTCCTTATACCATTTGGTGAGAGATATACACTCGTACCTAAAGTGTCTATTGAGAAGTATCCATGGGGTATTATTAAACGTGTTAGTTATGAGAGGATCGATCTTATTAGCTATGGTAGGAGGCTTGGTGTAGAAGTAATCGAGGTAGCTAGTATTAGAGAAGCATTTACTTATTTCACTGGATACAATATCACTTTAAACACTAGTCTTAAGAAACCAGTTCTAGATGATAGAGTAGTAGGTGGGTTTAAGAAGGTTGTAGATAGAGTACTAGGTAATGTATCAACACTAGTTAATGAGACAAAGGTATTGCTAGACAGTATAGACCAGTACTATAGAAGTGAGGTATTGAAGCTAATAGATAGTGTTGAAGAACTAGTTGGAGAGACAAGGGATTATATGTCAAAAGGCTATGTGGTAGCAGGGTTTTATAAAGCACTAGATAGTCTACGTAAAGCATTCTATACATACTGGGTTACAAAAGTAATTGCTAATAGGGTTCAAATGGATAGTGTTATTAGAGAGGCCGTGAAGGAGACAAATAGTTCTATACTAGAGACGTATAATTTACTGGAAAAGCTATTGTCTACCAGTAACCCCTTGTTGAGAGATTATGAATTGATTGTTGGATTGTATACATACTATGTTGATGCATGTAGGATGTATAGAGATGCACAAGACTACATAGGGAACGGCTATATTGTTAAAGGACTAGATACTCTATCCTATAGCATGGTACAATCTCTAAAAGCTAGACTATGGTATACAGTATATAGTGGTTTAGACAAAGGCTCTATAGCTGTAGGTAGGGATAGAGTTAGAGATACTAGTTTGATACTATACAGTATAGCTGATACAACAACATCTTATGCATACACGTTAGCAAGAGATGTTGGTGGAGAGAATAGTTTGTTAGATAAGGCTATGGAGTATATTGGTATGGCTAGAGACTGTATGTTAGAGAATAATAGCTATGAGTTAATAGCTGA
>CAYXOO010000149.1:0-3760 GCA_964466845.1 uncultured Desulfurococcaceae archaeon
CTAATGGAATCTACTTGTTGTGTATGGTGTAGTGTATGGTTGCTAGAGATATACTTTATAATCTCATGGAGTATGCTCCAAGGCTTGGGCCTGAATGGGGTAGTGGTGGTATATATGGTCTTAAATACTATAATGGGGTACTCTATTATACACTAGCTTTTGAAGCTTTATCATACTTCATTAGGAGTGATAGAGTAAGGACATACCGGTTTGAACAAGTTGGAGAACAACCAGTGTCTGGTGGTGACACGTATAATGCTGTTGAAACTGTTGATGAATACATCTATTTTGGTGGATGGGTGCATGCTCCAGCTCGTTACCTAGGGAGAACAACTAGTGGTTCAAGGATAGGTTTTGAGAACAAGTATAGCCATGTACATAGCTACAACACTGTTGATGACGAGGTAAAGCTATTGTGGAAAGAAGGCCTTGGAGATAAGGAGAGATGGGTTGGTGAAGTATCAGATATAATCTATGACCCTGCTAATGATAGGCTATTACTTGCACGTGGAGATGGATATGTAAACCTAGGTATCTATAGTCTTGATAGGAGTAGCTATAGAGTGGAGAGGCTATCTAAAAACCCTGTTCTTAAGGGTAGCTATTATCTAGATCATATATGTTTTGGTATACACGAGTATCCATGGGGTCTTAAGGGTATTGAGTGTGTAGACATTGTAGAGAATAGACTTGTTACTAGGAGGATAGATGATCTATCAAGGTACTCTATAGACAATGATGTAGTCTATAGCCCATGTGTTGGTGTAGCATCTAGTCTAGAGGGTAGATTCTGGCTGTTTATTAAAGGTGGTGTAGTAATAGGTGATCCTGTTGAACAGGATAGAGAGGAACCTGTGTTTATAAGACTATTTGATTTCGTGAGAAATAGCTATGGACCACTAAGGACTATGGCTAAACCCTTTGGTGGTGGAATACTTGTTGCATACAATAGCTATGTACATAGCTGTAGGAATTGTAGCGGAGAAGACTATCTCTACAACAACACTATCGTTGGGCCATCAGTACTAGTCTATATAGCTCCACCAATTATAAGGATCGTTGGAGCTTATGGTGGTAGAATCACTGGTTTTGAGAGAGTAGGTGATAAACTAGTTATAGCAACTAATACTATGCCCAACTATGGAGGAGATGATGCAACACCAATAGATGTTGGCTACCGAGGCTTTACTATAGAGCCTATGAGTATACTACAGAGATCTCCACCACCAGTAGTATATCGTGTCCCCGGGTATCTTGTAAAGAATAATACTTTTGGAGGAATACCCCTCTATGGATACAGTGATCCAGTGTTAGTAGCTAGAGTATCTAAAGAGAATAGGCTATGTATAAACACTTACGACATAGAATTGCCAGTGTATAGAGACACTCTAGACACTATATGCTACGACTTAAAAACTGGTGTTAATAGGATCTCGTTAAGAGACTATAGAGACTCGATAGTATCCCTAAGGCTAGAGGATATTGATGACAAAGCTATTGTAAAGATTGCTCTCTCATAGCTTTTGGTGGGTAAAAGCCTTTACTAGATGCTTCTCCTAGTATCCCAGAAACCTCTTCATCTGATACATCATACCATACCATGTATGCATCAGCTACAGCATAGGGTGGGCTACGTATATTTGGTATAAATAGACCGTCTACATGATCCTTTATAAGCTCTAGACCAGATGTACAACCAGTTGGTGATACAACATAGACTCCGATAGCTCCCTGTCTACGTAGAAACTCTATACATGTAAGCATTGTATAACCTGTTGCCACCCCATCATCAACAACTATTACATTATAGCCTCTGAGCCAGCTATAATCTAGGCTTCCACGTAGCCTCTTAGTACGTTCTACTACAAACTCATGTACCTTGTCAATAGCTTTCTCTAGATCCTCTCTACTAAGCCCTAGATACCCATATGCTGTCTCTCTATCATAGAAACAAGTCTTATCAATAGCTACTGCTCCAAAGCCAGCTTCTGTAGTCCATGGATAAGTGATCTTCTTTACAACAACAATGTCTAGTTCTAAACCAGTCTTTTCAGCTAGACTGTAAGCAACTGGTACACCACCAGCTACTAGCCCATACACTATGGCCTTCCTAGATACAAAACCGAGATCGCCAATGTATCTAGCTAGGAAATAGCCTGCTTCAACTCTATCGTAGAAGATCATTGTCTTACCAGACAAGTTGCTACAATAACATAGTACTCCTCTACACTCTATACTACACTCTATATCCACAGACATACTCTCATCCAATACTAACTACTAGTCATTGGCCTGTAATAGGTTTCCTTAGGAGATAGTGTCTCTCCATACTAGAAACTATATTTATTATCCCTAGGCCATAGTTGTTTATAGACTAGTGTTTATGCTAAGGTGTATACTATGGTTCTAAGAATAGGTATCTATGGCTTTGGATCTATAGGTAGACTTGTCTTCCAAGAAGCAGTTAGACGTGGTTATGAAGTAGTAGGTGTTGTTGATATACGTGAGGATATTGTTGGTAGAGATGCAGGTGTTGTTGCTGGTATTGGGGAGTATGGTGTAGAGGTTTCTAGTGAGCCATATAGTCTTGTAGACTCTGATGTAGTAGTACATGCTACTACTAGCTTCCTCGATGAAGCCTATGATCAGTTGGTTAGAGTTATAGAAATGGGTATTGATCTGGTTTCTACATGTGAAACACTAGCCTATCCATACTACCGATACCCAGTACTTGCTAGGAAACTCCACTACGAGGCTATTAGGAATAATGTATCAGTAATAGGATCTGGTATAAACCCTGGTTTCCTTCTAGATACACTAGCTGTGGTACTAGCAACAACGGTTACTAGAGTCTACAAGATAGAGGCTATACGTAGCCTAGATGCTAGTAAGAGGAGAGAGAGTTTTAGGAAGAAGATAGGTATTGGGCTAGAACCCAGAGTTGCTAGAGAAAAACTTGGTTCTAGAGAACTAACTGGACATGTAGGCTATGCTGAATCTGTATACCTAGTAGCAGATGCTCTTGGGGTAGAACTAGAGCGTGTTGATGAGAACCAAGAGGTTGTTGTAGAAAATGGTGTTGTAAAGGGTATAAGAGGATATGGTGTAGGCTACAGTAATGGTAGGGAACTGATTAGAATAGAATTCCATGCATACATTAGAGCAGAAGAATACGAGGAAATAAGGATACATGGTAAAGACTACACCGTAACATGGAGAAGTAATGGAACACTTGGAGACCAGGGAACAGTGGCGGTAGTACTAGCAATAGCTGAGAAGATAAAAGACTACCCACCAGGACTACTAACAATAACCGACCTCCTACCATTTAAGCCATGGATAGAAATATGAATTAATACCCATATAGGATGGTAATAGTGGTAATGCTAAATGCTACAGTATGGAGCTAATTATTTCCTCTCCCTTATTTTCTTAATAATAAAATTAATAATCTCTACAATAGTTTCGTTTCTTCCCAAGTACTAGCTGGCCTAAATGGTCTGACATTATCTTTAGAACCATAGTGGAGATGATGGGGAAATGTCTCTATATACTCGTATTTCCTATGTGCAACATTATCCCATCTATATATACTACCATCTACATGTCTCCTCTCCCAGTGAAAAGCATACTTGCATGGTTTGTTTCTTGAAAACCATATATCTAGGAAACTATCATCTATGAAATATACTCTTATCCTATCCTTTCTCCACTCTATATACAAGATTTCACTCAGATCAAGTCTTCCTATCAAATACAC
>CAYXOO010000150.1:0-3664 GCA_964466845.1 uncultured Desulfurococcaceae archaeon
TCTATATACTCCTCTCTATGTGGACAAGTTTCTAGGGGACAATTGTCTATACTTGATGATCCTACTAGGTATTTATCTAGTTTAGCCAGTTCTGATAATGTATTTCTTATAGCTTCTAATAGTATTGAGGCACAAAAGTCTGTTAGTTCCCTATATTTTATCTCTCTTACTCTACTTAGCATACTTGGTAGTGTTATTAGTCTAAAAACTATTAGGTATTGTATATAATAGTGCTATTTTATCCTCTGTATAATCCCTGCAACACTTCCATATAGCGTATAAATCTACTACTATGTATCCTTGTTTTCTACCCATTTTTACACCTTCCTACATAGTCTACACTCTATTATTATCTTCCCTGGTAATCCAGTGTATTTGTTCTTCATAAGATCCACTAATCTCTCCGTCAATAATTCTTCTAGACTATTCTCTCCATGAGGTTCTAGCTCTATTGTCACATTCTCTATACTAATATCTGTTCTACGTGTTATCAATGTTAAAACCCATTTTATATCACTCGATCTAGCGTTAAACTCGTTTATACTAAGCCTACCACCATTTGGTAATATAGCTTTAATCTCTATAGAGCCCCTATAGTCTTCCAGCATGTTGAGTAGATCTATTGTACGATGGATCTCTATTGGCTTTGAAAGTTGATTAACAATTATTTTCTCTACAAGAGTTTTTTCATAAGACCCTATTATACTGAGTATCCTATCTAGATTATCGGTGTGAATACTCTCTATACTACACATAAACCCAGATACAAGGATGTTTACAACTGGTTTCTCAACTCTATAGCTACGTGGATCACTACCTTCTAGTACAATATATAGTATGTATTCACCTGGCTCTCTAGGAGCCTCTACTATATGCTCTATAGTCTTAGAGAAACTCCCACTAGCACCATCTATAGATAACGGCTTAACACTAGCTACTAGTTCACCAGACTTATTCCTAACTTCAACCCAAGCCTCTATATTGAATGGATACTCACTACCATAGACTCTAGTCTTAACACTTATTTTATCACCAGGTTTAACCTCTAATGGCTTATCAAAAGACTCTAAACCAGCTACACTAACTGGTTCTGCTTCAAAACTATACTCTACTTCTTCAACAACTTCTATGACAGGATGTAGTTTAAGCTCTATATAGAGTTCTTCATCATCCATAACTTGTCTAACAAGATCTCTAAGTTTAACACTCTCACTATCACCACGATAAACGATATACTCAACTCTATATTTCCTACCACCCTTATGGACAATACCCTCTCTAGCTATAAGCTTCTTACACAATTCACTAACTATATACCTAGGATGTATTATTTGTAGATCAGTTGGTTTAACACCAAGCCTCCTAATGGTAGATAATACATAGTCTCTAGAGAACAACTGGTGTTCAACTCTCTCCCTATAAGTCTTAAACCATATGATCTCCTCACCAATAACAAAAGCTATTTCACCACTCTCATAAAGACTCATAATACCGTCGATAAAGTCTTGGAGACTAGATAAGTGTTTTGGAGCATTAGGTGATTCAACAAGATAGTTCCATAGATCACCTATTCTCTTCCTAGAACAAACACGCTCCATATCATCAAGCATGTTTAGAGCTTTAAATAATTCTAAGAGGTTCTCTCTATACCACTTTATTATAAAGCCTTGTTTTCTCTCTAGATAATCACCTACTACATCACATAGTCTCTCTAAACCAGTCTCACCCCATACATCTCTAAGTAACAAGTATTCTCTAACACCATCTACAGTCCTCCATAGATCAATACGTTCCATCCTCTTACCATAGACTATGTATCCAAAGCTATAGAGTATAGCATTTACTATCAAAGGCTGTATTCTAGACCTATACTCACTCTTAAGCTTACTAGCTATAGCTCTAGCAATCTCTGGATCACCAGTAAGCTCTACAAGTTCTCTATAACCATGCATAAGCCTTTCGTATACACGAGCGATAGTTAGTAGATTCAATAGATAATCATAGTAGTTCTCAATCCTAGTTCTACCAGAGTACTTCTTAACAATAGCTGGTATACTTGGAGGAGGCATATCATAGTCTGCAACAATTGCTACTACATTATTCCTGGTTAAAAGCCTGCCAAGTAATTCATAGTCTGGTTTAGATGGAGCAACATATACTATGAGTACAGGGTCACTACTAGACTCTATAGTCTCATAGACACTGTTTATAACAGCTGGATCAGTCTTCATAATATAGAGTATATGTTTAAATACATCACATGGGTTAAGCCTCTTATAGAAAGACTCTATAGAGAACCATGCTTCTAGTGGATTAACTAGTTTTATATAGTCTCTTATAATCTTCTCAATACTAGGTATTGATGTATAGAATACTCTCCCATGATGCTCTATAAGATAGTAACTGTCTCTCATAAGCTCTTCTAAAACATTCTCTACATCAATAGGCTTTATCTCCTCCCTAAAAAGCCTTGGATCATATATCATAGCAGCGATCTCTATTGGTGATGGATAAAACCTTAGTGCTTCACCAGTCTTATGGCCATGTCCTACAAGGCTCTTAAGCCATAGTGTGTAAGCTATTGCTTTAAACAACGCCTTCTTCTTAACACCAACACTATACTGTGATACATCCTCGTTATATATGGTTTCAAAAGTATTCCTAAGGCTATCGCTTGATCCATAGAACATGTTTCTAACAGCATCATCCTCCAATGGGATACTCCATGGAGTTACAATTGTGTACTTGTACTCTCTTAAAACCCTTGATAAGACAATCATTGTTAGCTTAAGAAGTGTTCTTGTACGACCAAAATCTGGTACGGTATCACCTATTTCTGTAAGTAAGGTAATGTATTCTGGGTGGAAGGGGTAGTGTTTTATAATCTCATGTCTAAACCTGTCAACACTACCATACCTAGTTGTTATGGATTTCCTTAGGTAATCGTCTATACTAGAAGCTATATAGTCTGCAAACTCTTTACCCTTATACCTTAGCTCTTCTAGACTATTCTCTAATAGCCTCTTCTTCAACACATAGACTATGTCTCTAGATATACTTATGGGTGGAATGATCTCTGTTTTAACACGATTTAGTAGATTAAATAGTCTCAGCACCTCAACAGGATCATGTTCTATCCTAGACAAGCTACCCTCTCTATACTCTGCTGGAAGACTAAAAACTAGTACACCATAGCCAGTTCTCTCAATAGCTTCTGCTAGATTCTTTATAAAAGTCCTAAACAACCCTCTTAATACACCATGTTGTGTTGAGTAACTAATTGCTTCATCAAATAATACTAGGATCCTTCTCCCATGAAACATCTCTTCTAGTATATCAACAGGTACTTGTACGAGATCATCTATACTACTATACTTCTCATACACTCCTAGATAATGAGCTATAAGCCCCCAGGGAGTCTTAATAGTATATTTTGAACCATCTCGGCCAACTGCATCTCTTGGTGTACTCGGTGATGGACATGTATAGCTACGGTCTCCTACAAGAACTATGATATCTATACGTTCTCCACGCCTCTTCAGATCGTTTAGTAGATCCGAGAGTATATCAGCTAGTTCTTCATCTAGAACTCTCACACTAGAATGGAATATATTTATGTCTCTAGACTCATTATATAGTAGTGCTATATAGTATATTAGTACAA
>CAYXOO010000151.1:0-3654 GCA_964466845.1 uncultured Desulfurococcaceae archaeon
GCTTAAGCCATCTCTAATCATCATAGATAATAAATTGTATCAACTAATAGAATATAGAAACAAGTTAGCTGAAAACAGGATAAAGAGCAAACACTTAAAAACAATTATGCTCTTAGCAGATAATTTTGCAAACTACGCAAGATACATGATATCAGAAGGTAGACTTGATAAGGTAAAAGCTCTAGAGAAGTGATAGCCGTGTCATGACCAGCCATGGATTCATCTTCCTTCATCCATGGCGGTGCTCCACGGCTACTCCCATAATACTTATATGCTTTAAGAAGTATAAGCTTTACTGCTTTAGATTAGCTATAGGTTGACTTAGACTTTTTCTTTTATATATTATTGTAGTAGTTTTTTATGTATTGGGTGGTTGCTTTGTATGGTGTGTATTTGATGTTTTTACTTGGTGGATAGTTTGTTTATGATTATTTCTAGTTGTTGTAGGACTTTTTCTGTATTCTCATAGCTTTGTATGTTGATGAATACTTTATTGTACATTGTAGTAGCTGATGCTGGGTAGGTTACACACCATTTATGGTTGTTTTCTATGTATTTACAGCATTTCTGTTTAGGGTATAATAGTATAGGCCAGTCCATGTAGTACTCAATCCTTGGACTAACACAAGGGCCGAAACACTGTGGGTTACTACTACATGCTTTAATAGACTCGTTTTCAAACACTATTGTCTGTGTAAAGTTCTCTAACAATCTAGCTTTTACAATACTAGAGTCTACTATACTACCATTAAACGTGTTATTATACTCAATACCTGCATCAATATAGATTATAGAGTAGACACCACTTATACAACCCAGGTCGAAATCACTAGGTATCAATGTAAGTGTCTCTATATAATCTCCAGTAACAGGATCATAGACTATCTCTCTATGCCCTCCAACACCATAAGTTATATTAATCAAAACCATATCATCTGAACCAACAACTACTATCAAGCCATCTCTACTAAGATAATAGACCTCTCTATCTTCATCACTAGCGTTAAAGTATTTCCTTAAACACCTCCAATATCTAACCTGGTACACAGGATATAGATAAACAACTTTACTCCAATTCCCCACTAGTATGAGATCGTTAAGACTAAGCCCTATCTTATTCAAAAACTCTATAGCTTCAGCCTTACTTACCACTACGCCATAGATTGTTGATGGATAACAAGTTCTCGTAATAGGAGCTTTTACTTCAACAACTGTTACTGTTGTAGAGTAGAAACAATAGATAATTACATAAGCTATGGTAGCCACTACAATAGCTGGTACTACAACAGCTATTATAAGAACTTTAGAGCCTATAGGAGAAACCAATAGATCACCTACTATAGCTTCTACCATAATAGTATACTCTTATGTATTTATTTAAGTATTCTGTATAAAACATTGTGTGTAAGTATGTTAAATGTATTCTATTGTTTCCTATGAGCACCAGTATATCTCCTAGCTTCTTCTACAAGATGGTCTATTGTATTAACTATTATCTCTAATGCTATTTCAACAGCTTTTGGAGAACCTGGTGTTGTATACACTATTGACTCGTCTACAATAAATGCCTCTGCACGACTATAGACTGCTTTAAACCCTTCTCTCTCATAGGTTAGTAGCCTGAATAGTTCTCCATATCCGGGTATTTTCCTCCAAGCCATCTCTGCTACAACATCAACACTTATATCCCTAGGACTAACACCAGTACCACCAATAACTAATACACAATCACAATCCCGGACACCATCAAGTACTGCACGGTGGATCAACTGGTAGCTATTAGGTACAACACGCTTCCACTTAACAACATAGCCTCTAGAAACAAGAAACTCACGAGCCTTCTCACCAGAAACATCCTCCCTCACACCACTATAGACAGCATCACTAACAACAACAATACACACACTAACCACTACAACAACCACCCCATCGACAAAGCCAGCTATTGAGTATAACCTAGCTATAGTATACTAGGAGCACAATAATACAGTTTACTCCCTCTAAAACCATATACCTTACTGGTAGAAACAATAATTACACTAACCAAGCATAGATTATAACAAGGTGCCAGTATATGATAGAACAACAAGAACTATTCATTGGACGTAACTAGAGTGTGAAAGACTAGTAAATACTATCAAACCTACTGGTATACCCTTTAGAGAAATACCAATCCTTATAGGCCCCCAAGGGATAGGTAAAACATCTATAGCTAGATATGTGTTAAAGAAATACTATAGTAGTGAGAACTATATAGGCCTGTATATTAGTTTATCCCATAGCTATGTAGAACCCAGTTTATACATGCACGAATTGTTTCAACAATTTAGAGAACAGTTAAAAACAAGGTATTCTGTATTAAGAGATATCCTCCTCGGTATTCTAGGTCATCTTGTAGAGAAGACTCCTCCAGACATACTAGGTCTTGATGTAGATGGGATCATTGATGTAATAGATAGGGTTTTAGTATCTAAAAAGTACCTAAATGCATATTATCTCTTTGATAAATCTATAGAATCTTTTACAAAAACAGTGTCTAGTAAAGGCTATGGTGTAGTTGTTATTGATGAACTACAGAACTTGTTAAAGACTATGGATAAAAGTTTTGATACCAGTATACTTGTTAAGAGACTTATGGATCTTCAGGAACACTTATCTCTAGGTAGAGTTAGGTTCTTACTAGTAACTAGTGATTATAGTTTCTATAAGAGGCTATTATTGACTAGTTATATGGAGTACATTAGACCTTTTTATCTTGGTGAAATGTGTAGGAGTGAGGCTATAGAGTTGTTTACTAAAATACTTGAGTTAGAGGATGTTAGAGCTGATACTAGGTGTTTAGAGGAATATATAGACTTAATTGGTGGTTTACCAACTATTATTTATGAGATAAGTAGTAGAGTTAAAGGTAGGGAGTGTAGAGAGTTTATTAAGAAAGCATTATCTATAAGCTATAAGGCTAGACTACATCACCTATATATTGTGCTTGGAGAACTAGTTGATCTAGTTAGTGATGAAATAAAGAATGTGTTAAAGAAGATACTTGATTCACCACTAGAAGTAGCTTCTATATCATTAGATAGAAGCACACGTATTGTTATAGAAAGTCTTGTTAAACACAACATACTACAGTATGCTTGTAGTAGCTTTGTAGGTATTTATGAATGGGACAATACTGGTGGAGGAGAGTGTTATTTAGACGTAATAGCCCCTAGTAATAGGCTATATCATCTAGCACTCTGTAGAATCTATGGAGTAGATAACCCACTATGTAAGTATAGACTTGAAAAAATAGGTATCTAAATAAATTAATTTGGAGAGTATTGTCTAGTATAGTAGTAACAAGTATCTAGGTATTACTGGATTGAAGTGGTTTAGTAGACATCTTTATAGATCAGGAATTACGGCTAGGAGCGTCTATACAAGTAATTTATACATAGTTTAGCTAGTTCTGGATTACCAGTTAAACCAGCTATTATTAGACACATACTATACTCATTGTCATGGTAGACTACCAGCTCTCTCCTACCTTTATGCTTAAGTCTTGTCACTAGTTTACATATACCAGCTACCCTACGGATCACACTCCATCACCTCATGGACTATATCCCTATTGTCTCTCCTACATACCGTGTATATACCCCAGTATAAACC
>CAYXOO010000152.1:0-3620 GCA_964466845.1 uncultured Desulfurococcaceae archaeon
TATATTTTGTGATAGAAGTCTTGTATAGTCTTGGCTAAGATATTTATAATATAACCTATATATTTAGACAATGGTGTAGAAGTACTTTGGATGCTAAACCAATAGTTTTACCTATAGTTATAAAGTATGAAGAACAAGCACCAGTAAAAGTTGATAGTGAGACAACAATAGCACTGCTAATGTACTATATTGAAAACCATAGGAAGAAACCAGGATTACTACGTAGAACTGGTGAGAGGATAAAACATGTTACAATACTCTATCAGCCACTAGTAGTACTAGAGATAGGTAATAGACAAGCAGTTATTGTAGACCCAACTAGTAGTTCAAGACTGGTGATAGAATACGTAGAGCCATTATTTAATAATGTAAGAGAGTATTATAGGCAACTAGAGTCTTCTAGAGGTAAGGACTTTATAGACATACTCGTAAGACTACGTAACCACCTAAAGGATCTAGTGTCTAAGAAGAGAGATGTACTAAGACGTAGGTATGAGTTAGAAGGTGTGGTTAGTGATAGAGAAGTACTTGATGAACTAACAGTATTCCTAACACTAGCACCCGGAGAATACATGAGAGGATATAACCTCCCATATAGAGAAGTCGATCTAGCTTATATAAAGAATAGTATAGAAGACCTACTAGCAAGGATATCAAATGCTGTAAACCAAGTAAATGATCTCTTACTACTACTAGACAAGACCTTTGAGTCATGGAGACAACTACTAGTTAGTGAATATGATAAGAGACTAGAGGAAGTATACAGAGAGCTTGAGGAAACTAGGAGAATAGTTGATTCAAAGATAATGGAGCTTAAGGAGAGGATGAACCAAGAGCTAGGATCAGTTGAGGAGAACTATAGGAAGCTGATAGAGAATACTAGGAGGAATCTAGAAAGCATTGAAGTAGAGCTTAGACAACTCTATGAAGAACAGAGGAGGAGACAAGCATACGGTGGTGATGTAAAGGAGGTTAAGAAGAAGATTAGTAGCCTTGAGAAACGTAGGAAGGAGCTAAACAAGGAGTATCAACAGCTCTTGAAGAAACTAGATAGTGAGAGAGATAGTATTAGGAAGAAGTATGAGAAACTCATAGATGCAGAGATGCAGAGGATACGTGTTATAGAGAACGAGATTAAGAGATTAAATAGAGAACGAGATAACCTTATAGCACATGCAAGAGAAGACGTTGATGAAGTTAAGAGGATGTTTCTAAAGATAAACGATTACGTATTAAGTGTGAAGAAGCGTGTAGAAAACTTCCTAGTACCTCTACCACCTTCTGGACAAGGATACTATCTATTACCATTCACTATAGCTGTTTATGAGAAGACTGGTAGTGAGAGGACAATACTAGTACCACCACTATACTATAGAGTGAAGAAGGGGTTAATTAAAAGGACTAGTCTTACAGAATCACAAAAGATCAAGGGCTATCTAGAGAGGTATAACCAGATATACTTTGATAGTAGGTATAAAAATGAGATAATAAAGAACGATTTATTCCCAACAATAAGTGTTGAACGTATAGAGTATGCCTTAAGGAGAGTTGCTGAAGAAGGTCTACTACCTAAAAACCGTGTGGCTGAACTAGTAAAGTCTCTACAAGAACAACTAGAAATTGCTATAACCAAGTAGCTTCTTTAAGCTGGTGGTGGAGGTAGGGATGTTTCATACATCACTCTTAACTCTCTAAGATACTTGTCTACATCACGGAAAGCTAGTACTGCTATTACATAAGCTATTATCTTTAGTATGAAAACCAATATGCCGATCATAGATAGTGGTGCTTGTATAAATGCGTATTCAAGCATCATATTTGTTATCTCTTCTCTAGTCAACAGCTTACCGTGTAGGTACGGCTCTAGTTTTTCCTTCTTAAAAGTCTCTAGACCAGCTGCTACTTGAAAAGCAACTGGTATTGATACTGCAACAATTATTGCTAGTATAAGGAATAGTATTGGAACCCTTATCTTGAATACTTCACTACACCTCCTATAGAGTATTAGGAAAGCCATTGTCTCTAGAACTAGCGTTACTGTTAGGAAAGCATTCATTAATGGATAGTCGAGCCTATATATCCTTACCGAGTAATCTGTAAGATTAATGAGTTCGCCAATATATTGTTGCTGAGTGAGATTCCTCCGCTCATACGTTAGGGTAGGCATTATTTCTGAAAACTGTATAAACTGCTGGTATATAGATAGAACACTTGTTAGTAATAGCATTATTGCTGTTGCTATAAAGAGTTTTTCTTTAGTAAGCTGTGTTGTCTTAATCCATAATATACCAGTCATTATATACCCAGCAATATCTACAAGCGGTATGATTCTTAGTATATAGCCTATTATGAATGGTTTTCTAACACTCTCTAGCTTCTTTAGGTACTCTAGTACTATTTTACGTCTAGACTCGATACCTAGTCCTTCTATAGAGTTACTACTCTCCAACTCCATGTTCCCTCAAATACTTTTCTAGTAAACCAATGATCTCCTTTACCCTCTCATGTTCATAATGATTAAGGCATTGCCTTATATATTCTATCCTAAACTGTTTCTTATACTCTTCTCTAACACGTCCCTCGAGTATAGTCTTTTCAGCTTTATCACTACACTCTTTCATGAATGGGTTGAGATTTGGTTTTACAATGTATATGTATGGATACCTCTTATCAGCTCTACCGATCCTTACTAATCTACTTAAACCTACTTCATCAATAACCTTTCTAACAACATGTATCTCATCTCTCTCGAATACAAAACACTGTATGTTCTTAAATGCTTTTATCATACGTTTAGCCATATCAATTATCTCTTGCTTAGAAACCTCTCTACCCGAGCTACTCACTTTCTTTCATCACCTAGTCTAGTCTTCTTAACAGGTATTTTTAGGAGTTGTGCAACAAGTCTTATAATCCATGCATATACTGGGTTGCCAGTACTCCTACGTAGTTCTCCATCATAATACTTAGCTCTATAGACAAGTTCTCCTCTATAGTTATATGCTTCTATAAACCCCTTCACCCTACCCCATAGATTCCTTACAAGCCATACCTGTATAGCATAGTCTCCATGGCCTAGTCTTACATGGTAACAAACTGCTTTCCCACGTGAATAGATAGGCTTAGCCTCCTCCATCTTAACAATCCTATCAGCTAGCTTAGAAACTGGTTTTAACCCATTGTCTCTCAATAGTATATAGGCTCTTTTCTTAGACAAGTGTCTACCACTCCTACTACGGCTATCCTCGTCATAGAGTCTAGCAACAACTACTTCTTTACTATCCAATTCCTTTCACCAACATACAGTATGTCCTTACCAGAAAGCTCTACATATGGCTTGGAGACATCAATAACTAGAGCAAATGGGTTACTAGACAACTGTGCTGAAACTCTTACCTCTCTAGCTCTTACAACAACTTGTTTGACACCACTATACTCGCTCCTAGACAAATGCTTCCCCTGCTCATCATAAACATCTACTACCACATCGTATATCTCTGGCCTATACTTTAAATAAACAAACATCTTAGCCATACAGACTACACCACAAGACTAGATATATACAACAGTCTTTAAAACTATAGTTCTAGACTAGATAGAAGCCTGATCTATACTAGACT
>CAYXOO010000153.1:0-3432 GCA_964466845.1 uncultured Desulfurococcaceae archaeon
ATGTTGTACTGTCCATCACTAGCTAACTCCATTATAACAGTCGTGTTTATGAGTGTAAGGTTTCCACTATTCTCAATAATTATGTTTCCAGATACTGTTACAACTTGATCCTCCTATACAGTGTTGCCAGTGATTATTATATCAGCTTCGACTCCATAGTCTATTGAATTAACAAGTTGTATCGGCGACAACGTCGCCACTATAAGCAGTAGTAATAGGTGTGCAAGGTATAGACTACCACTACACCTAGTAGCCCATAGATTCACATAAACCACCTAGAGCTATAGGGGACTGTATTAGTATTTAAAAAATCTGGTTTGACACAGAGTCATACCGATCAAGAAGCTCTGGTACAGGATAGAATTGATACGAGTACTATACCAGAGGTACAGCATATACCTAGGTTTATGGAGGAGAAAAGAATGTCTTAAAAGCATGCAAGACTTTACTAGATTCGTCTATGGCAGGGTTACTGAAGCACTAAACACTCCATTGTGTATAGTGCGTAGACTTACTAGGATTGTTTGGCCATTCATAAAACCTAGTTGTTTATCAAGTATAATAGCTATTGTAACTTGTTCTCCAGGTTCTAGCTTTACACCAGTGGTTGGATTAAATACTCTCCACTCACTAATGTTCTCTATACTCTCTCCCCCATAAGATATCCTTATATGGTCTAGGCTTAAGCCTATGGCATTGTATGGTCTATTATTTATTGATATATTGCTTATAGTGGTAGTTGCTGTCCCAGCGTTTTCTACACAGAGTACCACAATCCATGTTTCTTCATTTTGTCCTATAACTGCATATGCACCTTTAATACGTAGTCTCTCTATTCTAGCTTGTGGAGTAAGAGATTCTGTGACATATAATGCATAGTTTTCTGTACTATCTTCTTCTACTACCTTAACACCACTCTCTATGAGTCTATTAATGAATGTAGAGCTCTTTGGAGCTACTACATAATAGCCATGCTCTCTACTGGGGAATACTATGTATACAACGTTGTTGTCTAGAAGTAGGTTGCCACTAGCCATACGACACTCTATAGGGATCTCTCTAACAAGCTCATCTATTTCTCTATCCTCTAGATCCCATGTTCCACCATATAATACACTCTTTACAACACTTATAAACCGTGTCTTAGCTCTAGCTTTGTCCCAGAAGTTACTGATCATTAAGCCTATAAAGTCGCCGTTCTCACTAGCAACTACTATAGAGACGACGTTGTTGTATGAACTGAATTCACTAGACAAAGGCTTATCAGTAACCCAGACTCTTAGACCATCAACTGTTTCTGGAGTAGTGTTTTCTACTAGTCTAACAAACTCGTGGGAAGTAGTAGTATTTTGTCTCTTGATTCTATGGAGTACTTCTGTAAACAAGTTATTGTCTCCAATGTATAGTGTGAAGAAGAATTTCTTATAACCCAGTACATAATTTTCTAGCAATCCTCTACCAAGTACTGCTATATCAACATGGCTTACTAGCTCTGTTGGAATATAGTATTCAGTTGGTGCAAAGTATATTGATGTTGTATAGTTATAGTTACTACGTATATACGATACATTAACTACTATTATGGTTGCACTCGTAGATTCATTCAGTAATCCATAGACTTCATTATTTAGTACATAGGCTAGGATACCATAGTCTGAAGAACCTTGTCTATACTCGCTAGTGGGGTTGGAGGTACTGGATTCACTAGTCCATGTATTATATAGTGTAGTTGCTATAGTTAAGGCAACGATTATGCATAGGGCTAAGATTATGACTTTAAACAATTGATTCATTTAAGCCACCTTCCCTATGTATTTGGATTCTTAGAAATAATAAGTTTTGTGGTGTTCAATACAGTGTAGATATACTAGTTTAATACAGTATACAGTATATCAAGGCTTTAGCTTAGCAATAGTATATGGCTATGACATAGTCTTTATTACTGTATACCATAGCTGTATTATCTACTAGGTGGTTATGACATGGTCATATCTGTTAGGGAGATGCGTGTTCTAGAGACTAATACTGTAGCTCTTGGTCTTCCATTGAGGATGTTGATGGAGGCTGCTGGTAAGAGTGTTGCTGATGAGGTTACCAAGAGGGTGGAGGAGGGTGTTGTTGTTGTGTTGATGGGTAAGGGTGGTAATGGTGGTGATGGTGTTGTTGCTGCTCGTTATCTTGCTTGCCGTGGCTATAGAGTGTATATCGTACCTGCTTATTCTCTCTCAGAGGTTTCACATCCAGATACAAGAGATAACCTTATGATTGCTAAGAGGATGGACTCTATAACTATTACCAAGCCAGGTGATCTAGGTGTACTTGAGGGAGCTGATATAGTTGTTGATGCACTCCTTGGTACTGGTGTTAAGGGTGAGCTACGTAGCCCTGTTAGAGAGTTTGTTGAGAAAGCTAATAGTGTGGATGCAGAGCTTAAAGTAGCTGTTGATACACCCTCTGGTCTTAACCCAGATACTGGTGAGGTACATGGGGTTGCTTTCAAGGCTGATGTAACAGTCACTATGCATGATGTTAAGCCTGGTCTTCTAAAGAGGAGGGATCTTGTTGGTGAAATTATTGTTGCTAATATAGGTGTACCACCAGAAGCATGGAAGTATGTTGGACCAGGTGATGTAGTGTATAGAATACCGGTTAAACCAGTTGATGCTCATAAGGGTATGGGTGGACGTGTAATGGTTGTTGGTGGCTCAATATACTACTCTGGAGCACCAGCTATTGCTGGACTTGCAGCACTAGCTGTTGGAGCTGATCTAGCCTTTATTGTTGTACCAAGTAGTATACGTGGAGTTGTAGCAGGTTACTCTCCAGAACTTATAACACTAGGTGTAGATGGAGAATGGTTTAAGCCAATCCACTTAGATACTATTAAGAAGTATGTAGAGCTATTCCATCCACATACCATAGTCTATGGTAATGGAGTTAGTGTTGAAGAGGAGGCTCTGGAGTTCTCTAGATTGTTTATAAAATGGTGTGTAGAACATGATATACCAGTTGTAGTTGATGCTGATGGGCTAAAGGCTATAGAGTATGGAGATACAAAGCTTAAATGGAAGACAATACTCACACCACATCGTGGTGAATTCAAGAAGATAACTAGGGTTGATCTAGGGAGAGATTACCTGGACAAGATAGATGTTGTTACAGAGGCTAGTAGAGAGTTAGAGTCTACTATATTGTTGAAAGCACCAGTTGATGTAGTAGCTATGGGTGATAAGGTAAGGCTTAACAGAACCGGTAATCCGGGTATGACAGTTGGTGGTACTGGTGATGTACTAGCTGGTATAGCTGGAGCAATACTAGCTAAGACAAGAGACCCATATACAGCAGCATGCATAGCAGCATATCTAAACGGTTTAGCTGGAGACTACTTGTACTACTTAGAGAAGAAACAGCCTACACCACTAAACATTATAA
>CAYXOO010000154.1:0-3408 GCA_964466845.1 uncultured Desulfurococcaceae archaeon
CTATAGCTGGTCTTAGAAGCTATAAAGGCACTATATTATTTAATGGAGAACCAGTTGATCACACTCCACCTTATAAGCGTTCTATAGGCTATCTACCACAATCAAATGCTTTATTCCCACACATGACTGTGATAGAGAACGTAATGTTTGGTTTATTAACAAGAAGGTATAGCCGTAGTGATGCATATAGGGTAGCCTATAGAGTACTTGATTCCCTTGGACTAACTAGTCTTAGAGACAAGTATCCATTGAGACTTAGTGGTGGTGAGAAGAAGCTTGTAGCATTTGCTAGAGCCATAGCTTTCGATCCAGACATACTATTACTTGATGAACCACTAGCTAATCTACACTATGACTACCGTGTTAAGATCCTAGAGTATATTGGGAGAGCTAGTGATAAAACAGTTGTTATCACCTCACACGATCTTAGTGAGCTACTCTATATTGTTGATAAAGCTTCTATACTAGATAATGGCTGGCTAAAGTATACTGGTAGTGTAGATGGGTTTATCAAAGAGTCTAGTAGACTGTTAGACTATATAAACTCTCTAATGTGTAGAGTAGACGGTTTTGTTGAAGACCTTCTCGTTAAGCTAGACTGTAGTGGTTTAGAACTATATGCTCCAATAGATTATAGAGACAAACTATCAATTGGTGATAGAGTATATGTTGTAATACCTTATGACAAGATATACTTGTCTAAATACATGTTTAGACTTGGTTTGAATAGCTTTGAAGCAGTTGTAACCAGTATTGATGGGGGTAAGATCATTGTTGATGTTAATGGCTTAAAGCTTAGGGTTTACAATAGAGGCTATTCTATAGAAAATCTTAGTAGTGTCTATGTAAAGATTGGTGTTAAGTACATACACTTGTATAGCTTAAGAGACAGATGATTAGATCCTACTACATACTGGACAATCCGGGTTCTTCTTAACATCAATCTTTTCTATAGACAACCTATACCCATCATAAACTATCAGCTTATTAAGTACTGGCTTAGAGACTCTAGACAATAGCTTCAAAGCTTCATTGACTTGGATCGAACCTATAACACCAACAGTAGAAGCTATAGCTGGTACTGGCTTTCTAGTCTCTACCGGCTCTCCTACTATGCATTGTAGACAAGGTGTTTCACCAGGTACTACAACCATTACTTGTCCATAGAAACCATTTATAGCTCCATGTATTAATGGAATACCCTTCTCAACACAAGCCTTGTTTAGTACAAGCCTTGTCTCCCAGTTATCAAGTGCATCAATAACTAAGTCTACACTATCTATAAGCTCATAGACATTATCTATAGAGGCCTTAACTCTACATCCTTTTATCTTAACACTTGGGTTTAATGCTTTAAGCTTCTCAATAGCTACATCAATCTTTGGCTTACCAATATCACTTGTAGTATAGAGTATTTGTCTATTCAAATCACACAATCTAACAACATCATGGTCTATAAGCACTATTTCACCAACACCACTAGCTACCAAGTAGTAAGCAACTATAGAACCAAGTCCACCAACACCAAATAATGCTACCTTAGAAGACTCGATATTCTCTTGTCCCTCTATACCAAATACTCTTACTTGTCTAGAATACCTACTATCCATACAGCTACACCAACCATTATTGGAACATGTTCTAGCTAGTTTTAACTAGTTATCCTCTATGGTGTATTAAGCTAGATAAGTATATTATGGGTTGTAGCATAGGACTATAGTAGAGAATTTAACATAGATTCTATGGAGGTAGTGTAATGGTTTATCTTGTACTAGCACTTACTATAACACTCCTACATGTTATAGCAATAGCTTGTTACCTAGATGCACTATATAATAGGAAGACTAGACTAGTCTATATAGTGTTAACATATATTGTGCTAGGCTATAGCTTGTATGAAATCAATTGTTTTTATGATGGGGTATATAGTGAGGTCTTGTCTAAATCAAGCTCTAGTCAACACATATACTCTTCTCTCTCAATAAACATAGCTAGCAATATAGCTGGTTTAAAGATGAGAGCAATACTATTGTATACACTAGTAGCTCTTACACCATTACTAGTTTCTATAAGGCTAGAGATCGATAAACGGTTTAACCCATGGAAGTATAGGAGGAGCTATAGTGAGCTTGGTGAGAGCTTCCTAGGACTAGCTACAACATATTATTTCTACGGGAGATATAGGAGAGACCTACTAGTCCTTCTTACAACAGGCTGTATAGCTGCTATCTCATGGTTTCTAGCTGGAATGGTTGTGTCTTCGATAAACTCTATATGTGGACTAGCTAGAGTTAGTGGTTTAGATATAAGTTATTGTAGAGGAGTATCTACTACTTATGCTATAGTAGATACTAGTTGGTTTCTCCTTACATTTGTAACTGTTTTTGTAGTGTTCCTTATGGCTAAGTCAATGATTTCAATACTGTATAGGATGCATAGAGAAGAGATAGAAGCTGAAGAAGAGTCTAGTGTATAGGCTTAGGAGAGTTTCTCCTACAGAGCTATGTTTATAAATAATCTAGGTGTTTTCCATAAGGTTAGAAGTATATAGTGGAGGGAATATGGGTTGAGTCTACGTGTATGCTATAACGTGTTGGATTGTATAGGTAATACTCCAGTGATTAAATTATCTCGTGTAATACCATGTGATCTAGGGGTAGAGGTATGGGGTAAAGCAGAGTTTATGAATCCTACTGGTTCTGTAAAGGATCGTATGGCCTACTTTATGATCAAGGCAGCTGAGGCTACTGGTAAACTAAAACCCGGTATGACGATAGTTGTTCCAACAACTGGTAATACTGGTATAGCATTTGCTGCTATAGGCTCCTATCTAGGCTATAAGGTATTAATTGTTATACCAGAAGAGATGAGTGAAGAGAGATTCTTATTGATGAAGCTATTTGGTGCAGAATTCATTACTACACCTGGTGGTGAAAGTGATGCTCTTGGTGCTCTAGAGTATGCTAAGAAGCTTGCTAGAGAGAATCCAGACAAGTATTTCGTGTTTGACCAGTGGTGGGATGAAGCTAATGTATGGAGCCACTATCATACAACTGGTCGTGAGATACTTGAGCAGCTTGGACGTGTTGATGCATGGGTTGCACACGTTGGTACTGGTGGTACACTTGTTGGTGTAGGACTTAGGCTTAAGGAGGCTAATCCAGACACTCTAGTCATTGGTGCAGAGCCTGCTGAGTGCCCTGTTGCTACAGAGTGGTTTAAGACTGGCCGGGAGGGGCCTTGGGGTAGGCATGAGATAGAAGGTGTTGGTGACGGGTTTGTACCAGATATTATACGTAGGTATAAGCACGTCATAGACGGTTTTGTAACGGTATCTAGTGATGAAGCTATTGAGATGGCTAGAAAGATTGCTCGTCTAGAAGGATTACCAGTAGGTATATCTAGTGG
>CAYXOO010000155.1:0-3306 GCA_964466845.1 uncultured Desulfurococcaceae archaeon
ACTCTATAGGATAGGAATGTAGGGGTTTATTAATATTAGTTTTTCTTCTCCTCTAGTGCATGTTTTGTTTCTTCAAGTCTCTTTCTTAGTTTGTAGGAGTTTAGTGTGTTTAGGTATAGTATCTTTGTATCCTCTAATAGCCTCCTAGCTACGTCTACTTTATGTCTTACACCAGGTATTAGTGCTTCTGGATAATTTAGCTTCTTTAGATGCTGATATATAGTCTCCATAACTTCTAGATACTCTCTTGCTTCCTCATACCTTTCTTCTCTAAGGAGATCTATTATGTACCTCCTTAATTCACCAACTGCATCTCCTAATCCCTGGAGATAGGGTATATGGGGTACACCTAGTTCTCTATAGCTAGGCATGTGTTTCTCAACAATTAATCCATAGACAATAGATGCTTCAACATACTCGCTTAGACAATTATATGACAAACCACTATAGAGTAGGTCTGGGTGATCACTGAGCTTCTCAATATACTCTTTAACAAGACCACGAGCTTCAATAACTCTCTCATAAGCCTCACTATACCTACCAAGATGAACCAGTCTAACAGCCTCACCACTAGCACGTATAATAAGCCTACTGATACGTATAGCCTCCTCCCTAACACTATCCTTACCACTAAGAACCCCCTCAATAAAACCTATATCACTAGACAAAACACTAGCAACAACATCTACTAAAACACCCAAACCAACCACCCAAGACAACCTCTAGACAAAAAACTATAAAAACACTACAAAAATAATACCTAAATAGAACCCCGCGGTAGCTCAGCGGTAGAGCGCCCGGCTGTAGTGAGGGGATAAGGCGAGCCCCCGCCCGCTAGACACCCCGGGAAGAGGGGATGGATGACAGCGGGTCGGCGATGGGCTCGTTGGAAACCGGGTGGCCGGGGGTTCGACTCCCCCCCGCGGGACTACTTCCTATACGATTATACTTATATTGTTGTTTCTAGTGTTTCTTTCTATGGAGGATTAAGCTGGTATGACTAGTGATGTACCCGGGTATGTTGTAGAGTTTGTTGCTAAACGTATTTCTGGGGATATAGTGTGGTGTGATAACCCGGGTGTTGAGATCCGTAAGTGGAGAGAGGTTTACGGGCTTAGCCAGACTGATGTAGCTAGGCTTATGGGTGTATCGTATAGTGTTGTTAGTGATTATGAGAGGGGTAGGAGGGAGCCGGGTCGTAGGTTTATACGCCAGTTTGTTAAGGCTCTACTAGACTATGATAGTATGCGTGGATGGGTTGTTACACAACGTGTTGCCCGACTGCTCGGTTTCTATGTAGAAGGAGTCATTGATATGGCTGAGTTCCTGGAACCACTTAGTCTTGACAAAGCACTAGAGCTTACACAAGGCATACTATTATCTACATCAACAGAGCATAGGCCTATAAAGGGCTACACAATCGTTGATAGTATAAGAACTATTGAATCCCTAGCTAGTAGTGAATTTGTTAAACTAATGGGTGCAACTAGTGAACGACTACTTGTATTCACAAAGATAACCCGTGGACGCTCACCACTTGTAGCTATAAAAGTAGCACCTGTAAAACCATCACTAGTAGTACTCCATGGAATAAAGAATGTAGATATACTAGCCATTAGAATAGCTATAAAGGAGGAAATACCACTCGTAATAGCACCACATATACCAATAGAAGAGATTACTAGAAACTTAAGAAAATACTCACTAGCACCAATAAGGTATAGTGAGAAAAACCCTATATAGACAAGAAACACCAGCTGTGCAATCCCTGCCTTAAACCCTACAGAGGGACTGGCTAGAGAGGTATAGAGGGAAGATAATTATCGGTTCTAGACTTGAATGAGCTACACCCCAAGACTGTAGAGTATATTCTAAGATCTGAGCCTAGGAAGAGGGTTCTACTAGGACAATTCTTTGCACCAGAGAGTCTCCGTAGAGAACTCATAAGTAAGATACCTAGACACTATAAGCCAAGAGCACTTGATCTAGCTCGTGGTACTGGAGAGTTTCTCTTAACTGCTAGAGAGTATTTCATAGAACCAGAGCTTTATTGTTGGGAGATAGATCCTGAGTTAGCCCATATAACTAAGGAGGGTGTTCCGAAAGCAAAAGTAGAAGTTGTAGATAGTTTAACAAAGCCTTTTACTGAAGAATTTAATGTTGTTCTAGGTAATCCCCCCTATTACGAGTTTAGGCCTAGTAGGTATGTAAGAAGGAAGTTTAAAGAGGTAATACATGGACGTGTAAATACCTACTCACTATTTATGTACCTTGGGTTAAAGCTATTGAAACCAAATGGTTATCTAGCATTTGTTGTCTCATCTTCTATGAATAATGGAGCTTATTTTAGGAAGTTAAGAGAATTTATTGTAAGAAACGCTGATATAGAGCATCTTAAGGTATTGAGTGATCCGTATATTTTCTCTGATCCAAGATATAGAGTCAGCCATGCATTCCAGCTCATAGTGTTAAGGAAGACTAGGAATAGTGGTAAATACATCTTTAGATATAATGATATTCTCATATTTAGTGAAAAAAGTGACTTATTGAAGGAAGTGTTTAGAAATAGTGTTACTTTAAAAGAGCTAGGATACAGGATTATGGCTGGAAAAGTTGTATGGAACCAACACAGAGATAAACTAACAGACAATCCAAGAGAAGGTATTCTACTGATATGGACTCATAATATAAGACATGGTAGGCTAGTGCTTGGAAATAGTAAGAAGAAGCCACCGTATATAAAATGGCCTATAGAGAAAGCTGATAGAGGACCAGCTATCGTTATAACAAGAGTTACTGGCCATCCTAAAAGAGCTGTACTGAGGGCAGCATTAGTGCCTCCAGACACTATATTTGTAGCAGAGAATCATGTGAATGTAGTCTATCCACCACCTAATGCTGCAATAGGGGAGATGAAAGAGATAGTAAGACAACCTAATTCAGAGAGAATAAACCGTGTGATTAGAGAGATTACTGTGAATACTTAGATAACGAAAACTGAATTAGAAAACCTTATACCTATAAGGCTTCCGAGAACAAGGGTATTGTTAAGACAGTAGTAACAAAAACAGACTGCTTCACACCATAGTAATTAACCAATTAAGTAGTCTCAATAACCATTCCATAGCCGTAATATCCTCCTAGCCAAAACCATTATCTCTAAAGGAAGCCGTGTAAGTAGTGTTTAATGAACTACCTATAGATATCACTATATTTTCTATTACGGCTATCTATCGAAAAACTTAATATCCCAATTAGTTATATTATTATTCTAGGTTAGAAATAATAGTAGGGTATGTATATAAG
>CAYXOO010000156.1:0-3259 GCA_964466845.1 uncultured Desulfurococcaceae archaeon
GGCTTCCTATAGAACATAGATAGGGTGGAGGGGTTTTAAAATTATTGAGTAGCCGGGCGGGGATTCGAACCCCGGTCACGGGGGTTCTCCCCCTTTCCTAGGGGCCAGAGCCCCGCATCCTTGGCCGCTAGACGACCCGGCTTTCTACTAGGTGTGGTTTTTATGTGTTCTGGGTTATTTCTGTTTCTCTACTTCTTTAGTGTCTCTATTACTCCCTTGTATGCTTGTCTGTATATCTCTGTTGATTCTAGTTTCTTTACGTCTCTAACATACTTCTTTGTAATAGACTCTTTCTTTAGACCATGTTTTCTAGCCCATTCTTCTAGTGGTACTCCGTGTTCTCTCTGTATCTTGTCTCGGTATATGTCGTCGAATATATTGAATGCACAGAATGGTATTAGTTTCCCACCTGGTACTCCATAGTGTATATTACACCTCATTACTCGTTGTATATCGTAGTTGTAGAGATCCATGAAGTGCATCATTCCTACGAACAGCATCTTGTAGTGTAGTACTGCTAGTGCTTCATAGCTTCTCTTAACTATTATATTGAATAGTATCTTCCATAGATCAAGCTCTTTGGGTGCACGTTTTTTGTCTATAAACTTCCTTATACTATACAGTAGTTTAAGTCCTGCTATCAACCGGCTAGAACCCGTTACTAGATCACTCCATTTCTCGTACAAGTACTCTAGCAGACCTTCTACATCTACAAAATCTGTTACTGGTACAAACCTCTTTACTTGCCCATGCTCCTTCTCTACATAGACGTATGTAGCTACACCACATACTGGGTGGTTATCCATTTCAAACTTGAATTCCCCGCTGAATCCCTCTATGAAGCGTGAGAATACTGCACTAACTGGCACTGGATACCATGCCTCTCTATGTATCTGTCCATCAGTTTGTTCTTCAACCTTCTTTACAACATCTGGTATTGTTATACGGTACTTCATCCTCTCATGTTTCTTCATAAGACCAGTTAGACTTACTGGTTGGAAGTTTACTCCACGTACAACGTCTATGTGTTTACCTGCAAACCTTATTATAGCTCCAAGCTCGTGATCGTTTATAGTCTTTATAACTGTTGGTACTAGTACAGTGCTTGTCATACCAGCTTTACGGAATACCTCTAGTATATATGGTACTTCCCAGTGGTTTTTCCAGTTAGTAGCCGGTGTTACTCCATCAAAGCTTAGGTATACAGTGTTTACACCCGATGATCTAAGTGTGCGTGTATACTCTATAGCTTTAACAGGGTCTTCTAGATAGAGTTCTACGAACCTTAGCCCATTGGTATTCAACTGTACGTGTTTAGCTCCTTCAGCTTTCACCGCCCTAATGATCTCAACTAGATCGTCTCTTAATAGTGGTTCTCCACCAGTAAACTGTATATTGACTGGTACTCCTTGCTTCTTAACACTACGTACCATAGAAACTATTTCTTCAAGACTAGGCTCGTATACATAGCCTGATGCCTCAGCATAGAAGAAACAGTACCAACAACTAAGGTTACAACGGTTTGTTAATACAATGTTTAGTAGTGCTGTATGGTTCTTATGCAACGGGCATAAGCCACAGCTAAAAGGACATACCTTCTCTAGTGGTGTATAAACGTATCTTGCTCCACGACCCTCTAGTCTATCCCATTTAATAATCTTCTTGTATAGACCTACATCACTCCAGTAAAGCTCCTCAATCACACCATGTTCTGGGCACTCACGCCTTATAAACAGCTTTCCTTTTCTCTCAACAACTACTGCAGGTAATACACGATAGCAATAGGGACATACACTCTGTGTTAAAGAAACTAGTTCTTCACCACTCTCTATACTCGGGAGCTTAAAAGATACTTCACCAACACGTTTACTCGTCTCTATAGACATAGCCTACACACCAGCTATAGGCTAGAGAGGTAGAGCTTCTCAATACGTCTCAACCTACTACATAGACACTAATATATTTAAGGATTGTCTAGGGGTTAGAGAAAGAAATAAATCCCTACCATAGAATAGTTTAAATGGAAACCTAGATGGGCCCGTCGTCTAGCCTGGTTAGGACGCCGCCCTGACGAGGCGGAGGCCCGGGGTTCAAATCCCCGCGGGCCCATACCTGCTTCTTAACTAGTTGATAATCCTTGGTTAATAGATTGTACTTGGGGTAGAACTGGGTAGGAGTGTCTACTCTCTTAGTGTTTCTACTATAAACACTATTTTGCATGCAGGGTCTTGGCCTGGTATACCTGTTTTGTCTATTAATAGCTTCTTATCTAGTGTATAGTCTTTTACTAGTATTGTCTTGCTTTCTCCATCTATGTTGTATGGATCGTTTTTGTTGTCATCAACTATGTTGTTGTATATTATGGTTTCATTGTCGTAGTCAACGATTCTTATCTCTATTGTGTATGTATTGTATAGGTCTTCAATGTTTATCTTGATTACTACTGGGTTTGTTAGATTAGATAGGTCCATACCAAGTGTCTTATTGGTTGCTCCTACTAGTACTCCTTTAGAGTTATATATCTTTACTATGACTATAGGGTCTCCAGAGCTATCTGGATCTGCTCTCCATGTTTCTTCCCAATAGGTAATGTTTATCGCTATATATAGGTCGTGTACTGGATCATAGTCTCTAGTATCCGGTATCCCATCTCCATCGGTATCTACTTTTAGTGGGTCTGAATGAATCCTTATCTCCATCGAGTCATCTAGTCCGTCATCGTCTGTATCTGGGTCTAGTGGGTCTGTTGGATAGATCCTTACTTCACTATAGTCGTTTAAACCGTCTCCATCTGTATCTGCCTTACTAGGGTCTGTGTTGTATGCATAGTATTCTTCTCCATCGAGTAGCCCGTCTCCATCTGTATCTGGGTTCTCTGGGTCTAGACCAAGTTTTTTCTCAAGGTAATCGTTTAAACTATCTCCATCACTATCTCTTGTCTTTAGAATGTATTCCTCGTAGTCTAGAGCCTTGAATGGTGAGCCGAATAGTGCTGCAAGTACATAGAATGTTGCTAGAGAAGACAGTATTATTGAGAACACCAGTATCACTATTATACCAGACTCCCTCAAACCCTACACCCAAACCCTCTAGACCGTTGCTATAGCAATTCTAGAGCTACAGTACTTATAGGTAAACTACTAGGCTATAACCCCTAATATATCCTCTAGCCTAACTCATAGTATCAACAGAGTATAGGACACAATATATAGGTTACTAGAACAACTATTTAGAACAAATAAGATACACAACCAAAACC
>CAYXOO010000157.1:0-3164 GCA_964466845.1 uncultured Desulfurococcaceae archaeon
TGAAAGAGTATACTGTGTATCGTATAACTATACCTAGGGAAGTTGTTGAAAAACTAGGTTTAGAGCCAGAAGTTGAAGAACTAGTGTTAGTTAGGTTAGCTAAGCCACGTTGGTATCACTTGTTGAACTATAGTGACAAGGATGTTGTAGAGACACTATGGGAGAAACTACCATTGTGGACTAAGGTAGAGCTATGTAGTAACAATCTTGTACCAGAAAAGCTATGTAGCCAGTATCGTACAGTAACACTAGTACTAACAAGTCAAGAAATACAAAAACTAGGTATAGACCCAGAAAAACCAATAACACTAGAAGAACTAAAGAATAAACTCCAGAAACAATAAGGCTATGTAGCTTGCTTTCACACTAAATAGTTGTTAAAAGGATTTACATTAAACTTAAACATAATGTTTTAACTTTTACCATTTTTATTCTACACCCATAGAGTTGAAAGCTATATTAATAATATCATGTAAAAAGCTATTCATGGTTAAAGAGCGTAGAGACCATGACTATGGAAAGTGTCTATGCACTAGTGTTTAGAATTATTAGTGGGATTAAATAATTATTAACACTGGTGTATGAGAAACTAGTATATCTGATGTTTAGTGGGGATGCTATGGAGCCTAGGTCTTTGATAGTATTGTAGATGGTATTCTACGGGTGTGTGGTGTTAGTAATGTTAAGGCTGTTATAGTGTATGGGAGTTGTGCTAGAGGGGAGGCTCGTTGGTCTAGTGATGTTGATATACTTGTATTGGTGGAGAAGCCTTGTAGTGTAGTTCTGGAGCCTCCATTTAATGTAGTGGTTAATACTGTTGATGAGTGGTGTAGAGTTAGGAGAGAGTTTCAGATGGAGGTTTTTAGAGATGGATTGGTACTCTATATGAGGAATCTATGGTTTAAGAAGTTGTTTAATGGTAGGCCATGGCTTCTTATAAGGTATAGTGGTAGAGAGGCTTCTATTAGACAGTGTATTAAGAACACAATAGCTAGGTTGTCAAAGAGGATGCCTATAGAGAAGATAGCTCCAGCTGTAATCCTCGTTCCCTACGGCTTGGTTTCCCAGTCGGTTATAGAAGCTATACTCTCGTGCAACGGTGATATTATGTCACGACTGGTATTGTATAGAGATGTAGATGTGTATTATGCAGTATGTCCATACTGTGGATACACTATAGCTGGTTATGAGAGATATGTTAAGAGGGAGTTGAAGAAACACCTTCTAGCTGTGCATAGAGATAGACTACAAGAGATCATGGATAAGCTATTAGCTGAGAAGAAGGGATTACCTGGTGGAAACATTAGTGGTGTAGCTGGTTGGTTAGCCTCGTACCTTGTTAGGAGAGAGTAGAGAAAACACATGGTTTCTAGAGGGATAGGCAGGTGTGGTTATAGTGGTTGTGGTTCTGGTATTTCACTTAGTTGTTCTAGTACATACTTTCTAATCTCCTCCAAGCTAGGTAGTTTTCTAACTAGTCTACCGTTCTCCATATACTTTACTAGCATTGGCTTGTAGCCTTCTGGAGCCTTCTCTCCCCAAGGCAACACTAGATCGTTTAACCCTGGCCTCTTCCTCCATAGTTGTTTCATACCTGGTAGCTTACCTCTCTTAGAGACTGGTTTCCATTCTCCATTTTCTTCTACTTCTACAATATCCATGCTTATATCAATACTCTTGGGGAAAGCTATGCTTGTTCCAATACCAAATGCATCAACAATGTCTCTTAGTTCAACAAGTTCTTTTTCACCAATACCTCCACTAACAACTATCTTTACATCCCGGTAGCCGTGTAGATCGAGTATCCATCTAACTTCTTCTACAATAGCTCTCATATTACCACGACGACTACTTGGTGTATCTAGTCTAACACCATCTACTCTATCACCAAGTGCTTTTACAGCCATTAGAGCTTCTATTCTCTCATCATAGAATGTATCAACAAGCATTATCCGAGGTACACTCTCCTCCACAACCTCGTCAAAAGCTTTCCAAGCCTCTACCTGGTCTCCAAAGACTATTACTAGTGCATGAGGCATTGTACCAACTGGTTCTACTCCAAGATACTTCTTACTAGCATAACCAGATACAGCATCTACACCACCAATATATGCTGCACGATCAGCCATAGGAGCTATAGCTGGATGTAGTGCTCTTAGCCCAAAGAACAATATCTTCTTATCCATAGCTAGCCTCTTAAGACGAGCAGCTTTTGTAGCTATACTAGTATAATGCCTTATAATACCTAGTAACGGAGTCTCATAAACAGATATATCACTATAATAGCCCTCAACAACCATTAATGGCTCCTTATTCCTAAACAATGTACCCTCTGGAAGGCTATAGACAGTCAATGGCTTATCCTTCAATAGATACAATGCCTCTTCAAGACCAGCGTATACAGCCCACTCATAGCCACGTGGTAAGTTGTATACATGGAGCTCCATACGTACACGCTTATCAACGCCTTTCTTCCTAACAATATCACATGTCCTTACAAAGTATACATCAGTAACAACACCATCAAGAATATCCTTCTCACAAGCAATATAAAACCTCAACACCATACACCCTACAACAAACCACTCTATACCCATATCTCCAACATATATAATCAAGACAAGATAGAGAAATATAAACAAACCTATACCCAAAACAACTATGACACAAAGAGAAGCTGTTTCAGCAAGATCAAGCAGGACCGACAGTATGCACTAATAGCTCCATATATAAACCAAATATAATAACTATATACGACTAGTAATATCATTAAGACCACAGTAGGAGTAGGTATATACTTAACCACATCCCCATAGGAATTAAACCGGGTTTTAAACAATTCCATGACTTATTTATTAGGTGCTATTTATTGTAGGAATGACTCTATGTGTTCTCTAGTCCCTTTGTCTTCAAAGAATACATAGACACCCTTAGTTCCACGTGTTAGGAGTATAAGGTATCTATTGACAAGTAGTCTATAGGCTTTCTTCTTATCTCTCTTAGCTATCTCTTTCAGTGAGTACCTGCCTCCAACATAGTCTGTTATTGCACTTGGGTTTACAGTCCATTTACCACTACGCCATATAAGGTCACGACCCCAGATTACCCCAACGTACTCTGCTTCAAAGCCTTGTGAACCATATACTGATGCACAGTATTTCAGT
>CAYXOO010000158.1:0-3156 GCA_964466845.1 uncultured Desulfurococcaceae archaeon
AGCTAAGACTAAGAAGATAGATATTATACCTACTCTATACCTATTATTAGTAAGCATAGAACACTCTACACCTATTATCCCTGTCCACTCCACTAGTTACCAAGTTTATTAAAGTTTTTATGTATTCTTCTAATCAACTACCATAGTATCAAACTATAATATTATTTTAACAAGTATTAATACTATATATTTGACTATAGGATATATTCCTTATATAAGTAATCATGGTTCTATATAAAACATTGATAGATCTTCCTTAGTTAAATTAGTATATTGTTTAAGTTGTAACCTAGCTTATAGGGATAAGAAGTGGTAATCCATTAGTATGTACTGGTGTGTTAGAGGAGGTGTGTAGCTAGTCTTTGTAAGTTAGGCTAGTAGTAATGTCTTAGGGTAAATAATTGGAAGATCACGATAGATGGTGTAGGGAAGCACTATTAACTACAATGATGTACTTTAGTAATATTTGTCTTGTCTTAATATGTATGGTGCACCATGCTTTGGTAAACTATCTGTATATGTTCTTAGTATTCTGTATCTACGTTTTATCTTGAATCCTTGTCTGCTATAATAGTCTTCTAGTCCATGGAGAGCATCAAGATATATACCCTTGGGGTTGTAACTGGATAGTTCTTTGATCATTGTGTTTAATAGGGATCGCCCTAGTCCATGGCCTTGTTTTTCTGGGTGTACTGCTAGTGTGTATACGTATCCATAGGTTTCTCCATCAACTCCTTTTCTAATCTCTCCATCAACATAGCCTGCTATGGTATTGGTTTCTTTATCAACTGCTACATAGACTATTAGTTTCCTAGTACTATACCATTTGATAGCATCTTCTACTCTCCATTCCTCAAACCAGCTATACTTCCTAAAAGCATTGTTCCATACGTTTACAATACCTTCTACATCATCTAGTGTTGCTTTCCTAATAATGAAGTCTCTATCTACCCTAACTGTCTCTACTGGTGTTCCACGGTACTCCATTAGTGTTACACTAGTCTTCTCTACAACAAAGCCTAGAACACTACGTATTAGATTGTATAGTGTAGAGTATTCATAGCCACAACTAATCTTTACAACAGATACCCTCTTACTAGAAAATACATAGTGTGCCCAAGACAGAATATAGTGTATTGTCTCTAACTGATAATACCTTGGAAGCTCTGGGTCTATACAAAGCCACAGTCTACCATAGACTCCATAGGCACTAGTAAAAGCTATTCCATAAACCCTCCCATTGTATAGTACGATAACGAATTCCTCTGGATTGAAGGTACTATACTCAAACCATAGCCTACGGATCTCTTCAGCAGAAACAACCCGTTCTCCAGGAAACCCTCTAATCCCCATGCAACTATTATACACACTAGCAATCATGTGATCAAGAGATCCACCACTATAGCCTAAAAGGATCTTTAGAACCATCTACAGCCACCTCCACCTTGTTAAGCATTTTTAACTAGTGATTACTAGCAGTCTAAGATAACTATTATAATAGTTTTTCCTATATTGTAGGTTTAATAAATAGGGTCTTTATAAAAAACACTGTTCTACAATATCTACTGTTCTACTACTAGTATGTATTTTCCAGTATCTTTATTGTATTTTATGACTCCTTTTTCTTCTAGTATTCTTAGTGCTTCTCTATAGTATCTCTCACCAACATCTATGTCGTACCATTCGTGGAATCCATCTATTATTTCTCTATAGCTCCATTCCTTCTTACCAGTCTCCTTATAGGTCTCCACCATCATCCTCTTTATGAACTCGTATGTATCTTCTAGTCTTGTCCATGGGTATTGGAACCATGTCCAGTCCTTTACTTCTATTGTATAATAGTCTGGTTTTATCTTAGCTACTGGGCTTATCCATTGTAGTGTTGCTATACGTACTTCTCTTGGACTCCAGTTTTCTAGTATATAGTTCTTTGCTAGTATAAGGCTCTCTCCAGTATCACATATATCGTCTACTATCAATACATTGTATTCTCTAAGGTCTAGTTTATATGGGAACTTTATGATAGCTCTCTCTTCCTTCTTAGCAGCTTCTGTCCAGTGCTGGCTCTGTATACTGACAAGGTTTTCTATGTCGAGGAAGTCACATAGCAGACGTGCTGGTACATAGCCTCCACGTGCTAGTGCTACTATTATATCTGGTCTATAACCACTCTCTCTAATCTTCCGGGCAAGCTCCCAGCTCCAACCAACTATTTCTTCCCAAGAAACGAGTTTAACAGGTATTCTAGCCATACTATACTCCACCATACTATACCATAGACGTGTTAGGTTATAGTGGTTTCTCTAAGTTTTTCTTAAGCCCTAGTATAGCACTCCTATAACTATAGCAACTACAATGTATGACGATCCGGCCTACTTTGGTGAAACATCCTCCATAGCCCTGATTCACTGTATAGCCTATCTTCATAGCTAGCAATAATACGTCAAAAACATATCTACCTCTAAGTGTCTCCACTTCCAATCCATGGAGTACACCTTATACTATCCCATAGTATTCCAAAGCTATAACAATAACAATAACACATGATCCTATGGTATCAACAAGTTAATTCTCCTCCTATTACCCCACCATATTGGTTCTAGATTAAGAGTACTTGTATACTATTAACCATACAGAAAACTCTTATAACCCTACAAAACACTATCCAACAAATAGTAAAGCGGGGGTGCCCGAGCCTGGTCAAAGGGGTCGGGCTGAGGACCCGATGGCGTAGGCCTGCGTGGGTTCAAATCCCACCCCCCGCACCACCTCTTGTTTTAGCTTTTTGTATGTCTCTACTATTTCGTTGAATGGTCCTATGTATTTTGTGATAACCTTGTTTCCTTCACGATACTGTTCGTATACGTAATAATACTCTTTCACCTCACCAGAACACAGTCTCTTAACCAAACGCTTAACTACATACCTACGCCCCATACCCACAACCACATAAACACGTTGTGTAGTTACATCTGTAGTTAACCGTGGAGACACTAGTCACACCTATAGAATATGTAGGCGAACCCCTAAGAACTCTAGCACCACAGTTTTGTGGTTCAGAGAGAGGCCTCTAAAACGGTAGTTTTTCCTTCAAAGAATAGTCCTAGGATGGCTGAAGAACTGGTGGGCTAAGAACTGGTTAATAGTTATGAACTT
>CAYXOO010000159.1:0-3121 GCA_964466845.1 uncultured Desulfurococcaceae archaeon
CCTCCCAGACCATGATCCAACAGAAAAACTTATAAACCCAAACCATCAAATAATAGCTTGTACACCAAACGTCGTTGTATTTAATAATAACTGATTAGATGGAGATGATAGAACGTATATGGAGGATTGTTGATTAAGGGATGTACATCTCATAGTTATAGCTGGTATTGTTGTGTTCTTAGCTATGGGAGGGTTTCTATAGTGGGTTTTTGTGTCTAGGTTTCTGTGGATGTATTAGAGTTGTTTGTGTCTTTAGTCTATGCTAGTAGGTTGTGTTTAGTAGAGCTAGGTGTTTTTCAATGGGTGTCTAGGGGATGGATTGTGTAGAGTCTATACTATACCCATTATTGTTGAGAATATTAGAGAAACTAGTGCTCTCTAATAGAATCAATAGCTAGAGAGTTAGAGAACAAACATAGGTCTTGTTGAGAGATAAAATCATTGAAGACACTAGAGATTTAATCCCTTAACTACAAAGATATATAATGGAGGCGGCGGTCCCTCTACGACCGCTGGCCTCCAGAGAATCCCACGGGTAGCGGTCCTATCTCTGGCCGCGGACCGTGGGAGATGTTCTAAGTGTTTTATTTTATCTCCCATATTTTTAATCCACAGTTTATGTAGGTGTTTGTTCCGGGGCATCGTTTGATCTTAGGTTCTATTGTTAGGTAGGCTTTTTCAAAGTCAAAGTCTTGCCACTTGTATTGTTTTATAATGATGTATCTAGTTAGGTAGGCTATGTAGTCAGCTATTTGTATTCCTGGTTCTTGTTCTGAGTATGAGAATGCTATGTAGGTTTTGTATGTTGGTTTAGATAGTCCCTCTCTTATTCCTTTCTCCATATCCTCTTTTATCCTTGCATCTCTACCTATCGTGCTTGTGTCGAATACTATTATAGTGGCTTTTTGTTGTGTATGTATTGTAGATAATTGTTTAGCTAAAAGCTTAAGCACGTTCCTACGGATATACTCAAAACTAGTTATCTTTATACGCTGCAACAATATTTAGCACTATATTAAGACTAGCTATAACCTTAGCTATATCCTGGAAAACCTTAGCCCTATCCTTCATAGATACGTTATTCCATGGTTTATTTCCCTTAACTAAGTGTTTAGCATGGATCTCAGTGATCCCTAGCTTAAACCTACTATTAATACTTAATATAATGTCTCTAATAGCAGTTTCAAGTCTATATAATTCACTCTCATCAACTATAACTGAAGCAACTACATAAGGTCCTTCATCTATTTGATACAGTTGACCTGATTCATCAATATATATCAGTAAAGCCACTATCTCACCATAGACTAATTTTATATCTTTTTAGACATTTTCAAAACATAGCCTCTTTAAACCCATCTATAAACTCTAGAGTTATAAGTTATATAACATCTATTGGCTGGATTGTGGTAGGAGGCCATGATCTTAATCTCTTTTGAAAGACTTTTATCCTACTATATAATTACTTAGCAGATTACTTAGCTATCTCTTGATACTATTGAGAAGAGAATAGAGGAAGAGGTTAATAGAGTTGTAGAAGCTATAGTTAATTAATAGTTTGAGCATCTAGAAACAACATTGTTGCTCTTCTGCTTCAAGCATAAATTTGTCAAGAAGCTCTTTAGAAGCAGGCCCAAGTACTCCACGATACTTCCTAATAGCTTTCCTCCTCTCTTCAACATTAATAATCTTAACAACAACTTCTTCACCATCCCTTAGATCAAGTGGTTCTAAAGGCTCTAATACACCATTCCTATAACGAGCTTTAACCGCTTTAGCCAACACAGCCTATACCCGATACACTATTATCTATATAGGAGTAATTAATCCTATCCTTTAATACCCTCAAATAACCATAGTTATACACTCTTAGGTGATCTCCATAGTTTCTATAACGTTAACCCTTATTCTATACGGTATTTTTCTAGTAGGTGTTCTACTGCTTTTGGTGTTAGTGGGTCTATGAATCTGTATTGTCTGTCACTTGTCTTTTCTATAAAACTGTATCTAACTAGATTACCTAGTATTCGTGCTAGTTTTGTATCTGGTATATAGCCTATAAACCCTGTAACATACCTCTTGATATCACTCCATCTAGTGAGACCTAGTGCTAGAGCTTTTAGTACAGCAAGGTATCTCTTTGGTGAATGCTTTACAAGTTTTTCTAGTTCAGAAGCTATAAGCTTTGATGCATCATCCTCAATCCTCTTAATGGCTTCTCTATGTCCTAGCCTATATGCTACTCTATAGTATCCATAGAGGTTAAGCCAGCCTATAATACCATCAAATACCCTAACAGCTTCAACAAGCTCGTCTCTAGTAACACTAACACCAGCTATAGAGAATCCTTGTTCTAGAAACTCTAATGCTTTATCACTAGATAGTCTATCCAGTAACAACTCAACACGTGGTCTACCATAGAGTGGTGAACCAGGATCATCTAGTGCTAGGAAATCACGTAATACACCAACTTCACTACTGGTTACTATAAAAGATACATTATCTAGATAATCAATACTCCATGCAATAATGTTTCTCCACTGAGACACTATACTAAGATACTGTGCTTCATCAAATACTATAATAAACCTTAAACCCCTACTAGAAGCCCACTCATCAATCCTAGCAAGTAGATCAGTAAATAACTCCTCTCTAGCACTCCTACGTATACGAATAGAGAGTACACCAGTATCAATAGACTCTACATACCTAGCAACAGACTTTATACACTCAACCAAACCCTTCCTACAACCCCTATACCTTTCAAAAACACTCTCAATAAAACCTCTTAAACCACTAGGTGATAACAGACAAGGGTTCTCAACAAATCTCCTAACATCAATAAACACGTAGGGAAAACCAATACTATTCAAACAAACAAGTACAAGACTAGTCTTACCAATCCTACGTATACCATAAACAATAACTAACCCCTCACCAACCTCCAAAGCTCTAGTTAGAAGACTAAGCTCTTCCTCACGATCAAAGAATTCATCTCTATACCTCTTAGGCTCTCTACTAAACAACAAAAACTATCCCCCCGGGTAGTAACTACCCCCAGGGTAGTAAAAGGTTTTTGTATATAAGATAGGAAATGCTATCTCCTACATACTCCATATAC
>CAYXOO010000160.1:0-3092 GCA_964466845.1 uncultured Desulfurococcaceae archaeon
CTCGATCTTATCCCTGATAATATTAACTAGACAATCATCAATAACAGCAATATGTATTTTATCACTAACTCTCTCAACACGATCTAACAATACATCCAGATAGTTAGTTACATCAACACCTAGTAAAACACCTATATCAACAAGAGTTCTAATTACTCTAAGAGCTTTAGGAAAACACGTTGTACGTTCAAGCCTGCTGAGTAGCTTAACATGCTTAAATCTATCCTCATACCTAGCCAGGATATCTACAGCACTTATAGAGGATACTACGATCGAGTATAGAGTAATTCTACTACCTTCACCACGATCAATAGCTACTAATAGGTTTCTTTTACACACCTCTACCAATACATAGCTCACCAAACCTTAAAGCTATACTCACATAAGCTATACCCCCATATCAAAACACTATTATTGATTTCTAGAAATGATTGTAACCACTAAATCTCCCAATAACCCTCTAATATTTATTCCTAAGATCACTTCTTCTACTCTCTACCTAAACCAACTAACTCTAGGTTCTAGACAATAGTAGATAAGGATAGGCTAATGATGTAGCACCAATAATATATAAGCCTCTCAATAGCAACAGATACAGACCTAATAACCTATCAAACAGAGTATACAATTATGTAAGACAATGATCTCTAGATAAACAGGATCTTAATTAGCCTCCCATATAGTCCTATGAGATAACAGCTAGTAACCTCTATTATTCTAACTACTATAAAAAATAAAAAATCCCTTTACTTAATATCTCTATAACTAGGTAAGATATCTTTAGCTAAGTATAATCAAGACAAAAGATACTTTCTAAGAACACTAAAAGTAGCTACATAGGGTACTCTAAGACAATAATTAAGATATAGAGTATCCACTACCAAGGTGATAGCTTAGACAAATATCCTCAACTTCCTCTTAACTCTTACTCCAAGTTTCATAGCTTCTTCTTCAAACTCTCTAGACTTGGAAGCAGGCAGCATTACTAGTTTGGGAGCTAGTTTACAGCCACTAAGTCTCTCAACTAAACCCTTACGATACTTGTCTCCATAGATCTTCTTTTCAGCCCTCCATCTAAGCCTCTTATCTTTAGGCATTTCAAGAAATACTAAAACCATAGGCTTAAGACCTAAGGCTGATCCGAGTAAGGGAGATAGTGGTGGACGTGTGTATAGTACTAGTCCTTCTGATAGAACTGCTCTAAACAAACTATCAATCCTAAGACCTCTAACCTCCCTAACAATAATGGATGGGTTAGGAATACCGTACTCTAGGAGAATACCTGTGATCCCACCAATAGAGATACAGTCTCTATCCTCAACAACTATAAGCAAGTCAGTATCACTATATAGGCCAGCATCACCTCTAGCTCTAGAACCGAACAATATAACACTAACAATACATGGAAACCTCTTAACAACAACAGATACAGATCTACCCAATCTCTCCACAACACTCTCCAAAACCAACACCCACAATACAACCAATTATTCTAGACAATGTACAAAGCATATCAAGTGCTTTACTAGCTATCTCACCATTGATAAACGAGTATAAAGCATCTTCTCTAAAGCTTATAAGCTCAGAAAACAAGAAACAACTTTATGAGGCACTACACCAGCTCTATAAAGAGTATATAGGTAATGAAGTCTAGCTCTATGGCTTCCAGAAACCTCATCACCCCTAAAATCAGCTAAAACTTTAACAAGATGCTCAGCTGCAGCAAAAGCATTTATTGTAGCTGATTGATACTATACCCTCCTATAAGCACTCCAAGCATATCTACAAAAACCTTTAACAGCTTCAACACCCATACTGTCTCCCAGAGACAGATATATAATAATAGTATATATAATAGTATATATAAGTATGTTCACCATGTGACATATACCGCTAGCCCTTATAACGCAACGTATTATGCCTCCCAAGAGAAGACCGATAAACTATTGTAGTAATTCTTATTAATACTAGATACTCTATATCCTTGTTTAGAGGAAGATACTTATGGTTGACAAAAGACTTGTTGAAACACTTATACCACTTGATAAACTAAACGATGTAGCTAAGAGAGAAGCAGGTTTTATAAGAGCCCCTAAGCTCAGTAATATGCACCCATATCCAGCTAGAAGGCCGACAGCTACTACACGGGTCTTTACACTTATATCTCTACTATAAGATGTTAATAGTTAGTGATAATGTGTTTTATCCCTACTAGTGGTGTAATTGATGGTTTATTTTCTTTTATAGTCTATAATAGAAACCTTTATGTTACTTTATGGGAATATATATTGTTGGTGGGTTCTTTGGAGTATGTTGTTGTTATTGATAAGCGTGGGAGAGTAGTAATGCCTTTAGAGGTTAGAGAGACTGGGTATTAAGGGGAGACGTAAGGCTCTACTTAGAGTTAAAGATAATGGTGTTATAGAGATTATTGTACTTGATAAGCTATATAGTGATATTGCAGAAGTTTTTGAAGAAAAGTTTAGAGGATGGAGAGAAGAAGATCATGAAGCCTTTAAGATGATTAAGAGGATGATGCATAGTAGAGATAGTTGATATAGTATATCTTGTTGCATACTTTAAGCCTTCAGATACTCTCCACAGAGAAGCAGTTAGTATTATTGAGAATCTAGGAGCAGATAGAGTGATCTCACAAGCAGCACTTATAGAGTTTGATCTATTGATGAAGGCACGAGGATTAACTAGTAGTGAGAGGAGGAAGGTATGGAATGTACTATACAAGCTAATAAGTATTGAAGATATAGAGCTATTAACACCGTTAGACATACTAGTAGCATCCTATCTTGTAGACATGTATAAGTTTGACTATTTTGGTTCACTAATAGCTACTCAATGTATAGTTGGAAGTGCAGAGCCATTAACAACTGATAAGGAGATCATTGGTGTTGTATTAAAGGCTAGACATGTAATACACGATCTTAAGAGAATGGGGATAGTGTTTTAGAAATAAAGCTTCTAATATGTCCTACTCCCTATCGTTGTATTTATTAAGGTGTTTTGTAGGTAGGTTGTGTTCAAGGTCTTAGTGGTGGTTGTATATGGGGTTTGTTAGTGAATACATCTATGGTTTT
>CAYXOO010000161.1:0-3090 GCA_964466845.1 uncultured Desulfurococcaceae archaeon
CGTTAGAGCTAGGAGTTTTTACCAAGGCTTTTATAGACAGGATAGTTGTTGAACCCATGGAGACTACTAGTCTATATAGAGATAAAGGCTTAGAAGCTTCTACTATTAATAAACTCTATCTTGTAATAAGGGATCTTGTTAGACACAACATACTACAGTATTCTCCAAGAGAGTATACTGGTATATACAAGTGGAATAGAGATAAGTCTGGCGGATTAGCTCCATTGACAGTAGTTGCACCATCTTCTAGGCTATACCTCTATGCATTCTGTAGACTATCTACAATAGAGTCTAGTGTATGTAAAGACCTAGAGAGTATAGTTAGGAGGCTCCTAGCATAACCTTATTGGAGGCTGTGCATCTCCCTTTTCATTAATTGGTAGTTGTATTAATAGGATTGTATACTTAAGATACTATCGTAGTAGGGCAGGGTGGGCTAGAGAGTATTGTTTCCGTATAGTAGGCCACGTCCTGGCCAGATAGGTGTTGCTGAGAGAGTAGCTGAGACTATACATAGTGGTGGTTGTTTGTGTGTTGAAGCTCCAACTGGTTTTGGTAAGACAGTAGCTATACTATATGGTATTAGGAAGAGTGGTGCTGAGAAGACACTGTATCTTGTACGTACACGTAATGAGCTTGTACAGCCTCTTATAGAGTCTATAAGGCTTGGGTTTAAACCAGTTTATCTATACTCTAAGAAAGCTATGTGTCCACTACTAGTCTCTGGCTCTATAGACATTATTGATTTCTGGGAGAACTGTAGACTGTTACGTAGGGTAAACATGTGTCCATACTATAATAACCTTGATAAACTAGAACCACATAGCCTCTACAAACTCATATACTCTATAAAGAACCCGTTTAAGACTACTAGAGAAATAGCTCGTAGAGGCTATTGTCCATTCTATGCATTAAAACAATTGATACCATACTCAGACATAATCATTATGACATACCCCTATCTATTCAACCCAAGTATTAGAGAGGGTTTCTTTAGTATTGAAGAGCTTAAAGGCTATGTAGTAGCTATTGATGAAGCCCATAGTCTTGTTAGTATAGCTGATATTGTTGAACAGAGAGTGTCTACTGATAGGATTGAGAAGTGTATTGAAGAGATTAAGAGGTATGCTCCATACGCTACATCATTGATTGATAGGTTATACACTATACTTGATTATCTGGATAAGAACTGTGTTGAAGAGAGACTACGTGTTGTTGATAAAGGTTTTCTACAGGACATACTAGGTGATCCAGATACATGGTTTGATCTGGTTGATGATATACGTAGTGTTAAGCTTAAAGAGACAGGTTATGATCCAGAGACTCGTGTTTATTGTTTACCAATAGCTAGTTTTGTAGCTAGTCTATACATGGGTTTTGAATCGTTTATGTATAGAAGTGGTGATAGGAGGTATCTTGTCTCTAAACCAATCGATCAATCAATTATTACTAAGAATGTATTCAATAATGCTTCATCTATAATATTGTTTTCTGGTACACTACCTAGTCCAGACTACTATAGTGATGTACTTGGTATTAGTAAGCCTATAGAGTACATTAATGTTGTTAAAGAGTATGGCCCAGTGTTTCCAGTTGAGAACCAAGTATTAGTTGTTGTTACATATGTTAGTTCTAGGTATAGTTATAGAGGAGAAGCTATGTATAGACTATATGCTGATATGATAGGGTATGCTTTTAATAAGCTAGAGAATGGTATTATGCTAGTAGTCTATCCTAGCTATGAGTTTATGAATTCTATACTAAGACACATTAGTGTAGACAATGTTTTTGTTGAGAAGAGAGGTACAAGGATAGATGATGTGATAGAGTATTGTATGAGTCGTAGGAAGTGTCTTGTTAATGCTGTTGCTAGTGGTAAGCTTTGTGAAGGTATTGAGATCGTTGATAAAGGGACCCGTAGGAGTCTTGTTAAGATAGTCTTTATAGCTGGTGTACCTTATCCACAGCCAGACGACTACATAGACTTGTCTATAAGGTATCTAAGTAAGAAGATTGGACGGGATAATGCTTGGAGACACCTTTATCTAGACATAGCTGTTACTAGGACTAGACAAGCTATTGGTAGAGCAATACGTGGGCCAGATGATAAGGCTGTCTATATACTAGCTGATAACAGGTTTCTTGATAGGAGGATATTGTCTAAGATAGGCTATCGTGTAAACAAGATCGTGTCTTCTAGAACAGTTTACCAGAGAGTAGTTGATGTACTAGCTACCGAGTTTCTTGATTAGAGATATAGTTGTCTATATTTCCTAGTATATTCTTCACTTAATAGACCCTCCTCCCATAGCTTCTTTAGACCCTTCTTTAGATTCTGTATAGAGACTGGATCCTCTATATTGAACAGCTTATTACTATACTCTATCCACTTATTACTGTACAAGCGGAACATCTTGTCTATAATACTCTCTAGTCTATTGAATGTTGAGAACAGGTATTTTGGATCAGCTCCTTCTGATAGCCATACTGGTGGACTTAGTACTGTCCTCTCTCTATCCCTCCCTATCTCCCTGTATCTTACCACTAGTATTGGTATCATATACAATCCCTCACCCTTTAGCTTTGGTACAGAGTATTCTGTTAGATCACTCATTGTATCAAACAGTTTTCGTTTAAACTCATCTCTATATACTTCCTCATTAATAACAACTGGTGTGTATGGTGTTCTCTCTATTCTAGACTCATACATCAATATAACGAGATCGGCTATAAGCCCTATACTCTTAACTATATGGTAACCGTTTACCTCGACTGTGTATTCACTTGGTATCTTATAGCCTGTATCAACTATATAGCATACCTTGTCACTAATACAGATTAGCTGTAATGGATAGTATACATAGCTTATCTCATATACCCTCTCAACCGGTTTCTTGGAGAAGAATCCAGTGTATCTTATTTTCTCAGAGAAGAATGCTACTGTTATAGCAGTTGCTTTAACAACATCAAATATACTACTATACCCCTTACTAGTCTTAACAAAAGCTACTGGTGAACAAAAACATGTATCAACCACAAACCAACACCCTACTAGTAACTACTAAACCATAATAGCTATAGTAAATCAAA
>CAYXOO010000162.1:0-3080 GCA_964466845.1 uncultured Desulfurococcaceae archaeon
CTCTAATCTTTCTTACTAGGTCCATGAGCATACTGTCTGGTACTGGTGCCCATCTACTGAATTCTTGTCCCCATAGTGCTTTACCAGCTGTTGCTCCACGTAGTGCTTCTGCTAGATCGAATGTTTCTGCTACTGGTATCTCTCCTATGATACGTACTATTGGTCCTTGTTGTATTACTTGTAGTATCTTACCACGTCTTTTAGATAATACTGTTGATACACTACCCATGTACTCCATTGGAACCTTTATGTCTAGCTTTAGTATAGGCTCTAGTAGTGTTGGTCTAGATGTTAGCATTCCAGCATAGATAGCATTACGTACTGCAGGGTATAGCTGTCCGGGTCCACGGTGTGCTGGATCCTCGTGTATGATTGCATCGTGTAGTATTACTTTTACTCCACGTACAGGCTCCATAGCTAGTGGTCCTTCTCTCATAGCTAGACGGAACCCTTGTATAATAGTGTCTTTTACTTCTCTTAGGTGTTGTACACCAGTTGTTAGGTCTACAAATACGTTTATGTTCTCATCTATAGCCCATATCCTTCTAGCCTCGTCATACTCCCATCCAGCTTCATCACGTAGTATCTTAGCTCTCTCCCTATGGTCCATGTCTTCTGTTATTATACCCTGGTGTATAAGCTCTATGGTTCTCTCATCAAGTGGTTCTACATGTATGTATAGCTTGTTGTGTTTGTTTGGCGACTTACCCTCGAATACCTTGCTTACTGCACGTATACTCTCTCTATACACTATAACTGGTTGTGACACAATAACCTCCATTCCATAGTTCTCCCTAAGCATAGTCAAGGCTATCTCAATGTGTAGTGTACCCATACCACTAAGTAGGTATTCACCAGTCTCCTCGTTAATCTTTACAACAAGACTTGGATCCTCAATGCTTAGTTTGTGTAGTGACTCTATAAGCTTTGGTAGTTCACTTGGGTTCTTAGGCTCAACAGCAACTGTTACAACTGGTTCACTAAGCATACGTAGTCTCTCAAATGGTGTCATAACATCCTTGTACCTTATATCAACAATTGTTTCACCAGCACGAGCTTTGTCTAGGCCTAGTACAGCAGCTATATTACCAGCTATTATCTCATTAGCAAGCTCTCTATATGGGCCCATGTAGAGGCTTACTTGTAGTATCTTCTGCTTAGTCCTAGCATTAATCAACCAGACTTCTGTACCAGGACGTAGTGTACCAGAGAATACACGGCCAGTAGCCACTAGGCCGGCATGTGGATCAATCTTTATGTCGTGTGCAAGCATTACAACTGGTCCATCTGGATCAACTTCTAGCATAGCCTTAGCAATCTCACTATTAAGATCTCCTCTCCATATCTTTGGAATCCTATACCTTTGTGCTTGTCTTGGGTTTGGTATAAACTTTACAACCATGTCTAGTACTGCTTCATGTAGTGGTGCTAGTTTCTGTAGCTCCAAGATAGCTTCTTTAGTACCCTTCTGGTAATAAGACACTATATCACTAAACCTTATACCCTTCTCTCTAGCCATTGGTACTGTAAAGCCCCATCTATCCTTAGCACTACCGAAAGCCACGTGTCCTTTAGCAGGGTCTAGCTGCCACTTTGACTTAAATGGTTTATCAGCATACATTGCTATAAGGCTATTAACCTCCTTGATAATCTGTACAAACCTCTGTTGTATCTCACTAGGACTAAGCTTAAGCTCTTTGATAAGCCTATCAACCTTGTTTATAAACAGTATTGGTCTAACACGTTCCTCTAAAGCCATACGTAGATACATCTCAGTCTGTGTCATAACACCTTCTACAGCATCTACAACAAGTATAGCACCATCTAGTACACGGAAGCTACGTGTAGTCCTTGATGAGAAGTCTACATGTCCTGGTGTATCAATTAGGTTGATCACATAGGGTTTACCCTTATACTCGTGGTATAGACTTATATTGGCAGACTTTACAGTTATACCACGTTTTTGTTCTACATCAAGATAGTCTAGGGCTAGTGCTTCACCAGCTACTTTCTCAGATATAATGCCTGCAGCAGCTAGTAGTGAGTCAGACAGTGTTGTCTTACCATGGTCTACATGTGCTGTTATACCAATGTTACGTACTTGTTCTAGATTCCTCATTATCCTGAGTATCTCATAGACTTGCTTATACCTAACCAATCCAGCCCCACCATGTAAAGTCTATCTCTATAGCCCCTTATCTCAACCATAATAACAGAGTATACATGGTTATAAACCTATTTACCACAACCATATAGGCTAGACTCTTCACTCCCTCTTAGCCCTACTAGATATAATGTCTCTAACAACACTTATACAACACGAGAGAGCATAGAGTAAATCACCCCTACCAGTCACTACAGCTGCAGCATCATGCCCACCACCATAGCCTTCTAGTAAACAACTAGCTATACGAGGCATAACATCTCTAGCTAGACTAACACCTAGCTCATCCAATACATTCTTTCTAGCACGGCCAACTATCCTCACAACATCCTTTCTAGAAGAACCAACAAATGCTATATCAGCACCTAGTTCTATAAGTAGTCTAGCAATACTTGACTCATATGCTCCAACGTATGTGTAGGCTACAATGTACTTGTCTATACGTATAAACTCTAGTCTCTGCATAGCCTTTAGCCTAGCTATCTTCTCTGAATAACTAGGCTCTACTCTAAGCAACTCAATTGCTTCCTGGTAGCAACTACTACATATATCAGTCAACTCCTTTATAGTATCAATAGTCTTTTTGCTAGCCAACAACAACCTCCTTGTATCATAGAGTATCCCAGTTATAAGCAATAATGCTTCATCCATACTAGGAATATACAGCTCCTTAAACAATGTATAGACCAGTTCTGATGTAGATGTATAACTAGGGTCTATTAACCCACTATAGGCTCTACTACCCAGATCCCCCTCTCTATGATGATCTAATACAATGTACTTAGAAGATAGAACATAGTCTTTAACTACACCCAATTGCACACTATTACTAGTATCAACAACTATGTATAAGGTCTTATATGAGCTAGGAATACTTGTCCTATACAGAAGTAGATGATCAAATACATTGTCTAAA
>CAYXOO010000163.1:0-3044 GCA_964466845.1 uncultured Desulfurococcaceae archaeon
TCTTGTATAGCTCCTAGATTTAAATAATAGGCTCTATAACAGTGTATCAACTGTTTATACCCTAGCTAGATGATTTTTTATACCCCACCCAGCTATTCTAGTAACTAAGAATACCATTATAAATAATGGGTGTATGAGTTGAGAGAACCAGTATTCATAGTTGGTGTAGGATACACACGTATTGGTAGATGGTTTGATAAGAGTGCTAGAGAATTATTTGCAGAAGCAATGGCTAAGGCTATAGAAGATGCTGGTGGTCTTAAGCCTAAAGCACTAGTTGTAGGCAATATGACATCTGGTTATCTAATGGAGCAGGAAAGCCTTGGTGCATTAATGGCTGACTACAGCGGGTTACGTGGAATACCTGCTTTCAAGGTAGAAGCTGCATGTGCTAGTGGTGGTGCAGCACTATATGCAGGCTATAGCCTTGTATCATCAGGTCTTGTTGATGTAGTAGCTGTTGGTGGTGTTGAGAAGCTTACTGAGAAGCTAACTGAGGCAGCTACTTTTGCACTAGCAATGGCTGCTGATCGTGAGTACGAGGTATTCTATGGAGCAAGCTTTACTGGTTTAAACGCCTTGATAACAAGGCTTTATATGGATAAGTACGGCTATACACACGAGGATCTAGCATACTGGGCTCTACGTATGCACGAGTATGCATCCTATAACCCATACGCTCAACTACGTAAGAAGACTACACTCGAGACTATACTAAAGAGCCCTGTTATAGCTGATCCTATAAGGTTGTTTGACTGTAGCCCAATAGGGGATGGAGCAGCTGTTGCTATACTCGTACGTGGTGAAGAAAAGGCTAGAGAAGTAGCCAAGGCTGTTGGACGTGACGTGCTTGTAGAGATAGCTGGTGTTGGTCTTGCAACAGATAGTGTTGACCTTGGTAGTAGGGAGGACTTACTTACACTAAAGTCTACTGTTAAAGCCTCACGTGAAGCACTTGCTATGGCTAAGCTTGAGCCCGGGGATATAGACTATGCTGAAGTACATGATGCATTCCATGTAACAGGTTACCTAGCACTAGAGGATCTAGGCTTCTGTGGTAAGGGTGAAGCAGCTAAGCTATGGAGAGAAGGTAGGTTTGGTAAGGGTGATAAGCCAGAGATAAACTTTAGTGGTGGATTAAAGGCTCGTGGACACCCAGTTGGAGCAACTGGTGTATACCAGGTTATAGAGGTTGCTATGCAGATACGTGGAGACTATCCTGGCTACAAAGCAAGTGATCCAGAGACTGGTCTAGCCCACAACCTTGGTGGTGTAGCTACTTATTCTGTGGTAACCGTGCTCCGTAGATGGAGGTAGGTTCTTTGTCTAAGCCGTCTATCGAGGAACTATATAGTGAGCTTGAAGAACTTAGACGTAAGAGCCTAGCTGGTGGTGGAGAAGAGAGGATAAAGACACAGCATGCTAAGGGTAAGCTTACAGCTAGGGAGAGAATAGCTAAACTACTAGACCCGGATAGCTTCCAGGAAATAGGATGGCTTATGACTACAAGGTCTAGGTACTACGAGGAGCTAGGTATTAGTTTTGAGAAAGTCAAGTACCTTGGGGATGGAGTAGTAGCTGGTTATGGGAGGATTGATGGAAGGCTAGTCTATGTATTCGCCCAGGACTTCACTGTTATGGGTGGAAGTATAGGGGAAGCACATGGAGAGAAGATTGCTCGTATCATAGAGATGGCTGTTGAGAACCAAGCACCAGTTATAGGGTTATGGGATAGTGGTGGTGCTAGGATACAGGAGGGTGTAGCTAGTCTCCATGTAGCTGGTAAGATATTCTCTGCTAACTCACGTGCAAGTGGTATAGTACCACAGATAAGCCTTATACTAGGCCCATGTGCTGGTGCTGCAAGCTATAGTCCTGCACTAACAGACTTCATCATAATGACTAAGAACTCATACATGTTTATAACTGGTCCACAAGTAGTCAAGGCAGCCCTTGGAGTAGATGTAACCTTTGAGGAGCTAGGTGGTGCACATGTACATGCTAGTGTTAGTGGTGTAGCACACTTTGTTGCAGAAGACGAGGATACAGCTTTTCGTCTAACAAGAAAGCTATTGAGTTACCTACCACAGAATAACAACGAGGAACCACCATACATGGATACCGGTGATCCATGGGATAGGGAACTAGCTGAACTAGACTCAACAATACCAAGTGATCCAATGAAGCCATTCGATGTTAGAGAGGTGATCTATAGCTTAGTTGATAATGGTGAATTCCTAGAAGTACAGCCAGACTACGCTAAGACAGTTGTTATAGGCTTTGGACGTATAGGCGGCTTTGTAGTAGGTATTGTAGCTAACCAACCAGCTGTTAACGCTGGAGCAATAGATATTGACGCTAGTGACAAAATAGCACGTTTCGTTAGATTCCTAGACGCATTCAACATACCAATAATAACACTAGTTGATACACCTGGGTTCATGCCGGGTATTGACCAGGAGCACGGTGGTATAATAAGACATGGAGCCAAGATACTATATGCGTATGCAACAGCTACTGTACCAAAGATAACAGTTGTTATGAGGAAAGCATATGGTGGAGCCTACATAGCAATGGGGAGCCGTAGCCTTGGAGCAGACATAACATTCGCTTGGCCAATGGCCGAAATAGCTGTTATGGGTCCAGAAGGAGCAGTAAGGATACTATACAGGAAGAAAGCAGCTAAACAGCCAAACCCAGAAGAGTATATGAGACAGAAACTAGTAGAGTATAGAAGACTATTCGCTAACCCATACCGTGCAGCAGAACTAGGCTATATAGACGACGTTATAAAGCCTAGTGAGACACGTAGAAAGATATACATGGCTCTAGAAGCAACAAGGTATAAGAGAGAATACATACCACCGAGAAAACACGGTAACATGCCGCTCTAAAACCCTATGATATAAACCATTTACCTATGAAGGTTTTTCTATCTAAAGAAACACTAGATATTAGGACTAGTAGATATCGGGGATGGGTTTATAAGAAATAAAATATTTTAGAAATATTTTAGTGTCTTGGGACAGTATTAGGTTATTAGT
>CAYXOO010000164.1:0-3011 GCA_964466845.1 uncultured Desulfurococcaceae archaeon
ATCTTAAACAATACTGTAGGTTAATAATAAAACCAAGTGAATATAGGTACCATAGTAGAGATGAAAAATGGAGGAGTAGTATTATGCAACTCTGTATTCTAGAATGTAGAAGGACGTTAAAAACAGACTCTATAGACATAGATATAGATGTGGAAATCCCTATACCAACACCAGGTGTAACACTATTTGTAGGCCTTCATGCTTCTGGTAAATCAATTCTATCATACATGGTATATCATGGACTAGGTGGAGATACTAGATATAAGGATACAATAGGCTCATGTAACATAGTAGGAAGCCAAATGAGAAACCCTTCTATACATCTATACATGCCTACAGAACGTGGTTCAATAAGAGAGTTTATTATGCTTAATACCTACTTTGAGAATTTGTTTGGAAAGATTAATACTGTTAATGATTTAAAGGATCTATTAACTGGAATACAGAATGATGGGAATAAGTTATTGAGTCGATTACGAGATATTGAAGCAACTAGAAGATATGTTGTACTTCAATACAAGCTCCATGATAGCATTAAAAGGTTTTTAAGTAGGTATGTAGCATTGATACAACAGCTTAGGTTAATAGATTCTACAGAAGAACTTGGAGAAACTATAGCTGGTATACGTAGTATATTAAAAGTTACATTGATATCTCACTATCTAGACGTCTTAGCCGATCTCTTGGGGAAGAAACCGATTGTAGAGAAAGTACTTGCAGAAGCTACTTCTCTAATAGAAGACACTATAGGAGATGTCTTAGAAAGTATTGGTGTTAGTAGGGACGAGGCTACTGTTGTTCTTCCTATAAGGTTTACTAGAACTACTGGTTTATATCCAGAGTTTATAGTATATGATGAGAGGTTTGATTCTGCAATTCCTATTGAGAAGTCTAGTGCTGGTGTTAGTGCTGCACTTGTCTTGTATGGTGCTGTTGTTTCTCTTGCTTATAGGCTTATGGGTGAGGATGTTGTTTATTTTGTTGAGGATGTTGAAGAGAATGCTCATCCTATTGCACAGTTTGTTCTTGGTGCTGTACTCCATAAGCTTGCTTCTATGGGTGTTACTGTATTAGCTACTAGTCATAGTGAGTTTGTACTAGCTGGTCTACTTGGTGATAATACTAGGGTCTATATTACAAGTCTAGAAAAGACTGATAAAGGCTATAGTATTGTTGCTAGAGAGTGGAAGCCAGGATCTCCGATACCAGGGTTCTTTAGAGATACAGCTGCTATAGTCCATGAGCTTGCTAGGAGGATCATTAGTAGTAAGAGACAATAGCTTCATTTATACTCCTTACTCGATACCTACGTACTTGTCTTAAACATATTCGTAGATAGTATTATTTCCCCTAGTCCCGTAGATAATACTCTAGTAGGTATAGAGGTTATGGTTTATGGATAACTATATGGTTGTTAATATTAGTGTTAGTTCAAGGAGGGGTAGGCTTAGGTTTATAGCTTATATATGGGAAAGAGACTATGGTGATGAAAAGCTTTACCCGATCCTAAAGCCGAAGTATACACTATACTTCCTTAACTACGTCCAATCACTTATTGGAGAATCTATAGATTTTTCTAAACATAGTATACAGAAGACTATTAGGACTAGTACTGGTTATAGAGTTGTCAAGACTAGTAGTTATAAGATTGCCTTCTACGAGGATGCTAAGAGACTTACTATATTGCATAAGCTATACCTAATATCCTATATAGTATACTAAGGTTTGGTGTATGTTTCTACTGAATTCCATCCCCTTATAGAGCACCCTATATTTATCTAATTAGGCCTAGATAGTGTCTCTTTTAAGACATTATAGTACATTCTAGCTATATTATCATGGGATGCAGGATGATACGGGTTTTGATGAGTGTTAATCTATGGGTTTCCTAGGTATTTTTCTTATCTGAGATAATTCTTCTCTACTTAATGTACTCATATAGTTCTTACCAAGTACTAGTAATCCTTGTCTACTAAACCAGTTATCAAGGCTAGCTATGTATTTTATACCTAGTTTTCTAGCTATAATGAGTTGTGCTATGTCTGTTAAGCTGGCTGTAGGGTTTTTGGCTAGTGTTTCTAGTGATTCATTGAGTATGTTGTCATCTATACATATTGTCTTTATATGTTCTTTCTCTATAAACTCTATGAATAAAGGGATTTTATACGATAGTCTTCTTGCTTTAAGCAGTAATGTTGTTTCAACAAGGACATAGTCTATAGTGTATGGTCTACCATATCTCCCCTTAAGTATATGGTAAACGATTGCTACAGCATCTAAGTGGTATTCATCATCAGGATCGAGTAGTGCATAGAAGATCGATGTATCTATGAGAATAGCCATTACCTATGATCCCTCTTAACACTCTTATACTCCCTGAGTAGTGTCTCAACAACTACTTCATCAACTCTAGTAGATGTATCTCTATACCCACTACCCCTCCTATCACTTAGTATTCTAGCAAACAAATCTAGGTCACCACGATAACTATCCAATTGCTTCTCAGCAACACCTACAGCATACTCTAGAGCATCCTTAAGAGATACACCAAGTAGTAACGCTATCCTCTCTAACCTAGCCTTAGTCTTACGAGAAATCCTCACAGTAGTTGATCCTTTCATCCAAAAACACCAGTATACTAGTCTACCAGTATACTATGTAACAGGTATTAATAAAATTAGTTCATAGGTATTGATGATGTATGAACCTAGTCATTACCAGAGCTTAAAGTCTACAGCTTACTTATCTACGAGTTTTGAGAGTTTTACCCTATACTTTGGTAAAGCTAAGGATGCTATTTCTCAGAGTTTCTTTGATTAAGCAGTACTAGATATTTTAAGTATTTCCTAAAAGTTTTTACTACTATTAAGTCCTCTCTACAAGATCAAATATTCTTGATTGAAATCTTGTACAATATCTTTAACAATATCATATTAATCAAGATCATTAATCTCCTTTGTTTTTATATAACTAGCTTATATAACTAACTATACTATATTACATTAGCTTGT
>CAYXOO010000165.1:0-2986 GCA_964466845.1 uncultured Desulfurococcaceae archaeon
AAGTATTATACTTTCTGTATAAGAGATACAGTTTTTGAATTGATTCATAAATGTATGTTAGTTAATAAATGTTTTAAGTAGACATCTGAATATAATACTATATTAGCAACTATTCCATAACTACAATCGTGGTGTAAGGCTGTGGGTGAGCCAAAGATTGTTGAGAGGGGACTACTAGGAAAGTTTGATTATCTAGAGCATACAGCTGATGTATACATACTTGCCTATGGAAAGGATATTATAGAGTTGTTTGAAAACGCTGGTATAGCATTGTTTGAGACTATGACAGATACTAGTAGTCTTAAGGGGGTTGTTAAGAGGGAAGTCTCTGCTGAAGGCTTTGATTTAGAGAGTCTATTGTATCGTTGGCTTGAAGAGTTATTGACTCTATACTATAGCGAGAACATTATGTGTAACAAGGTTTCTGTAGACAGTATCGTTATAGAGAAGTCTGGTGGTGAACTTGTCTATAGGATTAAGGGAGTGTGTTACGGAGAAGTATTTGATCCAAAGAGACACGAGTCTAGAGTAGAAGTCAAAGCTGTAACATACCATCTCATGGAGATTGTTAAGAAAGGTGATGAATGGAGAGCTTATTTTGTACTAGACATATAGTTTCTTTAACTCGTTACCACACCTTCTACAGAAAAACCTTGTCTTAGAATCTACGTCATAGACACTATTACTGAAACACATAACACACTCTCTACTACTACAGTGTGGCAGTCCAAGGAGATGACCTAGTTCATGCACAATCTCTGTAGCTACACGCCCTACGTATTTTGTAGGATTAAAGCTTTCCCCATAGAAACAAGGGTCTAGTCTACGTGTATAGACTATAGCTGTCTTCATAGCAGGTGATGCTTCTCCAAAGACAAAGTTTAGTGCATCAGAATATGCATCCAAATACCCTATACCAACAACAAAGAACTCTGTTGAACGAGAAACCCTACTATAGAGCCATGATAATAGACAAGGGCTATTATACTGTCTCCTACTCCATACAAAACACTTCATAGGAGGCTTCTCAACACTAGGCCATACATAGACATAGGGCTTTAGGCCAACTCTAGACAAACTATCACTAACACAACTAGACCAATAACCAAGATAGTCGTAGACAAAAGGCCTAGTCAAAGGAACAAGGAGTACATCAATCATCTCCAACAACCCATGTATACGTCTATACAGTGATTCTAATAGTATGCTGGGTAATAAAGAAGTTATGCCGCCGCGGGGATTTGAACCCCGGACAACCCGGTCTTCAGCCGGGCGCTCTCCCGGGCTGAGCTACGGCGGCTTTTCTACCTCTATTTATTTCCTTTATAGTGGTTTATTAGTTTTTATTATCGTGTGTACCCATAGTATATCTAGTGGGGGTGTATAGGCTGTGTTAGCTGCTATACTAGCTGGTGGTTTTGGTAAGAGGCTTCGTCCTTATACAGAAGAGGTGCCTAAGCCATTGGTCCCTGTTGCTGGCCGTCCTATACTTGAGTGGCAGATTGAGTGGCTTAAGAAGTATGGTATTGAGGAGATTGTATTGCTTGTTGGTTATAGGAAGGAGAAGATTATTGAGCATATTGGTAGTGGTGGTAGGCTGGGTGTCCGGGTGACTTATGTTGTAGAGGATGAGCCATTGGGTACTGGTGGTGCCTTTAAGAATGCAGAGCATATTCTTAGTAAGAACGAGGTGTTTCTAGCACTTAACGGTGATATAATAACTAATCTTAATCCAATGAAGCTTGTTGAAACAGTTAAGAGGGGGTATGCAGCAGCTATAGCAGCTATCCCATTGCCAAGCCCCTATGGTATACTAGAGATTGAAGGCGGGGTTATAAAGAGGTTCCATGAGAAGCCGAGGCTCCAGGACTACTGGATTAATGCTGGAGTATATGCTATGACTCCACGTGTATTTGATTACCTGCCAGAGAAGGGTGATATAGAGAAGCATGGATTCCCAGAAATGGCTAGTGAAGGACTACTTGCAGCTGTTTGTTACCGTGACATATTCTGGAGAAGCATTGATACATACAAGGATCTCGAGGAAGCTACTAGGGAGATAACACGTCTTGGTGGACTATAAGCCTTTATCACACTATCTAGCCCAGTTACTAAGAGGATATAGCTCCATATACATCACTGATAAAAAGTTTTTTAAGAAGAAGCTTTTTAGAGAAAACCCTCTACAAGCAATAGCTGTTGATATGCTTCTTAGAAACAATTGCATCTGTAAAGGAGTATTCTGTGGAAGAAGGATCCATGTTATAGAGTATAACGGGTGGAAGATAGAAGTACTAGGGTTCAAAGGCTCTACCCCATCAGAACTCTATTATCCATGTCAACTAGAATCTAGAGACTCTAGAGCCATAGTATCCTATAATGATTTATTGGGAGAAGCTATTGATAGACCATTAATTGTTGTAGATAATAGTTTTTATTGGGAACACCATGTGAAGGATAGGAATAGGCTAGTGCTGCAGGAGAGTCTATTGCTTAAAGAGATACGTAGATTCCTATGGGATAGACACTATATATTAAATAATACACCAAAAGAACTAGCTATGGAGTTTAACAAGATAACTGGTTTAAACAAGGTTATTGTATCAGAAGATAATGTATTGCCACAGATTATTAGGAGAGGAGACAACATTGTTATCCTAGACCCGTATGCAGATAAAGTCCTACATAGAGAAAGACTCTTAGAAACAACAGTTATTGTGATTGGGGGTATTGTTGATAGAGAGAGACCTGTAAGAGAAGCAACAAAGAGGATAGCAGAAAGGCTTAGAGAGAGTATAGTACTTGAACGATACAGACTAGAGATTGATGGAATTAGACAAGCTATACCACACCGTCTCAACATACTTGCGAGAATAATACTCGAGACAATATTCTATAACAAACCACTCAGACAAACAATAATAGAGAACATGGCTAATAGAGACCTAGCATGGTACATAGGACTAAGGATAGTCAGGTATGGAGA
>CAYXOO010000166.1:0-2958 GCA_964466845.1 uncultured Desulfurococcaceae archaeon
GTTAAGCCGGCCACGTTGGGGTTGGCCGTGAGGTCCGAGAGGCCTCGCAGCCGCCTCAAGCTGGGATCGGGCCGCTCTCATTAATTCCTGCAACTCTTTTGCCAAACCCTATGTCTTGTTAGACCCACTAGTCTTAAAGTCTTGGTCCTACTTGTATTGTTATTGTGTTCTTTATAATTAGTTCATCACCCATATCCTTTTAACCATAATTTATTATATTGTTGTATGTGCTATTTTGTCTTAGTGGGTGGTTTAGCTGTGGTTGTCAATACAGTTATACGTGTTAAACGTGTTAGTAAGGGCGTTATCGGTGTTGAAGTAGTGCTTCCTAATGCTCCACCACTAGTATTGATACGTGGTAGTAGGGGTTTTGTGATGTGTGGTTATCTTGACATGAGTGTTGCTGAGAAACTTGGACTAGTGTGTGCACGGGTCACTGGTATATCTAGTGTTGAGGAAATGCTTGATGCTGTTATTAGTGAGGCTAGTTCTGCAGCTATTAAGCAAGGTATTAAACCAGGTATGAGAGTTAGAGATGTAGTTAAGGCTATAGAGTAGGTGTATAGGCTATGGCGTCTACTAGAGCTATAGGCTATGTACTCCTGGCTGTATCAGCAGTATTGATACTAGTCTATGTCTATGGGATAATCATTGCTCCAAACACTATAGTCTATGGAGAAAAACTCTCAACAATACTTGTAACGTACACCGTATTTGCAATAATAGTTGTGATAGCTGGTATACTTGGTTATCTAGGATACTTAATAATATCAACACCTATACCAAAGCCTGTAGAAGAGTTTATTAGAGAGTATAGTGAGGAGTTAAGGAAGCTAAAGACAAAGTGATCCTTGGGAGAACAAATGGCTTTGACAAGGACAAAGATACTAGTTACAATAGGTCCTTCAACAGCTAATGCGGAGACTATAGAGGCTTTCTATAGAGAAGGAGTTGCTGGCTACCGTATAAACTTTGTGCATGGAGACAAGAATACATGGGATGAGTACCTCAGAGTTATAGAAGAAGTTTATAGCAAGTATAGTGAATACCCTGCTCTCATAGCTGATCTTCCCGGCCCCCAGATAAGAATTGGTTTCTTCAACAAATTCTATATAAAACGTGGTTCTAGAGTAAAGCTTGTCTATGGACTAGAGACGGGAGAAGAAGCTGTAATCCCAGTTGATAACCCTAGAGTATTCGAGCTCCTTGAAACAGGTGATATAGTACTAATTGATGATGGGAGGCTAAGGTTTAGTGTTGAGAATGTTTCTTCAAGAGAAGCTGATCTGATAGCTCTTAGCAACGGCTATGTATTGCCTAGGAAAACACTTGTTGTAGCTGGTAAGGAGATTCCATTACCAGTTGTTTCACAAAAGGATATAGAGTTTATAGAATATGTTGTGTCTAGGAAGTTTACCTATGTAGCACTAAGTTATGTACGTAGTAAACGTGATGTAGAGACTATTAGAGAGATCCTGGATAGAATGAATGGTGGAGAGATAGGGATTATAGCTAAGATAGAGACTAGGAAATCTGTAGAGAATATAGACTCTATAGCAGAGTCTTCTGACACCCTACTAGTTGCTCGTGGAGATCTTGGTATGCATTATGGGTTAGAAAAGATCCCGTTGTTACAGAGAATGATTGTAGAGAAGGCTCTCCTACTAAACAAACCAGTTATAATAGCTACCCAGCTTCTAGAGTCAATGGTATATAATACACAGCCTACACGGAGTGAAGTAGTAGATGTAATGAATGCTGTATTTGACTATGTAGATGCACTATTGCTTACAGATGAGACAGCTATAGGTGAACACCCAGTAGAAGCTGTTAAGTGGTTGAGAAAAATAGTTGTTGAAGCAGAAGAGTGGATGGCTAGAGAACATAGAGTACCACCAACAAGAGCTTATGGAGAATCTGTGAGAGAGAAGTATGCTAGAGGACTAGTTAGTCTCTCAGAGAATCTAGAGGCAAAGATACTAGTTTATACAAAAACAGGTCTTTTACCAACAAAAATCTCTAGATACAGGCCATATGTAAAGGTATACGTCGGCACTGTAAGAGAAGAGATTGCAAGAAAACTACAGATATACTATGGACTAAAACCCGTACTACTACATGGAGAGAAAGACCTAGACTATAACAAGGGTGTAGAGAGGCTCTATAGAGAACTCCTAGAGAAGAACGAGCTAGAGTATGGAGACACTATAGTACTAGCCTATGGACCTAGAGAAACAACGTTATACGTTATAAAGATTGTAAAGATAGTTTAAAACACACGTATAGAGTATAGTGTCTAGTAGAAGCCGCCGTAGCTCAGCCTGGTAGAGCGCTGGCCTCGTATCCGGGAGTAGTTACTAGGGATCCGGAGTCGGTGGGAGAGCCAGTGGTCCCGGGTTCGAATCCCGGCGGCGGCTTATTACTTTATAGCCTCTAGTGCTTTTAATGCCATTTCTCTTATCTTCTCATATGGTTTCTCAGCTTTCACTATAGCTGATGCTACTAGTACTCCTATTGTGCCAAGCTTTATTGCTGCATAGACGTCTTCTCCACTACTAATACCTGCTCCAGTGAGTATCTTTACGTCTCTATTAACTCTTCTTATCAGCTCAACAGATCTTGTTACGACTTCTGGTTTTGCCTTAGATACAGGTATACCAGTGCCTATGAGTTCAGGTGGTTCTACAGCAACCATGTCTGGGTTGAGGGTAGCTACTGCAGCACCTGTCTCTGGAGTATCTGCACAGACTAGTGTTTCCAACCCGAGCTTTCCAGCTTTGTTTATAAGCCAGTTTATATCAGCTAGTCTAAGCCTATGTTCACTATGGTTAAGGAGTATACCATGTACACCAGCCTCTTTGAAAGCTTCTAGTGGTAGATAGCCTGTATGTGCACCAGGCTCTACTGGGTCAGCGTGTTGCCCATAGACTTTCACATCGGTGTCTCTAACAATATCTA
>CAYXOO010000167.1:0-2923 GCA_964466845.1 uncultured Desulfurococcaceae archaeon
CGTTACTATACGAGTCTATGGAGACGACAAGCCTAACATGACTATAGACAAGACTGTAGAGTATGTGTTTACATTAAAGCCTCCCCCTAGCCCTCCAAGACTAGTGGTGTCTGGGGGAGTACAGGGTAGGCGTGGAGACACTATCATATACTATTATAGTATAAGCTATAGGTGGAGGCATAGATGGTATAACAACACATTATTCAACATAACAATAAAGACAAACGGTTCATACATAAGGCTAGGACACGTTATACAAGACATCTATGGTGTAGAGAAAACCTATAACACAAACACGGTAAATAATATAGTAGTAGGAGCACGTAATGGTAGATCAAGTCTACAAGTAGTAACAGATGGTGAGAACACTACACTAGTCGTAAACATTGTATACTATAACAACAGCTATAAAGAGTTCTTCAAAGAGATAGAACTAGTTGCTCCACCTCTAAACACCCATTATAACACTACAGTCATAGCTATAGACAACCATGTGGTTAGAGTAAACGCTACAGTCCTAGGAGCTATAGAGGATAAGATAAGATATAGAGTCAGTGTCGAAAGACCTAAAGAAGCAGTTGTTCTCCTAACAATAAAGGCTCCTAGTCCAGATGATGTAATTGAGATACCATCTCTCAATATTACAGGTAAAGGAGAAGTCAACATCACTCTTGGTAACAACACTGTCTACTACGACACGTATACTAGAAGCTATACAGTTGACTCAATAGAAGTAGTTAGTACAGCCTCTAACCTAACCATAGCTGTTAGTGAAGTAATAGTAAACGGCACAAAGTATGCTATAGACCAGGCTATAAACATTGTAGCCAGCCCTCCAATAAGCTATTATATCCATAGGTACTGGCTATGGCTGTTGCTAGCTCCACTTTTCATACTCTTCCTCATAGCCATAGCTACTAGGGGTAGGAGGTAGTGCAACTACAGATTGTGTCTCGTGTGTATAGGATAAGGGTGTTCCTTAGGGGTAGTATTGTTGAGGTGTTTAGTAGTAAGCTGAAGGTGTTTAATGGTTGTCCTGATTACTCGAGAGTAAGGGCTTATTTGAAGAGGAAGTATTGTCCGAGGAGAGTCATACCATTGGTTGATGATGTTGATGGTGTTATAGATTTTGTTCTGGTTTAGTGCTTTTTAAGTGGCTATGGTATAGTGGGGATGGTGTTTTGGGTAGGGCTTTGGAGGTTGTTGTTCTTAGGGATGTTGTTGGTTTGAGTTGGAGGACTATTGCTCGTATGGTTTATCCTCGTGAGTATAGGGTTGATCCTGACAGGACCGTTCTTAAGATTAGGGGTATGTATGCTACGTATTCTAGGAGATATAACGTTTCATGTGATAGTGTTATAACGTCTGATGGTGTTATAACGGTAGTCTCCGACTCTAGGCCTAGACTCTATGACGGGGATCCACGTGATCTGAATATATCGATGTCTCTAGGTACTGAGTCTTTTAGACGTAGTAGGAGGTTTTTGGATCAGTGTGGGAGGCATAGGGAGGAGCTTCTGCAGCTGCTTAGGATTGTCTATGATCGTGTAGGTATTAGTAGTTTTGATCGTGAGAGAGTGTTTTTGATGGGTCTTATAGGGTTTGGTAGGAAGTTTCTAGAGCTAGTTGATCTATCTAGAGCTAACGCTGATATAAAGAACGATGTTGTCTATAGTGCTCATAGTGAAGCACTAGCCTATGTCTATGTAGTATTCTATGTAGCAACCTATGGTACACAGTATATGCATTATATGCCGAGGGTATGGAGATTCATACTCGATGTACTACCTAGGAAGAGGAATAGAGAGAAAAAGCTTAGAGAGGTTAGAGAGAAGATTAAGGAGATGCTTCCCAAGGCTCTAGACATTATCCTCCGTGACACACCAGGCTAGCCTCAGAGACTAACTAGGTCCTATTATGGTCTCTGAGACTGTGGCCCACTACATAGAATAGATCCCTAGAATCAGAGACTAAGCTGCTGGATCCTTAGTCTCTGAGACAACCGGGGTTCATGTCTAGATGCTTTACCTCCTTCTCTCATGGGTGTATAGTATGTATGGTAGGTGTATTGTATTACTTGCAGTAGCTACGTTATTTCTACTAACGTATATGGTGTCGGCAGCTCCGGTTGTTGATGTAGTGACTATTAATGTGTTAGAGGATGGTAGGCCTGTTAGGGCTTATCTAGAGATCTATGATGGTAACAAGACTCTTGTGTATAACGGTAGTGTTGATGGTAGGTTGTTGCTTTATAATGTTAGTGAGGGAGATTACACGGTATACGTTTACCGCGAGGGTAGGAGCTATGTCTTTAGGGTATATGTGAGTAATACTAGTAATAGCTTTAATCTTGAGCTTAAGACTACTACTTGGCTTCAGAGTAACTGGCAGTTACTAGCTATTGGTGTTGGTGCTGGTATAGCTTTTGTATTGCTTGTCTCATTGATTAGGAGGTGATATGCTATGATACCACGTTCTCAACATGATGCACTACTTATTCTATTGCTTACACTAACTCTTGGTGGTGTATTAGCTGTTGCAGCTGTATCTACTGGTTCTGTTGACCCAGGTGCTCTTAGTAGGTATCTTCTATGGTGTGTTATGGGTATAGCTGCTATAGCTATATTCGTTGCTCCTCATACAAAGACTCGTGTTGATAATACTATAGCTAGTTATCTACTGGTTATAGCTATTGGTGGTGCAGTAGCTACATACCTTATAGACCATGGCTGTATAGCTGGTTTCCTACTACTGGGCGGTATAGGGGTTATGGCTATACTCTTGTTCTTCTTCTGGAGAGAGAAGGCTAGACCATTGATTAAGGGGTAGCTCTATGGGTGGTAGGAGGGGCAGGAGTAGTGATAGAGTACTGCTTATACTATCTGTTATACTGGTTTCAACAGCTACTTTTTTACAAGCACTA
>CAYXOO010000168.1:0-2889 GCA_964466845.1 uncultured Desulfurococcaceae archaeon
CTGGAGCATCGGCCACCCTTTCTAGTGGGTGTCCGCCGCTCTGCCTGGCTGAGCTACGGGCCCACCAGTTTTCATCTCTCTGTAGTACTATTGTTTCTGTGTGGGTGTTATAAGGGTTTCTTTTAGCTTCTGTGTACTTGGGTTGTTATTGTTATTGTTTTTGTGTTGTATGTTTTCCCTATTTTAGCATAGTCTATTATGGCGTTGTCTGTTTTTATACTGTATAGTTCTTTTATTGGTGTGTATTCTAGTGTTATCTCTAGGTACATCCATCCCTTTAGCTCTGTGTCGTCTATTTTGTTTACTAAGTGTATCTCTATTTCTGTCTTTTCACCAGGGTATAGGACTTGGTATATGATCTGGTATCCTTCTGGTACATTGCATGGTATTGGTGCTACAGTTATCTGTGGTTTGATTACTGGGATAGTTTTATTAACCCATGTATAGTCTACTCCGTTACTACTTATGTTTAATAGTACTACGTTTCCACTCCACTGGGATACTATTAGGGGTGTGTCTCCAATGTTTCTTATATAGCCTTTGATTACAGGATTGTATTTATTGGATAGCTCCTTGTATATAAAGACTTCTACGACCCCATTACGTACTAGCGTACCATTGTCCATGTGTATTATCTCTATAGCTGTCTCCCTCGGCTCACTATAGACGCCTTCTAGGATGAGACTACATGGTGGTTTTGTACTTGTTGTCATACAGGTATGTAGTGGATGCAGTGTAATGTATAGGTTAAAGGGTATTTTACCAAGTATTTTACCATAGATATAGAGTGCTAGAGCATTAGATAAGTCAAGACGCATACTATCTCTATCTCCATGCTTAATTGTTACTGTCTGGTTATAGTAGTACATACCAGGTTTACGTACAGTCACGTTATCAGTGGATTTTACTATAATGAACTGTAGGCCAGCAGTTAGTGGGAGTAGAGGGTTTTCAACAGTTAGGCTTGAACCATTGTAGACTATAGTGAATAGTCCAGTACAATTAGGGTATACTATTAGGCTATAACACCACTCATCTATACATCCTCTATAGACTGCTAGGTTGTTATAGGTATAGAGTATTGTAGAACTAGTGTGTGTAAACCATGTGTTTGTAGACGGGTTTGTCATAGTAGTTGATGGGGTATGTGTTGTAGATGCTGGTGTGGATGTACTAGTACTAGGTGATCCCTTGTTGTTGAAACCACTGTATAGAAGTATAGATGCTAGAATGAGTATGAGTAAGACTATAGCTACCACAATGAATAACCTATGACTACTCATAAACAATTCTCCCTATTATAGAGACTCTCTAGATAGCCCTTATAATACAATGCTGTCTCATAGTGTAATTAATACTATTGTACAAGATAGTGTAAAAGGTTAGCTCTTGTATAAGCTAGTCTAGTTTCTCCAAGATGTCCTTGATAAAATGTTTAGCTTCTTTTAATGCTTCTAAACCCTTATCTGTAACTGTGTATCTTGTCTCACCACTAACTTTTACAGTTTTTATTAGTCCTTCTCTAGTCATTTTGTATACTACTGTGTATACTGTTACTGTTGCTGGTTTTATCTGGTATTTCTCCCATAGCTTCTTCTTTATATCATAGGCTTTTAGTGGTTCTGTATTGGCTAGTATGCTTACTATGTACATCCATAGGTTTTCTATAGTTAGTTTCTTCTTTAGTCTCTCTAGGGCTCTTGTCTTTATCAAGGGCTTCTCCTCTACCACCTTGGGTGTTATGGTACGATAAGGTTTTATATTTATACTGGTATATATTTATAGCCGTAAATATTTGTGGGTGTGAATAATGATTAGGGTAGGGATTATTGGTATAGGGAATATAGCATCTATGTTTGTACAGAGTATAGAGTATTATCGTAGAAGAAAGACTGAGGATGGATTGATACATAGGAGTATAGGTGGGTACCGTATATGGGATATAGAGGTTGTATATGCAGTTGATGTATCTAGGCATAAGGTGGGCAGGGATCTAGGGGAGGCTATATTTGCTAAACCAAACCTTGTACCAAAATATGTTGACCTTGGAGAGACTGGTGTTGTTGTACGTATGGGTCGTGTACTGGATGGTGTTGCAGAGCATATGATGGAGGATTTCGAGCCAGCTAATCATCCAGAGCCTAGCTTGGAGGATATAGCTAGAGAGTTGAGAGAGAATAGAGTAGATGTTGTTGTTAGCCTCCTCCCTGTTGGTAGTTACAAGGCTTCTAGATTCTATGCTGAAGCAACTGCTAGAGCTGGTGCTGCATTTATAAACTGTATACCAGAACTCATAGCTAGTGACACGGGTTACCAGAGAATGTTTAGTGAGAACAAGGGATTGTTAATGGGAGATGATATTAAGGGGCAGCTTGGAGCAACTATTGTCCATAGAATACTAGCTACACTAATAAGACTACGTGGAGCAAGGCTTGTTGAGTCATACCAGATAAACATTGGTGGTAATAGTGACTTTAAGAACATGTTAGACCAGAGTAGGCTTTATACCAAGAAACTTAGTAAGACAATGGCTGTAGCAACTACACAGCCAGACCCAGAGGCTATCAAGGATAGAGTATATGCTGGTCCAAGTGGCTACATAGGATTCCTTGGTAACACAAAGATAGCATACATGTATATAAAGGCTGAAGGATTCATGGGATTACCAGTAACTATTGATTTAAAACTTGTTGTAGACGATAAAGCAATGGCTTCAGCTATACTAGTAGATGTTGTTAGACTAGCTAAAGCACTCAGAGACCATGGAGTAACTGGTTGTCCAGAATGGGCTTCAGCACCATACTTTAAACACCCACCAAAACCAGTAGCTTCAGACTTTGAAGCACTAAAGAAGATGTACGACGAGCTAGAAAAACTAGGTATAGAGAT
>CAYXOO010000169.1:0-2857 GCA_964466845.1 uncultured Desulfurococcaceae archaeon
GTATTAACTAGGATCTTAAGATCCTCTATATTGTAACTAGCATGTCTTAACAGTCTTGAAATGTAGATATACTTTTTACTCCTCTCTTGATCTGTATTTAGTATTGAATCAATTACTACTCTTACATCTTGTACCTTTTCTTTTATAGAATTTCTTATAGAGTTGATAACATCTAGTATTTCTTGTACTAAGTCTTCACTCCATATGAAGAATGTTAGTTTATAGTAGGAGGGTTGAGTCACTCTATAACACCAGATAATAATAGTATTGGGTTTGAGATAAAAGTTTTTAGTTATAGATATTCTTATCTAGTTATAGGTATTGTATAAAGATCTATTGTAGCCTTGTTTCTAGTGTTTACCTCTGTGTATTGGTTTTGTGTTTTGTAGTTCTTTTTATATGTGGATAGCTTGGTTTGGTTATGCTTGTATAGTTGTCTTGTTTCTAGTGATTGGTATTATGGTTTGTATACCTATATTGTAGTGTTTGGAATGAATATGTCTTTTGTTGTAGTTGTAGTGTGTTTAGTTGTTTTGTTAATTATTGTGTTTATGTTGGTTGTTTAATGTCTTTGGTGGATTTATTATTTAGTCTTTTGTATCTATGGTATTCTGGGTGTAGGTGGTTGGGTTTGAATGTTGTTGTTACTGGTGCTAGTAGGGGTATTGGTTATTTGTTGACTAGGGGGTTGTTGGAGAGGGGTTGCCGTGTTGTTGGTGTTGCTCGTTCTATTGATAGGCTTAAGGCTTTGGAGAGGATGTATAGTAGCTTCTATGGTGTACCATGTGATCTATCTAAACTTGAGTGCTATAGACATGTCTATAGGGAGTCCTTGAGGATACTAGGGAGTGTTGATGTGCTTGTTAATAATGCTGGTTATACAGATTATGGATTCCTATGGATGCAGACACTAGAGTCTATATACAGGCAGATAATGGTTAACATGGTTGCACCAATAATACTTACAAGGCTCTTCCTAGAACATTTCCTAGAGAAAAAGAGTGGTAAGATAGTGTTTCTCCTAACAGCTGGTGTCTATGTCTACCTAGAGACACTACCAGTCTATGGAGCAGCTAAGACAGGGTTAGACTATATAGCTAATATACTATACCGTGAACTACCAAGCCAAGGGATAGATGTTGTGCTTGTCTATCCAGGACGTGTAAAAGGTACAGATTTCTTCAAGAAACCTAGTTTAGAGAAGGTTGAGAAACAACCATGTAGTTGGATGGAATGTACAAGTGTAGATAAGGTTGTAGACAAGATACTAGAGGCTGTACTAGAGAAGGGGTCAAAGAAGATACACATACCACTAACAATGGCTCTACTATCAAAACTAACAAAACCATTCACAATATCAATAAAATACTAGCCTATACCTATAAGTCTCTTAATCATAGTTGAAGACTACCTAACAAATACCATTACAGCTATTACCTCAATAATTATAGTCATTGAAATACCCCAAATTAGGTAATATTTTGGTAAGCTACAACTTAGATATAATTTCATAAAGGAGATCAACGTAGTTTAGTACATACTGAGGCTTTGTCTCTTTCACTATATTAGATAAAAACTCTATAATACTGAACCCACATCGCTTAATCGATGGATCCCATACTAGTGTACCCTCTGATAGACAGAGAACTATACATAGTAATGGAGAGATCTTCTTAATCCATCTACCAAGCTCTCTAGGAGATACATACCCTCTACAAAATTCATTAGCAAGAGACCCCAATTCATTCTCTATTCTAGTACAATAGCTATTGAACAATGTACAGACAATATCTTCTACAGTACCACTATCATATTCTGGTGGATTAGCCCATAAGATAATAGATGATAGATACTCGTTATCTCTATACAAATCTATGTGTGGTGGCTTACGTGTCCCACAGGTATAGTCTTAACTGTTTCTCTAACCCCTTGTCTCTAATACGATTTTCTATAAGCTCCATTGTATCATATACACCTTTATCAGCATCAACAAATGCTATTACCCTTAATTTAAATAAATCATCTAACAGTCTATCTATTACTCTAGTCTTTCCACCAAGACCTCCTATTTCAAACTCGACTTCTATCCCATAATTGTGTCTTATTAAGTCAGCTAGAACGGAGACCAAGGATGCATCTAGACATCCTTCTACATAAACTCTTAAACTCTTCAACATTATCACCATAGCTAGAACTGTCTCTAGAGCCTTATGTACTGGCTGTCCAAGTTATCACCTAGTAATTGTATATAAGAGTCTTATATCTTCACTTTGGAATACTTCTTCACAAGCACGACAACCATGTAGGGATACTGCTTTTACTCTCTTACCCTCTCTATACAATGAGATCAATGATATAGTTTCATCTAGGCTAGTAGTCTCCACATCTTCTCTACACATGTTGTTAATAGCTTCTAAGACCTTATATGGTGATCTCCAATACTTCCTATCTGTACCAGTAAGTGCTGCTACAAGAAATCTAGCTGCTTCTAGTGACTGTGTAGTAACTATAACTTGTCTCCCATTCTTTACACCCTCAACTATATTGCTAGCTATCTCAATAAGCAGTTCTGGATGCATAGCAGACTCAATCTCATCTATAAGAATAATATTTGAAGAAGACAATGCAGCCTTAGTAATTAATGCTCTCTGAAGACCTCTACCAACAGCATAGAAGTTTATAAGCTCACCATCCTCTTTAACATAAGCTGACAACCTACCCCAATCATCAGATGCTACATCTACAGAATACCTCTTACCATTAAGACGTATACCCTTGGAGAGTACATCCCATATAATACTATGTTCTTTCTTAGCTATACCGACCAGTTGATCAAAGAAGTCAAAAGGATAAATAC
>CAYXOO010000170.1:0-2850 GCA_964466845.1 uncultured Desulfurococcaceae archaeon
CTTTACTGCACACTGTATACTTAATGACTATACACGTGTTTTTGAAACTGATAGTGAATGCTATACACTATTGAATAAGCTATTGTATGAACTAAGGGTTAGAGGTTATCGTATTGTACAACTCCCATGTCCAGAGCTATTGCTTATGGGTAGGAATAGGGAGCCCATGACACGTGAGGAGTATAGAAAAGCTGGTTTAGGAGATGTTGTTAAGAAGCTTATAGTGTCTATAAGAGATTATATTGAGAGATTAGATGGAGTTGAAATAGCTGGTTTGATAGGTATTAGTGGTTCACCTAGTTGTGGTTTGTTTCAGACACATATAACTAGCAGGTATAGGAGAGAAGAGGGTATGGGGTTGTTTATGGAGTATCTAGTACCACTGCTTAAAAAGTATAATCCGGACTTGGTGCTTGTAGAGTTTGATTATAGGAGGCCTAGTGAGAGTGTTGAGTATATACTTGGAAAACTATAGCTTCAAAGCTATTGTATTAGGTGGTAAGAAAAACTATTGTTTAAAGAGTAAGATACCTATGTTGTTACACCACTTGGTGTGTATACTACGATTTCTCTTTCACCTTTGTAGATGTCTGTATATCCTGCTAGGTTTATTGCTCCTCCATTCTGTATTGCTTGTACTACATCGTCTGGTAGCTGGTTTACTACACTACGTGGTATGAATACCTTTATAGTAGCTGTACCATCTGTTACGTATAATACCCAGCTACCACTACCTACTTCTGTATAGTTCAATACAGTGACTTGTTGTATAACAACTATCTCTCCAAGTGGTTCTTCTAGTGCTTGTTCTACAGTAACTACTGGTGGAGCTACGGCTTCTACAACACTTATCTCTAAAGCTTCCACATAGTATCCATAGTAGCTAGAATATTCTACAGTACCAGTTATATTTAATGTACTACCACACCCTGTACTCCATGGGTCAATGGCTTCTCTAGTTAGACTAGTATCTACTATAGCATATGCTGAACCAGTATCATCACTTATACCAAGTACGTACATGTGTAGATCAGAGTCATAGTCTATACTGTCAAAACTCACAATAACCCATACAGTTTCTCCCAAGTAGTCTGGCAGTTCAGATAGCTTAACACCTCCACCACCAGGTGGTTGTTCCCCGTGCTCGGGTAGTTGTGGTATACCATAGCCTTCTCCTGGTACTTGGTAGCTATAGTCTTGTACACTAACTGGTGAGTACAATACAACCTCTAGTTCATCACGGTAAGTGCTTACATATCCAGCTATAGTTACCATGCTACCTTCTTCTACAAGGTCCTTGTTCTCTAGTGAGTCATATACACTACCTGGTATGAATATCTCTATAGAGCCTTTATCGTCTTCTAGAAAGAATTTCACGTATGTATCTCTTATATATAAGTCTGTTATTGTACCCTTTAATGCTACTGTATAACCTATTATGCTCTCGTTTACCATACTAGTATCAAGTAGTGGTGATGGGTATGGTTGTGTTATCTGGTAGTCTACCAGCGTTACCGTTGTTGATGATTCAACATATACTATTAATGTTGCCTTAGAACCTACTCCTTCTGTGTATGGGTTGAATTGTGTTGTAAATACATCCCTGTCTATAGATAGTATAGCTGATCCTGTATCATCATATATCTTTACAAGGTATTCTCCACTACTATAGCTTATTTCTCCAAGTATAGTGTTTTCTAACTCTACTGTTTCACCAACGTGTTCTCCAAGACTAGCTATCTTTACTACTGGGTATGTCTCTGGTTTCTCAACAACTATATCATCTAGTGAACGTACTAGTATCTCTGGTGAATAACCCTTGTATACATAAACTACACCAGATACTGTAATGTTTGAACCAGTTGTTAGATTCTCTAGGATACTGTTAAACCTGTCTTCATCAACTAACTTTAGTATGTTTGGTAGTACAGATTTTACAATATCTACTCCAGTATCTATGTATAGTAGATAGCCATTTGATATAGTCTGTACATCCTCTAGTACACCCTTTGTAACTACCAGTCTATACTCCATGCTAGTGTCTAGACTATATACTATCTCTGGTTCTCCAACTAGTTTCTCAATACTAATCTTTGAAGTATCATCTATTACTCCATATTCATAGGTTTCTCTAACACGATACTGTACTATACCTTGGAAGTAGTCTCCATGGAACGGTATTAGGTTGTTGTCTACTAGGTATCTAGCTATTTCACCATAGGCGTATACGTCTATTTCTTTAGACTGGTTCAATACTGTAAACTTTATACGTAGATTATTACCAGATGTATCATATTCTGGTACACCATATACTGTACCGTTAATATATACATACTGGTATTCACCACCAGGTGTTGTAGTGGTTATTGTCTGTGTTGATGTAGGTGTATGTGTTGTAGTGTATGTGCCTGATACTATTTCTGTGATAGTTGTTGTAGTAGTAACTGTTGTTGTACGAGTTACTGTCTCTGTAGAGACCACGGTCTCTGTATAACTACCTATTGTCTCTGTAGTAGTTACTGTAGACCACTGAGTAGTAGTATATACCCTACTAGTCCGGGGTGCAAAGGTATTGTAGACTACAACACTAGTCAATAGGATTATAGCAACCATTATTACTACTAGAAAGACTGTTGCAAGAGAAGGCTTTCCCTTCAATCCTAGTGGGCTCATACGTGACACCTAGTATACAGTGTCCTCCGTGTATTAGAGAATAGTGGATAATTGAATCTAATAAGTATATTGTCTAGGTCGAAACCATGGTTTAAAAGAATTGTTTTGGAGGAGAGAAAAAAGATTTTATTTAAAACAACCCGTATCTATAGAGACTCTACTTCCTCTTAAATACTA
>CAYXOO010000171.1:0-2845 GCA_964466845.1 uncultured Desulfurococcaceae archaeon
GTCTATAGCCCAGTACCACCAATAGCTATTATTGCTAACCAACCAAGCTATCTAACCCAGTGGGTCATTAGTAATTGGAGTAATAGTGGTGGTTCTGGCCCAGTATATCTACCTATACCGCCAGTGTCGTATGTTGTTAACCAGCCAGACTATCTAGTTCAACGGATGTTTGTTGAATGGAATAACGGGACCAAGGTCCATGGTATCTACCTGTACCACCAGTAGTCTACATTGGTAATGAGCCTAACTATCTAGTACAATGGGTTATACCAATGAATGCTACTAGTAAGAGGTTTGGTGTAGACGTAGTATTATCAGTTAATGCTTCTAGGATATATGTGACTGATAGACTAGATGTAGTAGTGAATGTTAGTGTAGAAGGTATTGGTGTCTATCCTAGTGGTAAGACTGTTATTGTATACGATGTACTCAACGACTCTATAGCTAATACATATACTGGCTATCTAGACTATAACGGCTCCCTAGAGCTTGTACTAGAAAATCTTGTTCCAGATACTCATGTATTCTATGCAGTATTCCCCTGCACAAGGAATCTATAGTAGTGGTGGGAGCGGTAATGTATCGGTTGTTGTTGAGAAACTACCTATTGTTCTACAACTACACGTTAATACTACAGAACTATACTATGGAGAGAGCATTAGTGTTGTAGTAGATGGTTATTCACAAGTTAATGGTTTACTACTTGCTGGTCTAGAGATGCCATTGTACATAGTATATAGTAATGGTACGGTATACAATATAGTATATACTGTATTGAATAGTAGTGGTAGAGCAGTTATTACATATAGGTTCTTAGAGACTGGTGAATACATACTATATACTGGACTGTCGGGCCATAGCCTATACAGTGATGCATGGAGTAATAATGTATCGATAAGAGTGGATAAGTATCCAACAGAACTAGTTGTTAGAGTGAATACTACAAGACTATATCACGACCAATACCTACTAGTGAACGTATCTGGACTAGTAAGTCTAAGGAATAACATGAGTAAGCCCCTGATAAACCAGAATGTAACACTCTATATACTACGTGGAGACAAGGTTGTTGATACTATAGAGCTAAAACTTACTAGAGGCTATGCTACTAGGACATTAAATCTAAGGGTACCAGGTACTTATACATTGTATGCAGTATATAGTGGTAACTACATGTATAAACAGTGTAGATCAGATAATGTAATAGTTGTTGTTGAACTAAACCCACTAGGTGGAGAAGCCATAGCTGGAGAACACTATAGCATCTCACTTCTATTAGCAATAACTATGGTTCTAACAATACTCTATATATCCTATAGGAAGAAATAGTTTTTTATAAACCAAGTATTCTACGTGCTTGTTCCTTAATACTCTTTACAAGCCTGGCTCCAAAACCAGGTAGTGATAACAATACTATATCTGGTGTCTCTACTATGTCTCTAAGACTCCTTATACCATGTCTGATAAGTGTTCTAGCACGTACTCTACCAATACCCTCTAGTCTAACAAGTTCTAATGCATCCTCTTTAACACCATACTCTAATCTAACAGATAACCTGTCAAGCCACATAGCTAGTTCTCTATAGCCTTCACTATATGCTACACGTGACAAACTAGCTGTTATCCATGATGCAGTCTCTCTTACCGAATAAAGGTCTCCCGGCCCAATACTGTATCTCTCTACAATAGTGTCTTCACTAACCTCGTTAACCCAGTCGTAGAGTATCAATGCATTAACATAGGCCTGCAGCCAATACTCATACTCAATCTCATCATCTGGTGGTTCAAGTGTTAATCCATTACTTGCTCTATCAAGTGCCTCGTCTTCATAACTATCAATTATCTTGTATGGTATATAGGGGCGGCTACGTCTATAGTCTGGTGTATAGGCTATAAGGTGTAGCATGTAGAGTAGTGTAGGCTTCTCTGGCTTATTCTCTAGGAAGTAATGTGCTGTTAATGGGTCAATGTATGTAACTGATACTGTCCTTCCGAGTTTTGTAGCATTGTATGGCTCACTATCTGATTCTATCATACCCCACTCATATAGATCACTAAGTATCTCCTTAAGCAATGACTCTAGGTACTTACTAGATCTATACTGGTGGTAGAATAGTGTATTCCTATATATCTCAATGAGTTCCTTGAAACAACTTGCTTCATTACTAGCTATTAGTGCTAGTGTATGTATCCTTAGACTACGCTGGCTATTCAACTTACTCTCAACAGGCTCCAGTCTTCCATAGACATATTTCCTAAGCCCCTTCTCAACACTATCTATATCAGCTATAACTGCTTCCCCGTAATCATCATATTGTGGGCGGCCAGCACGACCAGCCATTTGCTTGTACTCAAAAACTGGTATAAGCCTAGTCCTCCTGATCCTTGGATCGTATCTCTTGATAGAGACTATTACACGTCTAGCTGGTAAGTTGACACCAGCTGCTAGTGTTGGTGTAGCAAACACGGCTCTCAATACATGTTCACGGAAGGCTTCTTCTACGACTCTACGTGTACTACTTGATAATCCTGCATGGTGGAAGGCTATTCCTTTCTCCAACAGCTTCTCTAGTTTATCAACTTCTACTCTACATGACGCAGTACTCCTTAGCCTACTAATGTACTCTAAAGCCTTGTCTCTAGGTATCATGTGTGCTAATAGCCTCATGTGATCAGCTAGTTGGTGTGCATACTCTTCTGTCTTCCTACGGTTATGTATGAATACTAGTACTTGGTATCCATTAGCAATACTCTGTAAGGCAATGCTTAGTATTGGGTTTGAGAGTCTATGCTGGATCTTCTCAATACGTCCATTACTAAACACTATGCAGTACCTCTTCTTATC
>CAYXOO010000172.1:0-2843 GCA_964466845.1 uncultured Desulfurococcaceae archaeon
AAGAAGTATGAGAAGGATGAGTATGGACAATACCCGGGTACCCGGATAGAGTATATACGTGTTGTATCAAAGGTTAAGGAGAAAGCCTAGCCCCATACAACTAGCCTATCTCTCCAAAAGCTGGTCCTTTTCACAACCAGAAATACGGCTTAGTTATCCACTATAGATAAAAGCCGTGGATATAAAGGTATACTGAGTTGCTAGAAGGAATCTAAACGTATGTGTTCTCTAAACACTAACTGGTAGACTAGTAGAGATAATGGCTTCTTAAGCATATATTAAAGTTATAGATAAGCTATTCCTATCCTACTAGGATAGGTGTGTGTAGTACCTAGTCTCACTAGTGTGTCTAGTAAAGGCTGTCAAATACCATGTTATAGAGAGATAATTGTTACTAAATAGCGTTTTCTCTATAAAACAAACCTTTTCTTCCTCCACTAAACACCTATATCCTCTCTAGATACTCTAGTATACTCTCTACCTCTCCATATGGATACACGTGTACTCCTCCATTAGAACTAACTAGTACTAGTATAGGCTCTACAACATGTGTTCCTCTGACACACGATCTAGTGTTGTATCTTATCAGTTTATAAATGTATGTGAAATCAGCTCTAAGTCTTACACCCTCTCTATCACACTCTCTAATTATAGTAGCTGGTATATCAACAAGATGTGTTCCCTCTCTAAAAACTATCTTTACTGGTGATGAGAGTATATGGTATGCTATAAGTGTCTTCCTTGCAGCCTCTATATTCTCTATAGCACGTTTTTCTGCAACACGTATATTCTGATGGCTTGTACCAGTAATTCTGGCTATTTCTCTAAGACTATAGCCTCTAAGTCTATACTTAAGCACTACTAGTTGTAGCCTAGTTAGTAATCCAATCCTGCCTCTCTCCATAAACTAGCACCCCTTACACTAGACCTGTCTCTAAGGTATAACTACGGGGTAGTAGTTGTAAAATATACTGGTTTTACAGTATTAGCAAGTCTTTTAAGAACAACCGAGCAGCTGTCTAATAATGGTGGTTTAAGCTGTGAGAAAAGCCTATGCAGTCCTTGCCATACTAGTAGTAATCGCTGGCTTAGTATCTACTACTGCATACAACTTGTTCTCTAAGAGAGGAGATGTTGTAAGAATAGCTATAGAACTAAACGATCACTCAGCAGCTTTCTGGATTGCATTAGACAAGGGATGGTTTAAGGAGAAGGGTATAAATGTAGAGTATATCCCGTTTTCTACAGGATTAGAACTAGCAACAGCTATGGCTAGAGGAGATATTGATATAGCAATAGCTTGTATAGGGCCATTGATAATGATTAGATCACGTGGTTTTCCAGTAAAACTAGTTTCTATGATGCATCTACATGGATACGCTATTGTAGCTAGAAGAGACATAGCTAGTATAGAGGATTTATCTGGGAAAACAGTATCTGTATCAGGACCTGGTTCTCCAACATGGCTTCTACTACACCTTGTAATAGACAAGTATGGTTTAAGAAATGTTAAGGTAAAAACCCTACCTCCATACATGGCATTAAACGCTCTACTTACTGGTAGGGTTGATGCAGCTGTTCTACCAGAACACTATGCTACACTCTCTACAAGGAAGGGTGTACATGTTATACTCCGTAGCCAGGATGTATGGCCTAGTATGCCTGGTAGTGGATTAGTTGTTAGAGGGGATTACTTGTCTAATCATAGAGATACTGTATTAGAGATACTAGGTATACTAGAACATGCTATTATGTATATTAGGGAGAACCCAGTTGATTCAGCACGTATTGTAGCTAGGTATCTTGGTGTAGACTATAGTATTATAAGTGAGTCTATGGAGTACCTAGATTATACTTGTAGAGTTAATGTATCTAGTATTGAGTTGTATATAGAGTATCTTGTTAGGTATGGTGCTATAGATAAGCCAGTCAGTATAGATGATTTTATAGACTACAGTATTGTAGGTGGTCTAGAGAATTGAATAGATACTCTCTATTCTCAATAGCATTAATACTATGCACATGGTATATAGCCTCCTATTTTACACCACACTACCTACTACCCTATCCCCATGAGGTATTGTCTGCACTCACCAATCTCTTATTGAATAAGAACTTATTAGTAGATATTGGTTGGACAATACTACGTGTATCAATAGGGTTTACAATAGGTGTATTGATTGGTGTTTCTCTAGGAATACTAGCTTTAATGCATAGATTGTTTAGAGAAATAATGTATCCAGTTATAGCATTTATAGTAGTTACTCCATCATTTACTTTTATACCACTACTAATGGTATGGATTGGATTAAATGATCTACTAGCTATAGTTGCTGTAATAATATGTAGTTCATTCCCCATAACATTATCGTTAATAAGTGCATCGAAAAACATTGATCCAGAGATAATCGATGTAGCACAAACACTAGGTGCTGATAAGAAGACCTTATTACTAAGGATTATACTACCACAAGCATTTACACATATAGCTTCTATAGTAAAACTAGAGGCAAGCCATAGCTGGAGGATTGTTTTTGTAACAGAATTCCTTGCTTTATCAACTGGTATTGGAGCACAAATGATGTATTCATACTCAACAATACGTGTAGACGAGATCATAGCACTTATTATAACTGCTGGTTTAATGGCTCTACTACTCCAGTACATTATAGAGTATATTGAGACAACTATTATGAGGAAATGGGGGTTTATAGAGTGACTAGTATAGAACTGGTTAGTGTTAGTAATAGTGTATTAAAGAATATAAGTCTAAGGATAGAGTCTAGCTCAAAACATGTTGTTATAGGACCTAATGGGGCTGGTAAGACTACATTGTTAAAGAC
>CAYXOO010000173.1:0-2791 GCA_964466845.1 uncultured Desulfurococcaceae archaeon
TAGTAGCTATACTAGTAACCCTTGGATCACTCTCTAAGTCATAGTATAGATCAAGTAATACCGTATAGTACTCATCCTCTAAATCATCCCTTGCATTCTGTAGCAGAGTTCTTATAGACTCTTTATCAAAATGCAGTTGAACCACAGTTAAACCCCTCTCCATAACAGAGTATTATAGTTTTCAAATGAGGAGACTCGAACTTGAAAGTAATAGCTCGCCGGCGGCTTCTATTCTTATTTACCTAGTGTTTGTGTAGTATCAAGTGGTGCTGTATTGTTGGGTGTAGAAGTAGTTATTGTTGCTGGTGGTGTAGGCTCTAGGCTTAGACCATTAACTCTTTCTAGGCCTAAGCCTCTGGTCCCTCTAGCTGGTAAGACCCTGCTTGAACATATTATTGAGTGGTTTAGAGCTAATGGTTTTAACGATATACTGGTTACTGCTAAATACCTTGGGTCAATGATTAAAGAGTACTTCTCTAGCTACTCTAGAGTCAAAGTACTGGTTGTAGACTCCAAGGATACTGCTGATGCTGTAAGACTAGTCTCAGACCAAGTCTCTAGCGAACTACTATTCATATCCATGAGCGATGTCTTATGTAATGCTTGTTTTAGAGAATTCCTTGAATTCCATAGGAGACATGGAGGAGAAGCATCTATAGCGTTAAAAGAAGTCGATAACCCACTACACTATGGACTAGTATTCATTGATAGAGAGTATAGAGTCAAGTTATTCATAGAAAAACCTGCCTCAATAGAACTATACGCACTCTCCCTCTCACATAGCCTAGGTAGGATTAGAAACATCTACTCAACAAACCTTGTAAACACTGGATTCTATATCATAAACCAGACTGTACTCGATATACTAAGGAAGAAACCCTCACTCCTAGACTGGGGTAGACATGTATTCCCATATCTAGTAGAGACAGGCTATAGGGTATACGGGTGGGTTATGGATAAACAAAGCTACTGGATGGACTTAGGGAGAATAGAGAACTATAAGCAAGCTCTATGGGACCTACTATCCGGGTCTATAAAAGGCTATAGTCCACGATACAAAGCCATAGAACCGAGACTCTATGCATCACCCAATAGCAGTATAGAAGGCAGGGTAGTACCACCAGTATACATAGGAGACAATGTAGTCATAAGAGAAGGAGCAACAATAGGGCCTTTCGTTTCTATCGAGGACAACTGTGTTATAGGTAGAAACACTAGTCTCTCATACACAATAGTATGGGAAAACACTGTAATAGAGAATAAATCAAGTCTACACAACACTATAGTAATGGACAATGTAGTCATAGGAGGAAACTGTAGAATAAAAGACTCTATAATAGCATCCCACAACAAGATACCAGCAAACACTACGCTATTATACAAGACTCTAAAACCAGGGTATAGAGAGACTAGAGTAGGGTGAAGAAGGAGTGGTCTACAAGTTTATACATGGTAGAATAGCTGGTATACCAAACAAGGATATAACACCAGAAGACATAGCTAGACTAGGAGCAATACTAGGGTCATGGTATGGCAAGGGAACGCTTGTAGTAAGTGGTAGAGACTACAGCCCAGCATCAAGAATGCTTAAGAGAGCACTACTAGCAGGACTGGTAAGTACTGGAGTAGATGTAATGGATTTCCATGAGTCGTTTTCTGGAGAAATAGCATTTGCTATAAAACGCTTTGGAGCACGTGGTGGTGTGAATGTATCTGGATACCCAGTTATTGATAAACACATACAGTTCCGTATCTACACAAACCCCGGGTACGAGATTATAGGAGAGAGACTAGATGGTATACTAAAGAACACTGTTCTAGAAAGAGTTGACCCGAGAGAGACAGGGTGGATAACATACGCTGAATACATACACAAACTGTACATGTCTAGTCTAACAAGTTTTGTAGACACCGACCCCATAGCTAATGCTGGTCTAAGAATAGCTATAGACTTATGCAATGGACCAGTTGATAAAATCCTACTTGATCTACTGAACGAGATAGGTGTTGAAGCAATAGTACTGGGTGCAGGAAGACAATCAAGTAGCTACTGGAGTACATACCCATACTTTGATAGAATAAAGCGTGTATCAGATATTGTACGTACCATAGGCCTAGACTTAGGTATTGTACTAAACAATGATGGATCAGCCGTAATCGTTGTAGATGAAAACGGTAAACCATTACTGCCTGAAGAGACCTGTCTAGTACTACTATCAAACTTATCTAGTGGTTCACAAGTAGTTGCATCAAAGGATACACTATCCTTCTTAAAACAAGAAGCTAGAAACATAGGGGTAGAGGTAACCAGGTATGGTATGGAGGAAGAAGTTATAGAGACATGTGCTAGAGAGAGACCAGCTCTCTGTCTAACAAGTATTGGAGAATACATACACCCACTTTTTAGCCTAGGCTATGACGCTGTACTAACACTACTACTAATACTAGAAACTCTAGCACTGACAGATAAGCCGTTATCAAAGATACTGGGCAGATATAAGCAAACAAGATACTATGTACTAGAAAGCAATAGGGACTTGAGAGAGATCATTGAGAAACTATGTAGAGTAGAGAACATATACTGTAGACCATACATGGCTGGCTACCGTGTACTAGTAAACAATGTAAGCACAGTAGTAACACAAGACCCAATAACAGAGACTACAAGAATACTCATAGACAGCTACACTAGTGAAATAACTGCAATAGTAAATGCTATTAACAACATTATAGCAGGAACAAAACAGTAAGTGAAAGGATAAAGACATAGATTTAGATCAACAAAGGGGAA
>CAYXOO010000174.1:0-2772 GCA_964466845.1 uncultured Desulfurococcaceae archaeon
AGTATACCTTATCTCTAAAACATCTATAGAAGATACTCTATATGGTTTAAGGGCTAGATAATCTATTATAGCTAGTATACAAGATTTGTTCTAGCTGGCAGTATCTTTAGGCTATAGTAGCTCTAGTTGTTGTGTATACTGTATTACTCTTAGTTTTTATACTAGTTTCTATATAGTTGGTTGTTTGTAGGTGTATAGTATTGGATGTTGTTGAGTTATTGTCTAGCCTTGTATCTATGGTTAGTGTTAATGATCCTGTTAGAGGGTTGAAGCCTAGTGTAGATGTTGCCAGGTTTATACGTGATTATCTCGATGAGCATGGTGTTGAAGCATTTATTATTGAGGATAGTGGCTACTATAGTGTCTATGGATCAATTGGTAGTGGAGAGCTATGTCTATTGTTTCTAGCACACTATGATACAGTACCTGTTGATCCAAGTTGCTGGAGCTATGACCCATTCAATCTAACGATAGTTGATGGTAGAGGCTATGGACGTGGAGCTGTTGATGATAAGGCTAATGTTGCTGCACTAATGATTACCTTGGAGAAACTAGCTAGTATGAAACTACCATGTAGGATACTATATGCATTCACTGGTGATGAAGAGATTGGTGGATTACATGGAGCAGGCTATATAGCCCGGATGCTCTATAGAGAAAACATGCTCCCAAGGTACCTTGTCAACGCAGATGGTGTTGGAGAGAAGATTATAACTCGTAGAAGGAAGGCCTACAAGATCGTTGTTGAAGCTCCTTCTCGGAAGAGAGTTGTTAGAGGCTCTATTGAGAAGATAGAGTATAAACCATTCTATCCAGTATCAAATCATAGCCATTCAGCATACTTCCTCCATGGAGTAGACTCTCATCCACTAATAACGTTATCAGTATTTGTTAGAGAAAACAATGTATCTACAGCCAGGCTCTATGGATCGTTTATTAAGTCAAATGTTGTACCAGGTAGTGTTGGTCTAGAATATGTTGTTATGGGTAAAAATGGTGGTGAAGTAGTTGTTGATGATGGACTAAGGGATCTATTGGAGATAGTGTATCCAGTTACAAAGCTTGTATTCCCAACTGAGAAGCCTAGCTTATATGGAGTAACAATTACTCCTAATATGTATGAGTATGATGGTAGAGTCCATAGGATTGTTTTTGACTTAAGAGCTATGGTCTCTAATAAGAAGGCTATAGAAGAGGCTCTAGCTAATCTAATCGACTCAATAGGCTATGGTGGTAGAGTTAGATATAGGGTTGTAGAGGGTAGTGGTGGATACCAGTATACACCAACTAGCTCACTAATAGCACGTATATTCAAGGATGTATTAGACTCAATGGGTATAGAACCAGTGTTTATTGAGGGCCCTGGAGCATCTGATTCTAGACACTTTACAGTCTATGGTGTTGAAGCAGTAGATTTCGGGCCACGTGGTGGTAATGTACATGGTTGTAACGAGTATGTAGTCTTGGATTCACTTAAGAGGCTGCCAGAGATATACTATAGGGTTGCAGTAGAAGTTTCTAGGAGGCTATGCGGGAGCATTTAGGCCTTGGATGTAGAGACTATACCTACCTATATCTATGTTAGGTATAGGAGTAAGTGTAGAAGCTTTGACCCAGTAGAGACTGCTCTAGGAGTAGCCCTAGATAGAGCTATTACGAGATACAATTACTACCAATCAAAAACACCTAGGTCACTACTAGGTAAAGCACTTAGACACTGTATAGCCGTGTTTAAGGAAGAGCTATTGAGACAAGGAGTTAGTGTTGAAAAGGAGTTGTTTAGAGAATACGTTAGACGCTTATGGATGATGCTTGTAGCATGGTCTAAAACTAGATACGTTAACCTACCAAGACCCCGGACACATGTGATCATTTTTAAGAAAGACAATAAACTCTATGGAGTATATGCTCAACTAGACTTCTTTGAGTACAAAAACGGTAAACCACACTATTATGAGTTAAAATCATTTGATATATGGAGTGGATGTAGAGACTATGTATGGATACAAGCATGTGTATTCCGACTACTAGGCCCACTAACAATAATCTATTACAAAAGAGACAACAACGGCTACTACCATATAGAAACACAAGATATAGAACCAGACTATAGCATTATAGACGATATAGTATCATTTATAGAAAACACTAGATACTCTAAAACAGAAGACATTGAAGAAATCAAATACTACCACCCAGTAATAATATATGAATGGATAGAAAACAAATGGTGTCTAGCCAACAAACTTTAACACTACCACTCAGTTTCATCCTCCTTAAGCAGTAATAATTTATACTAAAGACCTCTATAACTAGACAACAGCAGTTCAATATAATAGACCACTAGTACCAAGTAATAGCTCTACTCTAGACTTACCATAGGGGATATTATTAAATACTAGACAACAACAAGATCATGTTCTGGTATTTTAATCATTTATAAAATCATCCATTTTATACCCCTTCTCCTTCATAATTCTGACAAGCTCAGTAACACTATCAGCATAGGCTATAACGTGTTTAGTCTTAACACTAACAGCCACGATCTTACCAGGCGGTATTCTATCTAATTCCTCTTCATTAACCAAAGGCTCTATAGTGATGGTCTCTTCTTTAGACACTAAAGCTATCATCACTATATACTCCAGTTTAACCCCTAGATATACATGCTTGTACTAAACCAAGCCTATACTATATGGAATAGGAATAAAGAGTAAAAAGTATGTAAATAAGGTTTATACTAGACAATAAATAGCTCATGTTCTGGTATCT
>CAYXOO010000175.1:0-2766 GCA_964466845.1 uncultured Desulfurococcaceae archaeon
AGGTATAAGTAGTGACGAGGTAATAAACATAGCTAATAGGAGTGGAAAAATAATACTAACAAGAGATAGCGACTACCTAAGATCTAGCTTAAGGAATAAAGCCGTATACGGAATAATTTACATAGATGAACCCGTAAGGAAAGATAATGTTCAGAAAATTGCAGAGAATATCTTAAGGGCTCTAGAGGCTATGAGTAAGAGACACCACCTAGCAATAGTTACATCCAACATTATAGAATTATACCCGCTTAAAAACATAGTAGCTATCTTTGAGAGCTTTAATACCGAGTCTGCCTTAAGCCTAGTAAGGTAAAACTTTGGATACAATTTACTTATTAAGATACCCGTTTTAGGAACGTATTTCTCTATCTCTCTATCTTGGAATATGAATATAACCACTACACCTTTATCATAGAGTACTAGTGTCGGCCAAAGCTTTTTGACCTATCAAGTTGGTGGAGGGGAAATAAATAAGCACTATCTTACCCTTTAATGTCATCCCCTTGATGTAGACATCTAACTGATCCTCTAGGAACCCCCTGTAGACTCTTCTCTTGAAGACATAGAAGACCATACTCCTCTAAATACTCCAAGAACCTTTCAAACTCAACACCCTTATATACTATAGCCTATACTAGATAGTAGACATGGTGTAAAGGCTATGGCCCAGATAGTACGTGGACCTAGTGGTGAAAAAGTAGGCTATTACGAGCTTGTTGAGGAAGAATGGCTTAGCCGTGAACAAGGGTTTATGACTAGTGTTAGATGGCTTATAAGGGAAGACGATGGTGCTAAAAACTATGTTATGAGGCTATTCACTATAAAGCCTGGAGGCTATATAAGAGCACATAGTCATCCATGGGAACACGAGATCTACGTGGTAGATGGTGTTGGTGAGATAAGGATTGGTGATAGAGTGTACCGGGTTACTAAAGGCTTCTTTATATACATACCACCAGATGTTGAGCATGAGTATTGGAATAAGGGTGATAAAGACCTAGTATTCATATGTGTAATACCAGTAGTGAAAAAGAAGTAGTCTCCCTTAACACATTATTTCTTCTTAAACAACACTAGTGATATAACAGCTACTAGTATGATAGAGACTACTAGGATCAATGCTAATAACCCTGGATTATGCTTAATAGTAGGCTTTGGTGTAAATGGCTCTAGTTTCTTAAAGAATATTGTCGCTGAACCCATGTGTCCAACCTTATCGTATACAACTACAGTAATGTTATGCATACCAGCTTCAATCTCATCAAGGTCTATTACATAGCCAGTGGATCCAGTAACGTTAACTGGTTTTCCATCAATATATAGTATCACTTGTGATGGATTATCCTCTATAATACTCCAGTTAATAACTAGTGTACCAGTTCTCCTAACAGTATTGTTTAGTGGCCTAATAATCTCTACAGATGGTGGTGTATTATCAACTATAATGTATATCCTAACAACCCTTGTATTACCAGCTTTATCAGTTACTGTAAGCTCTATAGAGTGTCTGCCATCACCTAGTTTTGTAGTATCTAGTGAATAATTATACAATCCCCTACCAACTTGTTTAACAACTTTATCAACAGTTAATACAATACTAGCTAGGTTATCATCACTATAGTTATACTCTACAGTGATCGTGCCAGAGACAAGACTGTTATTCAATGGATAGATTATCTCAGCAACTGGTAGTGTATTATCAATAACAATACTATAACAGATACTATAGCTAACCATAGATACTGGCTCTGTATAGTTAAACAACAGCCTATACTCTCCATCACTATACATTGTTGTGTTAAACAATATATCCTTTCTACTAGATAGTCCCTGTATACTAGCTAGTACTGTACTCCACGAGCTATTAGCTAGTACTACATCTAGGTTAACAGATATTACTGGCTCTATAGTAATGTTTATAGCTTTGGATAAGAAGCTATTGTTGCCAGGGCTTATAATGTCTATCAATACTGGTTTTAAACCAATCACTCTATAACTACTAGGCTCGAAGACCAATGGGTAATAGTCTATACCACAACTAGTACTGTATGGTGTATCACCAACTCCATCACTATCGGTATCACTACCCGTATAGCTACTCCAGTAGTTACCCATGTAGCTATAATACAATGTATCATTGTATATATAGTATAGCTTGTATGGTGAGTAAAGTGTTACGTTACAGCCTATACAATCTAGATCAACGTTGTTGCCCCTAAACATTGATAGGTATATATGTAGACTAGTATTCCTAGCATAAACACCAGCTATTTTATTACCAGTAAAACTAGTATTCTCAATTGTAACATTCTCTGATGAACCAAGTATTAAGCCATACAGGTTTGACTCTACAACCATGTCTTTAAACAATATATTCTTAGAGCCATAGACTATAGCTCCAACACTAGATTCCTTAAACACGTATTCATCAACAACAATATCTGCTACATTATATAGTAGTAGCTCACCAACATCACTGTATTCACTAGATAACCTCTCCCATCCATAACTAGTATCTCTTAGATAAACAACTGGTTTATTATCAATACTAGAATCTATAATGCTTAATGTCTCCCAAGTACTCCTCCCACCATAGACTATTAGTCCACACTTAAACATCTCTAAACTCTCTATCTCTAGCCATACAGTATCAATAGCTATTACTCCATAGACACATTCTCCAATAGCAGTATTCCTTATAGTCACATTAAATGACTTATACAACTGTATACCAGTAGATGTATTTGTTATAGTATAGTCTTCTAT
>CAYXOO010000176.1:0-2758 GCA_964466845.1 uncultured Desulfurococcaceae archaeon
CTATAGACCTATAGCGTCTCGGAGGTCTTATTATCTCTATTGAGGTAGGGTTATTACAGGATTCTTATGTGTTTAAACATTGTCTATAGGATAAGTAATAAATACTTAATCTAAAACAAAGATACATTATGGTAGATGTAAAGCATGTATGGAGAGATAATCTATACTGCTATGAGGGTTATGTAACTGCTTTTAGGTTATGGGTCTTGTACCAGTAGATTCCAAAGGAGTAATAGATACTAGTAGCACTAGTGATGTATTCTACTACCTTATACACATAAGTGGTATATACTTTGGTAGTCCACAGTGTGATAAGTCAGGGTTTGATTAAGCCAATAGTTGATGTACATACTGGCGATGTAGTTGATGATCCAAAGTACCAGACTAGGTCTAAGTGGTACTGGTGTTGAGAGGATAGAGACATGTGAAAACCATGATATGAGGGTATATACTGATAGCAATACTGGTGTAACATGCAATGGTGTAGAGTATCATAGAGAAAACTTTTGGTTCACCAATAAGCATTAGGGATATATACATAAACTCTACCCACTACATTAGATTCATATCATTGAACACTACAAAGGTAAACTACGAGAATGGATACCTTAACTCTACACAACTAGACTGGCTAGAGAATGCTATAGCTGATGCAGAGAATGATCCATACTGTACTTACCTGCATCAAATACTGATGAAAATGTAACAGCTGGTGGATGGGACTACAAGGCTACATTATTCAATAACATTGTAGCACTTGGCAGTGATCCATGGAGGTTTATTAGAGTAGTGTCTAGCTATAGCAAGATAGGAGGAGTACTCTATGGATATGTACATGAGAACTGGGTTGCAGTACATTATGGTAAGTATGGTAAGTACTAGATAGCAGTAGCTTCATCAACACTATATGGTCCATGGACATAGGGTATTGATAGTCAATACACTGGCTTAGACTATGTATTAGGGTTGTTAGTAGCTATAACGCTAGGATAACTGCTAGTGTGTCCTAAGGCAGGATTGTTCCCAGCAACCATGATAGCTAATATAGGACATGATGAAGTAGCTGATAGGTTACTAGAGCTTCTAGTACTTGTTGTCTTAGATACTAGTAATTGCATGTTATTGGGAAAGGAATAAGTTGTATGGATTATTCTATCATGTGGGTTTCTTCCTTTTTAAATGTAGTGTAAGAGCTACTATAGAAGCTATTACAACTAGTGATATGGTTATTGCTGAAGGCTCTGGTACTGGTTGTGGTGGTACTTCTACAGAGCTTATAGCTAGACTGTTATTATCTGCAGGGTTGGGTCCTAGAGCATATACTGTACCACTAGATTCGATTATACCTACACCAGTTGTTGTCTTAAACCCTGTTGTTGATGAACCAATGTATTCTATACTGTTTACCCACAAGTAGTTGATCTTGTCTGGACTAGGATATGCTACCATATATTGTTGTATCACGGCTAGGTCTGGAGTCCATGTAATGTCTGGTAGGTTTGTTGCACTAGATAGTATTGCCCCATTGCCTGGGTCTAGTAGTACTGCTTCTCCTCCATTACTGGCCTGATATACTACTACATAGCCTTTCCCATCTACATAGACCGCTCCAAACCTATATGGTTTAGCATCATCAGCTATTGTCTTTATCCATAGAGTGTTGGTAGAGGATACAAGAGCTGCTTTTAGTGATCCACTAGAGTCTATCCATAGTATTAACACACCATTCGATCCACTTGTCGTGTATGTCCATGGACTAGATACTGTGTCTAGACTAACTCTTGTCTCTACACCACTACCAGGGTCTACTACTGCATAGTATAGTGTGTCTTCTCTAACGTATGATACATAGAATTTACCGTTATAGCTTGTTACACTTGGGTATACTATATCGACTCCAGTTACTCTATCGATGACTAGTGTTGATTCAATAGCTAGTGTATCTGGGTCTACTACTACAGCTTTCACCCATCTATAGCTACCAGTACTCTCATTAGTATCCCATGCAACAAGTACTTTACCACTAACTGGCTCATAGCTACATGTTACATGTAGATCGTCTGAACTGGGGTCTGATACTAGCTTTGTATCTACTAGTTTTGATCCTGTAAACCTTGCTATGTATATATTGAATCTTGTCCAGCTATCACCGTATACTCCATGATAGCTCCATGCTACTACTGGTTGTGGTGAGTAAGCTACATCTATACTGTTATAGACTGGTATATAGTCTGCTAGTCTATCTAGATCACGTGTTGGTGCAACGTATATGTAGAATCCTTCATTGTATGCTTTGGATAAAGCATCTTCTACATACTCCTTGGTGACAGCATAGTCTGTAATAACTACTTGTTTACCATGGTCTCTAGCGTATCTAAGCCAGTATAGTGCTTCTGATTGCTCGACTGGATCAACTGGTGTGTCGTCAGAGTAGTATACGTCTTCTCTCTCAACAACATCAATGCTTGTTAGGAAGCTATTGTTTCCTAGAAGCTCTAGCCCACCACCCATGTTAGCAACTATTATAAAGTCTGGCTTAAGGCTTCTAGCATACTCTGTAAGATTACCAACCAAGTATATCATCCAAGTACTAGCATTATCTACCTGTGGTATTGGTAGTCCATAGTCGCCTGGATTCTCCCACATATCATAAGAGTCTATATTATCTAGTCTAACACCATCAAAACCCATATCGATAATCTTCTTAAGCTCATTCTTCAATATATCAACCCATCCACCACTCTCCCATGCACTAGAG
>CAYXOO010000177.1:0-2731 GCA_964466845.1 uncultured Desulfurococcaceae archaeon
AACACCTTCTAGCATTAATAGCTTCTTCTTAAACTCTTTACCACCAAGACTATAGCCTCCAAGATCACCATTACTCCTAACAACCCTGTGACAAGGTATCACTATTGGCTTATCATTTGTCTTGAGTAGATAGCCTATAAACCTAGGGTTTACTCCAAGGAGTTTAGCTAGATCACCATAACTAGTTACATAGCCTGGTTCTATAAGTTGTAGTAGTATGTACAAAGCCTCTCTATAATCACTAGTATTAGCCCTCCTAAAAACACCCTTATCTACATCCCATACAATCAATCTATACCACTCTCCATATACCTTGATACTAGTTTATTGCTTGCTTAGTCTTACGGATAAAGCTATTGGTGTAATAGCTATTGTATATGCTATAGGTGCTTACGTTGAGTTATTCTTTTATATAGGTTATAGTATATGTTTATTAGTAAATGGTCTTGGAGGGTGTCTTTAGGCTATGGAGACAGTGTCTATTGATTTGTTTAAGAAGATCGATTTGAGGGTCGGTGTTGTTAAGAGTTGTGAGAGAATACCTGGTACTACTAAGTTGTTGAGGCTAATAGTTGATCTTGGAGAGCTTGGTGATAGACAACTTGTAGCTGGTATTGGAGAGTATTATAAGCCGGAAGAACTTGTTGGTAAGTATATTGTTGTTGTAGCTAATCTAGAGCCTAAGAGGATACGTGGAGTTGTAAGCCAGGGTATGTTGCTTGCAGCAGAATCAGATGGTAAACCAGTACTACTAACAGTAGCTGAGCCAGTAAAGCCGGGGTCAAAGATATACTAGGGTTCTAACACTTAGCTAAAGCTTCTACATATAGTATTCTTTAAAACACCTATTTCCCTACTAGATAATATCTTTAATGGATAGCCTTTCACCTTGCATCCACTCCTAGCTAGTGAACCAGCTATATAATCAGCTATGGATACTACACCAGTAATAACTGATACGTATATCTCTATAGAATAGTTCGTCTTAACACCTCTTGCTCTATAAAGCCCAAATATGTTTTCAAATAATCTACTAATAGAGTTTCTATCAATAACTATATCACCTACTTGGTTAGTACTAGCTATAAGCTCCTTAAGTAGACTATGCAGTCTATAATCAGTCTGTAGACTAATGCTCTTCTCTAAAACCTCCTCTAACAAGGACTTGATATCACTACCATTGATCACCCTATAGTCTCTAAGATGTACCCTGCTTCTAAAGAACAGTATTACTTGTTTCTCCTGTACCTCCCTAAATGCGTAGTGGTGTAGTAGTATTGGAGCTACTACAAGTGTCTTTAGATAACCATAGGGTAGTTCTTCTACCTCATCACTAATACTCTCTAGCTTATCCTCTATAGCATCAAGCAGTTTATCAACAACTATAGCTCCTACTACCTCATGGTACTTATATCCATAGCCCCAATTACTTGGTCTAATCTGGTATACTGGTAGGATCTTCCCTATATCATGTAGTATTACTGGTAAACCTAGTACAGCTAACAATCTATTATTGACAGCCTTGTCTCTACTACAAGTAATCCTCTTAACAACTACTTCTAATCTATCTCTAAGCATGGTTTTCTCAAACACTATATACGTATGTACTAGGTGTTCACTAAGTGGGTACTTCTTACCCGTCTCATCAATATATGCATGGAATTTCATCTCATACACACCTATAATAACAGTCCAACACCTCTCTTGTAGAGTGTTGAGTTAATCCCTAAACCAATGAAGTATTCTCTACTATTGTATCTAGAGAATATAGTCCATCTACACAACATTGATCTAAGCTTATTCGTTTCTAGCAGGCTATCACTTAATCTATAGTCGTTAACAACTCCCTCTTGATCCATTGTTACAACATATAGTTCTTTAAGAACTTTCTTTTCTACCCTAGATAGTATCCATGAGAGACTAACTGGTATTGTATTCCTGGTAACAGTGTCTATATCGTGTTTTTCATCACTATCTATTAGTATTAGTGGTACTAGTACTGTTGATCTAGTTACTCCTCTACCTTGGATACATGATCTTATTAGTGTATCTATAATTCTTCTTCTTAAAACCATATAGCTTCTTATATAGTCTCTAAAAGTATTTAGGTATGTATGATCTATGGATAGCTCCTTGGTAGTGCTGTAAACTCTATCTAAGAAGCTAGTAAACCCTATGTATGATGAGGTATTCTTATATGATCTCCAGTTTATATATAGCCCTCTATCTAGTATATTCTTCAATACACTAACTGTCTCATCTATAACTCCTCTCTTATACACATTACTATATCCACCTACTATTATGTTTACATATCCTACTCCAGTACTACTCATCTCATCTATTGAACGTATTATTCTTCCAACTCTCTGTACAAGATTACTTGGTGGTGCTATATCTGTATAGAGTACATCATAACTTACATCAATACCTGCTTCAACAACTTGTGTAGCTACTAGTAACTTGCTATTCTCTAGTTCTTTCTCAACAACTTCTCTATCTCCATAAGTCATTCTACCATGTACCAATAGTGGTTTACATCCCTTACTAGACAGTCTATCATATACCTCTATAGCTCTCCTAGGTTTATTGACTACTACAAGTACACGTTTACCAGACATGTAATCAGACACTATATTGTTGATAAAGCTATAGGAGTTGTCTTTATCAATTAATAGCTTTGTCTCCCACCTAGCACTATCTACAATACTATCGTATTCTCTATCCATAT
>CAYXOO010000178.1:0-2709 GCA_964466845.1 uncultured Desulfurococcaceae archaeon
ATCTCTAGGTATTACATCATGTAAATAGCCAACAGCCATGTAATGGACAATATTATTAAGTCTATAGCTACTCCAAGACAATAACAGTACAGGAAATACAAGGGATGTTGATTCATAAATCCATCCCCTTCTAGATACTTCCTCTAAAGCTAACACTAAAGCATTGGTTAAAACAATAAAACCTTCAACACCTATAAGCTTATCAAGAACCTCTTTACATACCCCACTACACTTACCCATCATATCAAGCACTATACAACCAGTTAAGATAACTTGTAAAACTTCTGGATGTCTAGTTATAGCTTGTAATAGTATTTTTAGAAAATCTAAAACCTTGGAGTCAGCCTCTCTATTAAGGAATTCTGTAAGAATAACATACTCAAATAATACTGTAGTAAGTGTAGTAGCGTCTATAAAACCGTATCCTGCATACTCTAGAGTCTTTAGAGCTAGCCACCTCCATGCTTCATCTATACCTCTCTGTCCCCCACTACCTTCTAGATCATCAACACGTAGCTTCAATAAATAATCTCTAAACTCCTCGGCTCTCCAGAGATCATTACATACTATGTGAGACCTAAGATACCAGCTGTAACCAACTAGTGCATCTACTATCTCACTAGTGAATCCTTCTAATGCTAGACTCCATCGTGTCCTAGAGGCTTTTAGAAAACAGTTACTAGCTTCTCTCCCAGCCTCTTCTAAACCATAGCCTTTAGTAAGACATCTTGCTAGCTTAAGTTGTCTATCTAGAAAGTCTCTCTTGGATTCAAGCGTTTTTCTATCTTTTTGGTACTGCCTAATTGGATTGAGTGGAGTATAGTAGTGTTCTAATAGTTTTCTATCTACTTCATCTAGGCTGTTCCAATCCTTTAGACACTGGGTGAGTACGGAGAACTTGTTGAAAAAGACTTTCTGCATCACTAGGTCTATCCAGCTCTATTAACGCATCTATGGCGTCTATGTATAAGTCGTTTTTAGTGATTACTGCTACAATATCTTCTCTCCTACTGAGCTCTGTATCTAGTTCTCTTATAGACTCTAGTATATTGTCTCTCTTCTTCTCTATTAGTGCTTCTAGTATTTTCTCCTTATACTCTATATGTAGCCATCTTGTTTCTAGTATTTTTCTCCAAGTACTGTCTCCTACATTACTTGTTTCTCTCCTTAAAACTTCTAGTATCTCTTTAATTCTTCCTTTATAGATGCTATCGTATAGAGTAAGTGTAAGTGGTAATCTAGCTGTTCTAATATTTTCTAGTAGGTTGATGGCTAGGGCTTGTGCATATTCTATGGTCTCTGGATCGATTGTTTTTGGTGGTTTGGGTAGTTTTTCTAGTAGTTCACTAGCTATGCCTGGATATTTTAGGGATTCTTTTGTCATGGTTAGTTCTAGTTTGTATAGAGTGTTTTCATCTAGTATTTCTCTCAACTTATCATGGTTCTCTATAACAGCTAGTGTATAAACAACCATATCTATGCTAGACCTGTTTGTTATTATAGTGTAGTCTTGTAGTGCTTTTATGGTTTGTGTTAAGGCTATGATGTGTAGTAGTTTTCCAGTATCAACTACCTGGCCTATGTATGGTTTGGATGGGTTTTCTAGGTATAGCTCGTTATATGATATACTATAGTGTCTAAACTCACTAGACAACCTGTACATATGGATTCTGTCTATACGTGGTTTTCCACTACTATCAATATAAGGTACTACTATCAGACCATGTTCTTCTATTATTGGTTTTGTGTGTCTTGGCCTATATATTGGTAGTTTCTTGTTAGCTATAGTGTCTACATGTATGGTTTTCCTTAGACTCTCTACAACTTCTCTAATCTTGGATAAACCTTCTTGTGGGCCACAAGCTATGTTTTTAATTGTTTCTCTAAAGTCTTCTCTATATATGCTTAGTAGTTCTCTAAGTACTTGTTCACTGTCTACATTTCTACCAGTTACCTCTCTATAGGTTTCTAGTAGTTTCTCGTCTAGCTTGTTTGTGGTTATATAGGATAGTAGTAGTCCTGTATATAGTAGTGATAACCCGAGTATGTCGCTATCAAATCCTATGGATGCATTTAGTAGTATTGGGTATGATGGCTCTGTTCTTGTTGTTAGTATGTATAGTTCTCTAATACCTTCTCTCCAAACCATTATGTAGTCTTTAATCTCTTCTATATCAGTACTAGTAGTTCTTATCTCAGGTATCTTTTCATATAGTCTTGCTAGATTGTCTAGGTCTCTTCTATCTATCCTATTGGCTCTAACTAGTTCCACTAATTGTACAGCTATAGCTGGTGTATTGAATGATGCTTTTACAATCTTATCTCTCAACACACTATCCTCTATATAGTATGGACTGTCTCTTCTAGACACTATTTCTTTAACAAGTTCTCTACTAGGATGTACAACTGGGAATAGCTGGTTTCTACTGGCTAGTGTGTATTGGTTTACCCCTAGTTTATCTAGGAAAGACTTTTCTAAACCAGTTATCTTTGCTAAACCAGTTACAGGGTCGGATGTTTTAGGTAGTTTTTCTATAAGATACTTAAGATAATCAATACATGTCTTATGGGCTTCTTCTTTATATACTGGTAGTCTGTAGCAGTATACTGTATATACTCTATCACGTACTTTCTCCATACTGTAGAGGAGGCTAAGGAAGCTACTATACTTCTCTAAAAACACATTCTTATTAACCAAATCACTAAGAT
>CAYXOO010000179.1:0-2703 GCA_964466845.1 uncultured Desulfurococcaceae archaeon
ATAAACTCTAGGTAATCCCTATACGTTACAAGCTTCACAAAACCACCACACACTACTATCTAGAGATATATAGGGTCTTTAACTATTACCTTATAAACAAGTATAGCTACAAAATAATATAGCTTGTCTAGAGCTACTATAGAAACAGTTTAAATAGGAAGAGCTAATGAAATAATGGAGTCTATGAGATAATAAGGTAGAGTGATCTGAGGAGATGCCTCTAGATCTAGAGAAGATTGAGGAGATGGAGAGATTTAGGTTTTATAGCCTTTGTGAGAATAAGAAGAAAGACGTTATTAAGATGATCATAGACGTTATTAGCAAGAGACAAGAGCTTGTCTTAGCTATAGTTTTTGGCTCGTTTGTTAGAGACGAGTTGTTTAGAGATATTGACTTAGCTGTCTATGTATCTAAGAGCGTTGATCCACTTAAATACAAGATAGAAATGGATAGAACATTGAGTGACTTGATCGGCTACCCATTTGATACACATGTATTAAACTATGCACCACCACTGTTTATAAGATAAGAGAGGTTATAGAGACTGGACAAGTCATCCTTGAGAGAAAGCCATTACTAGCTACAACTATTTATAAGAAGGCTATAGAAGAGATAGAGTCTTTAAAGCTTAAAGAAAGGCTTCTCTAAACAGTGTTCTCTACTAGACAGGGCTAAGGTGAGATAGCATAGCTGTGTTATAGCCCTATTGTGTCAGCTCACGACCGTTTCTTCACCAGCTCTTGGATCAGTAGTGTAGCCAGGGCTCATCATTCTATAGCTACTTATTCACTTTACTAGTCTTTATAGCTTCTACTCTTTTCTTGTTAATCCTTATCCTGGCTGTACTAGAGTCGTTTCTTACTCTTATCTTAAGCTTTGATTCTGCTTCATCATAGTCTTTGTCTCTATAGCTGTATACTGTTGACCCGTTTATCTCTATGATATTGTATCCTCCGTAGGCTTCTATGTCTAGTCTAGTGTTTTCTGGTACTGTTATTTCCATTCTTAGTGTTGATGTATCAAGGTCTATGTCTATTATTGATTCACCGGTATAGCTTGTATAGTCTATGTTTATCCTAGTTGCTGAGCTATCTATACTTGCTACAATCCTAGACAAACTCATTCTTAGAAACTCTAGATCTGTTGATGAGGAGTCTATATCCAATACAGCATCTCTTATACTCTCTAGTTTACCATGAACACTTGATGAAGATATCTTTAGTTTTAGAGAGTCTATACCAGTTGGAGCTTCTATTCTACATTCTCCACAGTCTATATCAATGCCTATCCAGTCTCTATCCCTACTAATCTCTAAGTCGTCTGCATCGTAGAATTCACCAGATATAAGTAATTCATCACTACTGCTATGGCTTAGCTTTACTGTAGAAGAGTCTATAGAGACTGATAGACTGTATGGAGTAGATTCTATCCTTTCTCTACGCTCGACATGTATACGTTCTCCAGTATAGTGTGGTATAGACTGTCTCATAGCCTTAACAACACCTCTGACAACATCTCCTATAATCCCAGATACATAGCCTGTTCCACCACCAATAAATGTGACGTCATGGCTCTTCAATGTAATCACTGGGATTAGGTGTTTAGGTGCTTTAACAGTTAGTACATCATGCATACCCTCTAGTATACTATCAAGCAACTCCTCCGGCATATCCTCTATAGTAACAACAAGTACATCTTCTATCAACAACCTCTTACCCTCTCTCTTTAGCCTCTCAGCAAAATTCTTTGTAAGAGTGAAAGACATTGTATCACTAATAACAACTACTTCACCACCGGGCTTAGTCTCCTTACTTATAGCCTCTTCTTTAGCCTCTAGCTCCCCACCACCTATGATCTCTAGTACACGATAAGCCTTCCAGCCATCCTCTGTAAGCATGTAGTCACCAGTCTCACTATCCTTCTCAATAAGCCCCTGTAGAACCTTTATATGGAATGCAAATGTCCCACTATCTTCAACACCAGTTATCCTCATAAGCTCTGTATAACTAAGCTTCTTTTTCTCAGCAAGAGCTTTTATTATAGCTCTACGTACTGGATGTGCAAGAGCCTTTAGATAACGCTCTATACCATCACTCTCCATATACAACCCACCATGTATACTATAGGCTATTCTACAAAGATAAAGTCTTGGAAGAGAAAACTAGACAACCACGGTGTAGAGGAGAGTCTACATATAAAGAGATAAATTAGTGTATATAGAAAAGCTATATTAGAGGGACTAGAGACACCGGGCCAAAGGCCCGTTGGGATGATCTAGTCTGGGACGTATTCACCGCTCTACTCCACTTTTATACCAGTAAACTCTAGTATACTCTTAAGCAACTCATCAATCTTCTTAATACCCCTTAGCTTCTCAGTCCTCCTGACCTCTCCATCTCTAACCTCCATAAGCATTGTTGTAGGTGAAGCTATTATCTCGTATTTCTTGAAGGTATTACTAGCTGCTCTTGATTCACATTTACGTGCAAACCATTCACACAACACTATAATATACTCTACATTCTCTAGTCCACGGCCTATAGTCTCTACAAATGGGTACCAGAACAAGTCGTAGATCCTACATGCTGGACACTTGGTGTTGTCAAAGTATATCACGTAGAAACCGTCCTTGTAGGGTTTAAAACACTCTCCATCACGATCGATTAAGATCCACTCCCTACACTCACGATCATAACGGTATAT
>CAYXOO010000180.1:0-2688 GCA_964466845.1 uncultured Desulfurococcaceae archaeon
AGAGTAAGTCTTGTCTTACCAATACCACTAGGCCCTACAATGAATAGTAGGGAACGAGATGGTATACCATGTGGTTTTATAGCTTCTACTAGTATTGATAATTCTCTAGACCTACCTATAAAGGGTATTACTGTATACATTCTAGAATCCAATACTAGATAAACCCCCTCAGTATATCCGTGTTAACCATTATTATTAGACTAGTTTATAAATAATCTCTACTACTGAATAGCTTCTACATAGTATGTCCCCTTGTTCCATGGCTACACTTTAATCACATTAGCAGATACTATCATGTAGTGTTCCCTAGTAGAACTATTCTTAAATACCATAGGCTACACTATATTGTCTACTGGGTTTAAGAACTATGTATAGACACCCTAGTCTAAAGTATATGAGGGAAGAAGTTCTACCAACAGCTTTCTGTCCTGGCTGCTATAACGGTATTGTTATGAACGCTATGTTCCATGCATTAGAGGAGCTTGGTATAAGTGATCTAAGGAACTTTGTGTTTGTTAGTGGTATTGGTTGTTCATCATGGATTCCAAGCCCATATATAAAGGCTGATTCTCTACACACACTCCATGGACGAGCTATTGCTGTAGCAACTGGTGTTAAAGCATTCAACCCGGATCTAGAAGTTGTTGTTATCGGTGGTGATGGAGACCTACTAGCTATTGGTGGTAACCATCTCCTACACGCTGCTAGGAGGAACATGGATCTTGTTGTAGTGCTTATTAATAACCAGGTATACGCTATGACACGTGGTCAAATGGCTCCAACAACACCCCATGGTTTTAAGACACCAACGACACCCTATGGTAACCCGGAGGAGCCATTTGATGCTGTAAAGCTATTGCTTTCTACCAGTGCTAACTATGTAGCTAGGTGGTGTGTTGCTAACTACATACAGCTTAAGAATAGCTTTATAGATGTGTTCTCAAGGATAAAACGTGGATTCCGGTTTATAGAAGTCTACGCTCCATGTGTAACCTATGTTGTGAGACGTGAGGGTAAATCTGCTGGTGAGAAACTACTAGAGCTACGTAGGAAGTGTATAGACTATCGTAGATACGAGAAACTAGGTGAGGAAGAGAAGAAAGAGTATATACCAGTTGGTGTATTCAGATCAGTTGATAAACCAGGCTATATTGATAGGTATAGAGAGTACCTAGAGAAAGCCTTGAAGGGAGGGTAGAAGGATATGGCTAAGTCTATAGCATTCCTTGGACGCGGTGGACAAGGTATAGTCTTTGCAGCTAATAGCTTATCAGAAATACTGTTTAATAGTGGATACTATGTATCCCAGCTACAAAGCTATGGAGCAGAAGTACGTGGTGGATCAGTTATAGCCTATACAGTATTTGATAGAGAGCCTATTGAAAACCCATTTATAGAGTCTTTTACACTAGCAGTTGTTATCCACGAGTATGGTGTTAAGAGATGGGTTAGACACTTAGAGAACTCAAACCTAGTTGTAGTAGATAGAGATCTTGTTAAGACAAGGATTGGTAATACCTTGGAAGCTCCATTGTCTAGTAAAGCTATAGAACATGATGTCTATAAAGCATTAAACATGGTTGCACTAGGGCTAGCACTAGGTATAGGTGTTGTAGAAGTAGATGATAATGTTGTAGAAGATGTCCTTAGAGGGAAGAAGGGGTTTGAAATAAACTATAAAGCATACAAACTAGGTAAGTCAATAGGACTCAGTATAAGAAGTACTTTAGCTAAAAAGGAGTAGACATTATAGCTCCATACCCACCCACATAGACACCATTACCACTAGTATGTAGTCTAGTGGTATAGAATATGCTATTTCCTTATTGATGCTCTAGGGAGACAATAGCTATATTACTCTACATTAATAACTGAGTATTTTAGAGAGGCTGAAGCTATGGTGTTTATTGATAAGGAGTATAGGACAAGCCTTGGTATACCATTTTATGATAGAGAGTCCGAACTAGCTGATCTTGAGAAACTACTTGGTAGGGGTCTCCTCCTAGTTTATGGGCCAAGGAATGTTGGTAAATCTGAGCTTATAAGATATTTTTCTTGGAAGAAACATATACCGTTAGTAATTGTTGATTATAGGAGTTATTGGGATAAGAGAGAATGGATTAGTGCTAGAGATATACTAAGTAGTTTTATAGAGGCTATTATAGGTAGTGTCTCTGGTATACCTTTTCCAGGTAAGATAGTAGATGCTGTATCTAGGCTGTTGGAGAGGTTTAAAGCAAGGTATAAGGGGCTACTATTGTTTCTAGACGAGATCCATTTAGCCTATAGTTCTAGAGTTGAAGCAATTACTGGTTTAGAAGCTCTAGCTAAGAACATCCTGTTTAGCAAGAGTAATGGCTTATACGTTATAGCCTCTTGTAGTGAAGGCTTTATAGCTTCACCAGAGACACTACCACGTATAATAGGCTATGGTGTCAATAGGTATCTTGTTAAACCCCTAGAGTATACTGTGTTTAGAGAACTAGCTATTGACTACTTTGACAGACAAGGCGTTAAAGGGGTTGATATAGAATCACTATATAACATGATGATTGGTGGTTGTCCGGGGTATCTTAGAGAGATAACGTGTATTGGGTGTAGTAACTGGGTTAGAGAGGCTATTGAGACACTAGTACAGCAGTTGTCAAGACTATCTATAGAGCTTAATATAGAGTCTTCTAAACTTGT
>CAYXOO010000181.1:0-2659 GCA_964466845.1 uncultured Desulfurococcaceae archaeon
CAGAGCCAGCTACAACGATCTTTTTCTCCACATCACCTGTCTAGATAGGTGATACACTAGCACATCTTACAACACCTATCTCCTTACTCCACAACACTCTATTCTTCTTCAAATCAATAGTGTATATGCTAGCTCCATCACTAGCTATGAGTGTATCGTTAGATGCATAGACTAGGCTATCTTGTCTAATAAACTCTGGTTTAACAATATCATTCTTCAACCTATACCTCTTATACCTACCATTAAATACTAGGTGTAGGTTTATCTGTCTCTTATCCTTCCTCTCAACAACCTCGAATACACCTGTATACAAGCCGTTAGAGCCAGCTACAACGCTTCTCGGTGAAAGAGCCCTCATATTATAGTTGCTACCAGTCTTCTTAAGAAACAAGTATGATGGGCCAGGAGCATTTGTTTCTCTATCAATAGTCTTTAACAAAGCTATTATGGTAGAACCAGATAGGCCAAGGTCTATCCTAGTTATAGTGTATCTCTTCTTACTAGTAAACCCTTTAACAATCTCTTCAAAACGGTGTACATAGCCAGTACTACATGTTATGAGCACTAGTGAGTGGTACCCGTTAGGGAGGAGCACGGATACAGCTACATCATCACCATTATATACAATACCTTCTACACTACCATTAACTGTAACAAGATCCCTCCTACCAGCATAGACGTGGTCTAAACCAGCAATCTTCTTAACAAATACTTTCTCAATACCATGTTCACCACCATATACATAGCCTTTCTTGAACCCTAGACCTGGATATAGTGTCTGTGAATACACCATGTATAGTTGTTGAGGCCTCCTAGTATCCTCTACATCAGACACCATTACAGCATCAATGACTAGTGGTAACTTCCTAATCCTCTCATTCCTTAAATACAACTACTTAACCCCATGACCCTCTATATCTATAGACTAGGTTCTTCACTATATTTAAGTAGTTCTAAGGACATAAATAAGTTAATAGCAGTATATGGGCGTCTATAGAGCTCCATATATGGTGAACTAGTGTGCCACTAACACCTCTATGGACGTATACACTGCCTAGTGACTGTATATTCGATGGACTAGATGTACGTAGTGACTGGATTAGCTTAAACCTATACTGTAGAGACGAGCAGAGAACAGTTGTTATAGAGCTATCTAGTGGTCGTACAACAGTACGTGGTGGCCGTGAGCCAGAGCTACGTGGTGTTGTTGAGAGGAAAGCTGATTTTATAACACTACGTTGTTTCCGTGGATTCGGTAACAAGCTTTGGAGCCGTATACTACGTGGTCCATGTATAAAGATGGTTTGTAGGAAAGAGGTATGTGTAACTGGTTTTCTTAAGCAAAACTATAGCCTAGAAGTAAGTGTTATTAATGCACGCGGTGGTGTAGTAGACTCTCTAACACTAAGCAATACACTTGATTTCGACATAGGTGCTGCATCAAGTATTATAGCCTTATCAACAATATCCCCATATCCAGAACACTCTACTGTATTATTCGTAGATGCTGGTTCTGGTAGTATACTTGATGAATACACTGGTTTTGGTGGTAGGATAATATCTTCTCCAACACTAATAGCTATATATGGAGAACATGGTAGGAGAATATATACCAAGGTATACAATGATGATGGAGAAGAAGTTATTAGTGATGAAGGCATAGCATTGTTTGTACCCTACAACCCATTCCCATTCCAACTACCAGGGACTGACGTGTTTAACGAGAAATACCTTATAGTAATGGATAGACATAACCTCAAGATATATAGTGTTGTAGACTATAACCTAGAATACATGATCTCCCGTCCACCATATACACGTGGAGTATACGATGTAAACCCGGAAGCAGGCACTATAACAACACTCTCTATAATAGATGGATACCCAGTCATTATCTCATATAACTTCCGTGGAGAAGTACTATGGCAGTCTCACATAGTGAGGAGTGTATCACGTGTACTCCACAGCGGATCACTAGTTGCATTGTTTGATGAGGAGTATAGGAAGGAGACTAGGATAGCTGTTATCCAACAACCAGTTCTTATTGAAGAAGAAAGGCTTGGACCAGGTATTGAGCCACTCCATGTATGGGGTAGGAATATAGTGTTGTTTGATGGGGAAAAGGTTATAGCTTATTCATATGAGTAACAATAGCTCTAGTTTAGCTGGAGGTGTGTAGGAGGGGAATTGGAGTATCTAACAAGTCTTGTACTACTACTAATACTTGCTAAACTATTCGGTCTACCACTTAAGAGACATGGTATACACCCTATTGTAGGGCATGTACTAGCTGGTATAGTCCTTGGACCCTATATGCTAGGTCTTGTAAAGCCTTGTAGAGAGCTAGAGACAATAGCTAGTGTAGCACTCCTCCTACTACTATTCTATACTGGATTAACAACTGATTTCCGTGAACTACAGCGTAGGAGTTTCTATGTAGTACTAATGGGTGTAGCTGGTGTAGTAACCACTTATACACTAGTATATACCGTGTTGTATCTAGCAGGCATAACTGGTTTTAAAGCAGTATTCATAGCTTTAGCACTATCAAATACTGCTACAGAAACAGTAGCTGCTACAATAGCCTATCTAGGTGGCCGTGAGATAAAGGCTTTGATTATAGGTGCTAGTTTTGTAGATGATATAGTAGCTGCTTTCC
>CAYXOO010000182.1:0-2574 GCA_964466845.1 uncultured Desulfurococcaceae archaeon
GGACTATGATCTTTAGTAACTGCTTACTAGCCAGCGGTATCCTAATCTTTAGTATAAGGGCTATTATCAATGCTATAATTAGTAGTACTAGGGCTATAGCTAGTGATGCAGTAATCTTACCAATACCTGCTTGGCTAACCCAGAACTCTGATGCGCCACCAATTATTAGTGTGAATCCTCCAGAGAAGAAGTATACTAGGTACAAGACTACAACAAGTATGAATATTGCTATAAACTTATAGAACCTATAGACTAGGCCGGGGACGATACTCACTATACAACACCCCTCACGTCCTAACCAGTTATGCAACTAGATAGCATACGAGCTACCACACTATATCATTACCGTATATAGACGTTATCTAGACTTATTTAAAGCTATAGTATCTCTATAACAACATCTACTAATGAATGTAATAGCATAGGAGTTATTGAGTACTAGGGTCTATATCTATCCTACACAAATCTATATAGGGTCTAATGCTGTAGAGTATACTCTATGGTTGATTGTTATGGATAAGTATGGTAAGATAGATAGGTGTCTTTTTAGAGAGATAGTCTATAACATGCTTGGTCTAATGAGAGATGATGTTGTCTATAAACCTGGTTTTGGTAGAGACTTTAGTGTTATAAACATTGGTGAATACGATCTAGTTGTATCTACTGATCCGTTCTTTATACTACCAGAGTATGGCTGGTACCGTGCTGTATGGTATGCACTACATACTATAGCTGCTGATGTACTAGTAGCTGGTGTAGAGCCAAGGTATTTGTTTCTAGAACTAAACCTTCCCTTGGAGATGAGTGATAGAGACTTTGTAGAGCTATGGAGTTGTATACATAAGGTTGCAGATAAGCTAAGGCTAGCAATAGCTGGTGGACATATTGAGAGATATAGTGGTGTTGAGTATCCAATGCTTGGATCAGGTATGGTAATCGGTGTTACAAAGAAGGGGTTGTGGGCTAGTATAGATGATATAAGGGTTGGTGATGAGGTATTGCTTGTGAAAGGTGGTGGTATAGAGACAGCTGCTACACTAGCAATGCTCTTCCCACGTGTATGGATTGAGAGGTATGGTCTGAGCTTCTATAGAGTGGTTGATAACGTGTTCTATATGCAGAGTGTGTATAGAGAAGCCATGTTGCTTAGCAGGTATGGTTTAAAGACAATGGTTAAGTATATGCATGATGCTACAGAGCATGGAGTCTATGGTGCACTCCTAGATATTGTCGAGGGTACTAGGTATGGTGTATACGTGTACTATGATAGACTCTTTATAGACAAGGGTGTGGATAAGATACTAGAGTTGTACATGAGGTTTTCTGGAGTAAGGATTGATCCATATTGGGTTACTAGTGAGGGTACACTAGTAGTTGTTGTAAGGAGAGGTGTTGGGGAAGAGATAGCTAGTTACCTCAATGAGAATGGTGTTAGAGCGAGTGTTATAGGCTATATTGATGGCTCTGGGAAGCTATTGGTTGAAAAGAATGGTGTTGTAGAAGAGACTGTGTTTCCCGAGCAAAACTATTTCTACAAGTTATTCCATAGTGTATTGGAGAGTTATAGGAAGAGGTATAAGGGGTCTAGATTGTATACAGAGTTTAAGTCTCCCGGATAGACTCTATAGCTTTCTTTAAAACCTCTATAAGATAGCCTTCTTCACCAGGTAGTCCTTCTAGAAAGACTATGTCGTTAACAGCTAGTATTGGCTCACTAGACTCACTATCTACATCAACAACATCTATCTCTACACCATACTCGTTCTCAACAATATCCTTTACCTCTAGAACCCATTGTTTAAGAGTCCACTTGATATAGTTGTTCCTACCAATAATCTTTACAACAACTCTATCTCTACCCATAACCATACACCCTACTCTAGTAATTCAGTCAACCCAATATTTATTTAGAGACACAGTTATTATGTTAGACAATAGTATTTCTAAGAGACCAGGTCACAGCTTAGGAGTATAGGAGGTTAGATAGAGGAATTGGATCGTATTGACAAGGCTATTATAGCTTCCTCTATAGCTGTTATAGTGCTTACAGTTTCTGCATTGATAACTAATAACTGGCTTCTATGGTATCTTATTACAATGATTGGTGATGAGAAAGCATATATAATATTTAGTCTTGTTGTCTATGTCTTCCTCTCAGTTAGAGAAGGCTATGCTAGCATGGTTGCTATACTATCTAGTGCATCATCATGTATACTATTGAAGAACTTCTTTGCTCTACCACGACCACCAAGTAGTCAGTGGAGGGTAGAAGTTAGTGGCTATGGGTTGCCGAGTGGACATGCAATGGTTTCTACAACGTTTTGGCTATACCTGGTGCTTACCTATAGGAGAAAGTCTCTAGCGTTGCTTGCAGTAAGTACTGTGTTAGCTACTAGTTTGTCTAGGATCTATCTGGGAGTGCATTACTGGAGAGACATCGTCTCTGGATGGCTCTTTGGAGCTATAACTGGTTATCTAGTCTATCTTGTATATAGTAGAAGTGGTATAGTGAAGCTATTAATAGTAACTACTATTTCTATGGGTATTAATCTAGTAGACTACATAGTGTATAGG
>CAYXOO010000183.1:0-2569 GCA_964466845.1 uncultured Desulfurococcaceae archaeon
GGCCGTAGGAATATGGTTTCCGTGAGTCCCTAGTACATACTTGTGTCCTAGACTACTTCTTCTCCTCTTCAGCTTTAGACTCCTTTAATGCCTTAATAACCTTCTTCCAGTAATACACTCTTGTACGTAGACTCTTACTACTAAGCAATCTATCATCACGTTTAACAACAACTTTCTTCTCAAGTGTATAGACAGATATGACGTTGTCTTCAATCATAAGTGCTAGTGCAAGTGTTGTTACACGGTTTGACATAACTGGTTGTCCAAGCTTCTTCAATAGGTTTCGTGCACGCTCCATATACTCTGGGAAATACTCTGCTCCAGGTCCTCTATACTCGACTTTATGCCCCTGTATTATGTATGTAGAGGTGTTTTCCGGTGTACTCAATCCGATCACCTTTCTATTCATATATTAGGTATACGGTATAATAATATCTTTTGGTTAAAGCCTTTTCCACCACCTTTATACTATATTAATGTATCTATCCTTACACATCTATTTTTAATCTTTCTCCGTGTATTCTACGAACAGATACTAGTTAAAAAACTATTTTATAGCAATAGAAGCTTCTCTAATACAATCGATAATGTACTCTATATCCTCTCTTGATAGGCTTGGATGTACTGGTATACTCAATACTTCTCTACTAGCCTCTATAGCATTAGGGCATATATCTGGTGGGTAGCCTAGCCTCCTATACAGTGGCTGGTGGTGTATTGGTAGTGGGTAGTGTATTGCTGTACCAACACCCTTCTTCTCCAAGTACTCCCTAAGCTCATCCCTAGTTAGTGGATACTCTCTCTTAACACGTATAACATACTGGTGCCACACATGCTTTACACGTGGATCAACATATGGTGTCTCAATACCCTCTATCTTCTCCAACCCACTGGTCAGCATCCTTGCATTCTCTCCCCTAATCCTATTCAACTTATCTAGTCTACGTAACTGTACACGCCCCAATGCTGCAGCAATATTTGTCATACGTAGATTCCATCCTAGTATCTCGTGTAAATACTTACGTGTCTGCCCATGGTCTCTCAATAGCCTTGCCTTCCTAGCATACTCCTCGTTATTAGTGGTTATCATTCCTCCTTCACCAGTTGTCATGTTCTTTGTTGGGTAGAAGCTAAAGATAGCTATATCCCCTAGACTACCTACCTTCTCCCCCATAAACTCTGCTCCATGAGCTTGTGCAGCATCTTCTACAAGCACTAGCTTATAGTCATCAGCTATTTCTCTAAAAGCCTTCATATCAGCTGGTTGCCCATAGAGGTGGACTACTATTATTGCTTTTGTCCTACTAGTTATCTTCTCAACAACATCCCCTGGGTCAAGGTTGTAGGTTTTTGGATTAATGTCTGCAAACACTGGCTTAGCTCTCTGGAATAATACGGCATTAGCTGTTGCTATGAATGTAAATGGTGTTGTTATCACCTCATCACCCTCTCTAACACCAACTGCTTTCAAAGCTATGTCTAAGGCTGCTGTACCATTAGCTACTGCTACAGCATAGTCTACACCAATATACTCTGCAAACTCTTTCTCAAACAACTCAACCTCTCTACCCTGAGCAAGCATTCCTGATCTAAGTACTCTAGCTACTGCCTCAATATCCTCATCTGTAATAACTGGTTTGGCTATTGGTATACGCTTCATAGGTCTTTCTCCCTCAAATACCTCTCGTAATCACTCCTCTTAATAGCTACTTTCTTCCCACAATGGCTGCATTTGTAGTATACATAGTCGTTGTCTTCACCAACAACCTCCCTCAGTGGCCTACCGCAATAGCATACAAACCCCTTTAGCCTAGCAGGGTTGCCATAGACAAGACCATGTGGTGGTACATCCTTTGTAACAACAGCACCAGCTCCAACCATAGCGTACTCCCCAATAGTTACACCACACACAATTGTTGCATTAGCACCAATACTAGCACCCTTCTTAACAAGTGTTGGAACAAGCTCCCAGTCCTCATTAAACGATCTAGGGTAGAGGTCGTTAGTAAAAGTAGCGTGTGGACCAACAAACACGTCGTCCTCCAGTGTCACACCACGGTATACTGATACAAAATTCTGTATCTTAACCCTATCACCAATCACTACACCAACATCAATGTATACACCCTTACCAATATTACAGCCTCTACCAATCCTAGCACCCCTACGTACATGCACAAAATGCCATATACGTGTACCCTCACCAATCACTACATCATCTTCAACAACAGCTGTTGGATGAACAAAATACTTCCTCTCACCCACCATAACCAACCCACACTCTATACTCCAACAACCTGGATACACCATACATAGCCTAATATACTTTCTAGTTGAAAACAATATAAAAAACACACTAGAATAAAAACAGTAGTAGATGTGGACAAGACAAAGCTAGACAGACAAGGAGAGACTCCTTGGATGAAGACGGTTTCGCGCACCGAAGGAGGTATTTGTACTCTTGGTTTTCATTTTATCCCAATGTCTATCTCTTGTCTCACTGTTATATCTATAAATAAAATATTTAGTCTTGATACATTATATCTATACTTAATATAGTGTATTGGGG
>CAYXOO010000184.1:0-2509 GCA_964466845.1 uncultured Desulfurococcaceae archaeon
CACACTACCAATATCTATGGATGTACTCTCTAGTACTACAAAGCAGTAATATAGCATTCCAATTATTAATACCAAGGTTGCCACGAGTATAGACAGTATAGCCCGTACACCCAAGCCAAAAATACCTTCCCACTAGTCTCTTATGTTACAACATACACGACAAACCCTATAGATCCCATTAGAATTAGTTCTAGATAAGGAAATTTATACCTCTCGGTAAACACTGTCTAAATAATGATACAGTATTACATTATCTAAGCCAATATGTTCTAGCTCTCCAAGAGATAATGTGGGAAAAGAAGATATATCCTATTCCTATATTCTTGGTACTAGGAAGTTATTTCATAAGTACTATCAATAATAGAGATTTAAGTATGTAATAAATAGTATTAGTTACTACTGGGGATGAATTAAGTCCCTCGACAGACTCTCTATGGGGATGAAGACTACCCTGGGAGAAGACCCGTGGCCACCGTGTTGACTGATTGTATACTAGGCTATAGTTAAGTCATTATAGTGATCTCTAGCTTGGCCTAGAATAGCTTGTCTGCCTTGTTCTCTAGAGCACCAGTGTTTTATATCTCTAGTCGATACATAGAATTATGTTAAGTTATAGTAGTGGTTGGGTCTGGTGTATGTCTAGTGTTTTAGAGGGTTTCTTGGAGTGGCTTATAGAGTACTATGGTGTCTTGGGTGTATTTCTAGTTTCTTTCATAGGTAATTGTATACCCTATTCTACAGTTCCATACTTGTTCTTCATAATGGTTTATGCAGGTACTGTAAAGTCTGTATCAACTCTATTACTAATCACTATAGCTGGTGGTTTAGGTGCTGCTCTAGGCAAGCTTGTGGTCTACTATATGGCTCGTGGTGCTAGAAAGGTTTTACCAGATAGTGTTAGAGAGCATATGGAGTTGTTTACACAATATGCTGGGAAGAATCTATTCTATGCAGTCCTAGTATTTGCTGCACTACCCCTACCAGACGATATACTCTATGTGCCGCTTGGTTTATCGAGATATAGTGTAGCTAAATTCTTTACAGCACTAGCAATAGGCAAGATATTCATAACAGGGTTGACAGTATTCCTTGGAGCAGCTATAGGCTACCAGTTAGAAACTAGCAGCTCACCAGTATTCTCAATACCAATACTAGTACTCATAACAGTAATACTAACATACCTTGTAATAAAGATCGACTGGATAGATATAACAAGGAAAGCTAGAGAAAAGGGAAGACTATATGCACTGGCCTACCTAATATACCAAGCACTAAAAATACTATTCATAGACACAGCTAAGCCGCTACTAAAGAGGTTTAAGAGGAAATAGCTAGCCTAAAGGATAGAATACAATTATATTAACTAGTTAACTAGTTAAATAACATATAGAAGCTAGATGAAGAATTCTGGCGGAGCTGATAGAGTGATGAGCTCTTCGCTGTCCTGACTAAGTATTGTGTAACCTTAATGTTCTCTCATAATAATTCTCCATTCTATAGTCTTTACTATAATGTACATAGCTAGGAATATTGTTTGTACTATGCTAATTGTTATAGAAGACCGTACTACTTGTGATAATATGATTGATTGTACTAGGAATAATACTATACACGCAATGTCTATGTAATCAAGTTCTTTAAATAGGTGTAGTGTCCAGACTAGTGATACTGTATAAAACATGCTTAGAGCCATATATGCTAGTATGATGTTGCTGTATACAGTCATTGTTGTTATTGATACATAGTATATTATGAGCATTATAGTGTCTAGTATAATCATTGTTATGAGTATTGATAATATATTGTGTCTTTGTCTATACTCTCTCTCAATAGATAGCCACAGATCGTATCTGTAGATAGTGTATCTAAGCCAATCATCAACTATGACTGCCAATGCTGTAGCTAAGAATAATAACTCACTAGTATGGATAAGTGGTTCTAGTATTGTCTGAGCAAGATGTGCTATAACATCAACAATTATGACGCCATAGAGTATCTCTGTAAATATAGTTATCCTCTCAAAAACTCTCTCATAATACTCTATGTCGTACTCCAAGATTCTAGGGCCTCGATAGCGTACAGTTATAGGCCGAGAACTTCTTTTATCAATGCAGCTCTTATGTATAGCCCGTTCTGTGCTTGTTGGAAGTACTTTGCTTGTGGTAGACTATCTACACTTGGGTCTAACTCCCACGTCCTTGGTAGTGGATGCATTATAATTGGTATTCTCTTGTGTTTCAACAACATATCTCTTGTTATAGAGTAGCTACCCTTTAGTTTTTCATACATACTAGGATCTGGTAATCTCTCTTTCTGTAGTCTTGTAACATATAGTACATCTAGTTCTTCAATAACTTTCTCTACATCCTCAACTAATTCATACTCTACTTTACCACTAACATACTCTAGTACTTCATCCCTGATCTGTAGAGGCTTTGGTGCAATATAGTATATCTTGATATTACTGAATTTTGATAATAGGTATGATAGACTACTTGGTGTACGACCA
>CAYXOO010000185.1:0-2389 GCA_964466845.1 uncultured Desulfurococcaceae archaeon
ATTACTTCACTCCAAGAGACAGTATTATGTGTTTGATGCATGGATTGAAGCTCGTGGATGTAGGTATGTGCTTGGGTATATTTAGGCTAAGTATTTAACTAGTCTTTAATATTAGTATATAATCGGATAATGATAGGAATGAGGGAATAGTTTTGGCTCAAGAGGTTTTGGTAAAAGTAAGAATTCCCTCTCACTATGCTGGTGATGTTGAGAAAGAAGTTAGGCTAGCTTACGCTATAGATCTCTTCATAAGGGGTATTGTTAGTATTGAACGTGCAGCTGAATTAGCTGGATTAAGCCTTTATGAATTTCTCATAGAGCTTAGGAAAAGAGGTATAAGTGCATACCCCTATAGTGATAAAGAGCTACGTGAGGAGCTAAAGCTTGATTAATCAATGCATAGTAGTTAATTCTAGTGTTATAATAGCTCTAGCAGAAACAAACTTGCTGGATATACTAGTTAGCCTCTATAGGAAGATCCTTGTGTCAAAAGCAGTTTATGATGAGGTTGTAGTAAGAGGATCGGGTAGACCTGGTTCACACGAGTTAGAGGAACTTGTAAGACAAGGTAGAGTACTAGTTATTACTCCAGAAGATAGAGCTCTTGTAGAAGCACTCCATGATCCATTGGGTTTGGGTGAAGCAGAAGCTATAGCGTTAGCTATTGAGCAAGACTGTATAGTAGCTTTGGATGATAGAGTAGCTAGATCGAAAGCTAGAGCTATGGGATTAAAAGTAATAGGTACACTAGGTCTCCTGAGAGAAGCCTATGATAAAAACCTAGTAGACAAGAATACACTAGTACAAACACTAAGACAACTTAAACAACATGGTTTTAGAATATCAGACATCATAATACGTGAAGTTATAGAGAAATTAGATTAGGAAATTATAGAGTAACCTAGTAAGTTACCTATCTATTTTTAGACATCTATTACATTATCTCTATTACATTATTAAAGTAAATCAGGGTACTTGAATAGATGTTTTAAGTAAATGTAAGATGTAAAATACGCTAAGGGATAGGTATACTCTAGAGAAGTCATTGATTACAGTCTATCCAGCCATATCTGGTTACTATAGATTTTTTATATAAAGCTATTTATCCAATATTTATGAAGACTATTAAAACTAGGTAATAAGGGTAAATGATTTCTAAGAGAGCCTCTATTCTCTAGTGTTATTAGTCTGTATAGATCATTTATTGTTTCTCTTGTTTCTTCTTTGTATATATGGTTAGAGCTATTATTGTTAGGAATGTAGTTATCACTATTATTGGTATTTGTGGCTCGTTTACTGGTTGTGGTTCTTGTATTACTGTCTTACTCCATGGATCACCTAGTCCAGTTCCTGGTTTGTATGCATAATAGTATTCTCCATGGCCATCTCCAAGGTCGTAGTATATCCATATAACTATGTCTTCTGTATTAGACGACTCTATATAGTTGTGTACACGCTCGATCCATTCTGTTATATTGTGGCTTTGGTAGCCAGTTACTAGTATTTGTTTCTCAACAACACCTGTATAGGCTGGTATGAGATCCGGGTTGTAGATTTCTGTGTATACTGGTACACTAATGTTTATACCATAGACTAGATCAAGGTAGGGTTGATCAAGCCATACAGCATAATAGGGTTTTACACTATCTGGTAGACTGTTATAGAAGATCCATAGATCACTTGTTATGTCTTGCCTATAGCTCCACCCATACCATACTGCTACATGATGAGTATTATCCAGTCCAACAAGATACTCCATAACACTGACGACTAGGTTATGCATTGGTGTACCAGGGTCTAGGTATGTGTCTTCACTACCATACTTACTCTTAGGGAACAAGGCCCACGTGATCTCCAGTCCATACTTACCAGCTATACTGTCTACTAGCTCTAGATTGCTATAGTACTGTTCTGTATCATCAGCTGGTATAACTACTACAACAAGGTTGTAGCCCTGTGATATAAGGCTAAAATCATAGTCTAATCCATCAGCATATTCTGTGAGATTAGCATACACATAGAAGTATATACGATCACCATAAGTATCCCTCCAATAACTACTACAATACTTACTAGGAAGTATATACACAATACCCTTAATACTAGGATCGATGCTGTAAGAATAATCAGACCCTACTATACTTACTAGTAAAATGCATATAAGTAGAGGGAACATAAGAGATCTAGTACTATCCATAGTTGTATCACCAGGTACAGATGCTCTGTCCCTAGGTAGTGTGATCTTTAGAAAGTATAAAAAGCTTAATAAGAATGTTTAAAGAGTGTTACAGACTGACTCATAATATACAGCCTTAATACGATTTATCTATAGCTCAAGATAATAGATTGTTTAAATAATATAAAACTATTTGAGGTATAGATATAAAAC
>CAYXOO010000186.1:0-2376 GCA_964466845.1 uncultured Desulfurococcaceae archaeon
TACCATTGTCAATAGCTTTAATAGCCATAGTAGCTATAGTAGTAGCAATACTATTCACTAGGAGGAGAAGAAAAGAGACATAACAATAAAGACATAACAATATATAGCAGATACTAAGTGTACAGTAGAGCACCTATAGTAGATCAAGGAAAACCTCTTATATAATGTTTTTTGGAAGAATACACCTGGTCAACACATACTCTCTAGCACACACTATAGTCCTCTCAACACCTACACCTAGCAACTACTAGATGTAGTTTTAGTCAACCATATATAGTAGTGTATTATAGGGGTCTCATGGGTATGTATAAAAGACTGGTCTAGATATATAGGTATATAGCCTATAGTGTAGTAGATGGTGGGTTGCTTGGGTATATCTGCTGAGCTTTATGAGTTTATTGTTAAGGTTGTTGATGAGAGGGTTAGAGAGATTAAGGTTACTCGTGAGGAGTTTGATAGACTAGTTAAAACAGTTAGAGAACTTGCAGAAAAGATAGACCAGTTAGCTAAAGCCCAGATGATGACTGAAGAGAGATTAAACCAGCTAGCTATGAGGGTTGATCAATTAGCTGAGGCTCAAAGAAAAACCGAGGAGAGGTTAAACCAATTAACAGAAGCTCAAAGGAGGACTGAGGAAAGACTTAATGAGCTTGCCGTGAGGGTTGATAAGCTTGCTGAAGCTCAAAAGAAAACAGAAGAGAGATTGAATGAGCTTGCTAAGGCTCAGTTGAAGACTGAAGAGAGGCTTAACGAGCTTGCTGAAGCTCAGTTGAAGACTGAGGAAAGGCTTAATGAGTTGGCTGAGGCTCAGAGGAGGACCGAGGAGAGGTTGTATAGGCTTGTTGAGGCTATTGATTTGTTGAGGAGAGAGGTTGGTAGGTTGTCTGATACTATAGGGTTTGGGTTGGAGGATATTGCTAGAGTAGTGTTGCCTGGATGGCTCTATAGGCATCTTGGTATAGAGGTTGATGAGCTTGAGAGAAGGTTTATTGAGGTAGATGGGAGAGAGATTGAAGTAAACCTCTATGGTGAAGGTGTTAAGGATGGTGAGAAGATAGTGGTTATAGGAGAGTGTAAGTCTAGGATATATAGTAGAGATGTAGAACAATTCTACAAGAGAGTGTATAGAGCTGTAAGCAAGAGCGTTAAAACAAAAACAATAGGAATACTATTCGGATTCTGGATACACCCAACAGCACAAAAGAAAGCAGAAGAGCTAGGACTATACGTAGTAGCATCCTACCAGAGATAAACATGGTATAGACCGAGTCTTTACATAAGCTATTCAATATAGTCTAGGAGAATTCTTTTACAGCCTAGTTTTCTAAATGCATTTAGCCTTAGGGTACACTAGAACATTGGTTCCTTAAGGAGGGTTAGTGAATAGCTTGGTCTAGAGTATCTAATTATATTATGTTGTTTTCAAGGATCTTCTTTGTATAAATATTTTATTTAAAGCTATGTAGTTTAATGTATATAGTCTATATCTAGGTTGGTGGGTATGGTTTTGTATAGGAGGCTGTGTATGTGTGTTGGAGTTGGTGTTAGAGTGGTTGTTTTGTTTATAGTGTTAGCTATACTGTTTTCATCTTTGTTGCTATCAATGCTTAGTGGTAGTGTTTATAACTATCGTGTTAGAGAGTGTAGTGTTATAGTATTATCTATAGATGTGAGTGCTAATAGGTTTTTTAGGAATACATGTTTCTATACACTAGACTCTAGTAGTCTAGGCTATACCTATAGAGCTAGATATATAATCGTTATTACACATTCAGCTCACTTACCTGATGGGAGAACAATTATTGCTCTTAATGAGGAGCCAGACTTCTTTACAGTATATGCTATTGATGTTGGTGATAGAATGTATAAGGCTATCTTGTTAAGTGATCTAGCTAAGCACTTATCAGCTGATACTATTGTACTTGTTGGCTGTCTACTAAATGGGAGCCAGGTGTATACAGCATTCTATATGAGAGCTAGGAAAGTCTATTTCTATAAATGTAATGCATCTCTATCCCTAGTACTAGATGATCTGTATAGGATCATTAGTGGCTATGAACCAGTTGATAAATGTTTTGATGTTATAACCTATGGTTATGAGTCTATAGAGGAGAGATAAGTTGTACTAGTAGATCACCGTGTGTGGAGATAAGTATTTTATCTAGACATTTGATTAGTTCTAGATGGTGATTCTTAGTGAATGCAGTATCTAAGCTAGTTGCTACAGTGCTAATAGTTGGTGTATCACTCTCATTAGCTATAATAGTAGCTCTTATGATGGCTGGTATTGTTGGTACACAGACACGTTATGAAGAACTAGAGATTATATCTAGCTATGCAGTAGCTGCTACAAACAAGTATGGATCCACTGTATAC
>CAYXOO010000187.1:0-2372 GCA_964466845.1 uncultured Desulfurococcaceae archaeon
AGAGGTGCTTTTGATACTGATGTAGTTTTAGAAGCTATACGACAAAACAAAGTCATAGTGACTATGGATAAAGACTTTGGTTACTTAGCACAAGCTTATAGGCCTCCAGGAGTTATTATTTTAAGACTAAAGGACCCAAGAATACCCAATAGGATTAAAGCTATCCTAAGAGCTTTAGAGGCGGGAGAATTACTAGGTTACATAACAATAGTTACTGATACAAGAATACGGAAAAGACCTATAACTGTAGTATAGTATTAAACCATAATACATACCATAGACGATAATGTCTTCATAATAATAATATAGAGACTATGTATACATGAATTATTTGTATCTTATATAAAAACAGTTTTATGGAGAATGTTTCTAGGCTAATGTTTTCGTTTTTATCATAGTGTCTATTTCTTTAACTAGTCTTTTGACACGATGTATTGATGCTTTAACACTGTCTCGGGTACACCATCCCTCGTAGAAGCATGTATGCATTGCATGGCCAGCATAGAATGCATCACGTATCCATTCACCAAGCTCTTTCTCCATGATGTCAATATATCTCCATAGCTCTCCATGGCTAGCTAGTCTCTTTCCTTCTCTCCAGTATGCATAGGCCTTTACCGCTAATGCTGTTGCACCCCATATCTTTTCAGCTGCTTGTCTAATATCTTCTTTCTCTAGTTCTTCTCTAGACTGCTCTAGAAGCTCTTTAGCAACCTTAATGTATTCTCTAGCCTTATCCCTAGGGTCAAGACCATGTGTAACGAGTTCAACAAGATATTCATCACTAGACATCCCAAGTTTTTCAGCATCCTCTCGTAGACGTTTAGCAATAGTCTTTGGTATAGTAATTGAGGCAGAGGACAAAAAACACCACCTACAATACCCTATTGTTTAACCACAAAATATCTCTTACCATCAGATATACTATGCTTTAACAGGGAGAGCTATAAGTTTCTACAAAGACGTAGAGAGAAGCAACCGTTATTGTGTAGAGTTTAGCTAGCAGACTCCTAGATCGACACGACATATAAGCTATACTGTCTTAACGGGTAATAGAGATAAAAACAATATAAGATGAAACATCTAATCAATGAAACCATGTTGAAGAGAACCCTAGTGAACACTATTACCGTCAAGAGAACAGGGGTAGTTAAGAGAATAGGAAAGCTATTTAATGCGGGCCCGCCGGGATTTGAACCCGGGATCTCCGGCTTAGAAGGCCGGCGCCTTATCCAGGCTGGGCTACGGGCCCTGTTTCTCCTCTATAGTTGGATTAGCTATTTGGTTTTTAATGTTTTATCCTCTTTCTATGGTTTCTTTGCATGTATTACTCTTGCTGGTGAGTATGGTAGTGTTTTTGTCTCTATTTCTAGTCCTTGTCTTTTTAGTATTTTGTATATTCTTGTTGTTTCACGTGGGTTTCTTCCTGTGAATACTGATAGTGTTCCTTTTGGTTGTAGTAGTCTTACTAGTTTTTCTAGGAATTCTCTATTGTAGAGCCTCTTGTTCTTCCCCGGATTCGGTCCTCCATCGTGTATTATGTGGTTGAATCTATGTCTTGTGGCTAGGAGTGTGTCTACTACTTCTACTGCATCACCATAGACTATGTATACATTATCTCTCCATAGCTTCTCCTGGAAGTATGGGAATGGGTTTCTATATAGTGCTATTGATAGTATTTCTGGTGAGTTATCAACTGTTAGTACCATTCTAGGTTTTGTAGACTCTAGTAGACAATGCATTGTCCTACCAAGGCCAGTCCCTATCTCTAACACAATACTATCTCTATCAACAGCTTCTGTCCAAGCTATGACACATCCAGCTATTATAACTCTTGCTTCATCTATCCCTTCACTAGTATATCCTAGCCCACCAGTTATTCTATCAACTAGTCTCCATAGACTCTCTTGGTCTAGACTAGAAGTCTCTAGAACAAAGGCTTTTAGAGCGAGTGCTCTAGAAAAATCATCAACCCATCTATAGTCTCTAGCTGCCAAGTGGGCTATTATACATGGTGGTGTATGGTTGCTAGCCTCCACGTGTACGTACAATCATCCTCCTACCCATTACAACCCAGTACTCAACCTCAACACCAGGCTTTAGCTTAGCAGCTAGCTCTTCATCACTAGGCTTCTCAATCTCAAATGTATCAAACGTCTCCATATCCATAACCTGTACACTATCACCCATATCAGCTATTACCTGGCCAATCCTCTTATCAACAATAGGTACCTCAACACGCTGGTCAACAGGTGCTACAAGAGTCTTCTTAGAACCAGTAAACAAGCTTATAGCAACAACATGTGCTTTAGCACTACCATGCTTACCAGTCTTAGCACGACTAATCTCAACAATCTTACAAGGCTCACCAT
>CAYXOO010000188.1:0-2371 GCA_964466845.1 uncultured Desulfurococcaceae archaeon
CTTCTATACTCTTAAAAATCCTTGCTAAAATTTTTATGAGCACGTATATAACGGTTAGAAAACCAATTATTGATAATAGAGTTTTCTTCTATAAAAGCATTCTCTACTAAACCCATAATAAATGTTATATAAACAATTGTCTCTAATACCAAAAGGTCCACCCACATACTTTAATACTATAGAGTATACTATAGAGTAGAGACTATATTAAAAAGCACTACCTATCCTATTATACAAGAGACGCTATTAAGGAGGTAATATTAAAAACAGTCTTATCTAGTTTTGTTACTAATAACTATCTATCTTCTCCCTCTAATCCAATTTTATAGAAACCTGTATAGCATGGATTAATTACGACTAGTGCATATGAAAGACTTTGATAAATGGGCTTAAGGGTAGCTTTTAATATTAGCTGATAAATATATTAGACCATGTATGGGCATCACTTAATAGCGTGGAGTAGGTAAAATATTAGATTAGTAGTACTCTATTTTAAACTAATATAATGTTTAGCAATTTATTTATTATTAGTTCTCCTACGACTACTGGTCTATTAATTCCTAGTCTTACAAGTGTTTCTGGATGTACTTCTCCAGTAAACCCTATTTCTTCACCATCAACTATTATAGCTGCTGTTCTCTCTCTAAGCAATCCCTTGATCACGTGTTCTCTAAACTCTATGTCTAGACCAAGTATTTCTGACAATGTCTTTAGGACTGCTAGTGAATCTGTTAGTGTGGCCTTCTCATGTGATATGGTATAGCCTATCCTCCTCTCAATACGTGCACCAGTCTCCATAGATTGATCAACTATTGCTACATCACCTACTTCAAATACTCTAATATCCTTCTTCTTCTCAATATTAGCCTTCACTACCTCTAGTAGTCCGGGTGTAAGCCATCTTCTTAGACAAGTGTATTTCTCCATCTTAGGGTTGGAAACCATTATCAATGGCTGGTCGTCATTGAATACAGTATTCTGTATCCATGGATTACTCATCATATAGTTAGCTACTTCTATAAAGCCTAATCCTATAAACAACAGTTTTAGCCTCTTAGACAGGTACTCTATAGGGTGTATTCTACCAGAGTGTGTAGCTGGTGGTAGACTAACTGCTTTCTCACCAATAACCTCGTATCCAAGAGCCATAGCAATATCTTCTACAACATCAATCCATTCTAGAACATCAAGTCTATACACAGGTGCTTCAACATATACTGTATCACCAACATTCCTTAGAATCCTATACCCCATCTTCTTTAGACAAGACTTTATAGTATCAACACTTATGTCTACCCCAAGTACGCTCCTACACATACCAGTTGATACCTTGTGTCTAGAGCCAGTTGTTCTAGGTGATTTAAAGCACTTTCTACCGTTGCATACTTCTACACAGGCTATTCTACGTGTCTTGCTACGTTCAGCTATACTTGTAGCCATCAATGTAACTATGTCAACTACTATTTCTCTAGATAGACCCGTTGCATCGATCAAGACGTGCTTGGTGGATGTTGTTACACGTGTATCTTCACTATTTATTATAGGTGGGAAAGCTAGTACTGTACCCTTGTCATCTCTAAGTAGTGGATACTTCTCCCAATCTCTAACCAGGTGGCTATAGGCTCTACCCTTTTCTGTCTCTTCAAGTATTTCTCTAAGACTCATCTCTCTATCACTATCTAGTGGTTTAAACCTAGTCTCCCCTGGATCAACTGGTTCATAGTATATTGGGAACACGATCTTCTCTAGATCATAGACTCCTATACTAGCCTTCTTCCTACCCCTACAATAGGTTGTATGTAGTTTCTCCTGTAGATTCATAATCTGTGAAACAGCTTCATCATCAAGCTCTAGATCCTCTACAACAGCTAGTGCTATATAGGGTCTAACAGGCACACCCTTGTTGAAAGCCCTATAGCCTCTATCGATAAACTCAAAGTCGTTACCACTTATACCAAGTAATAACCTGATAGCTCTAGAGAGACCCTCAACACTAAACAAGTCAGGACGATCATGTGGTGCTTCGTAACATATAGACTCGCTATCAACCTCTTCAACTTCACACTTAACACGTGGAAGTAGATCCAATACCTCCTCATCACTAAGCCTACGGCCAACAAGTCTCTCCAAATCCCACCTAGCAACAGTAATTACAGGCACAACACAGCACCACACAATCCACATACATAGCCAGAGCTCCTAAGACACACTATATACATAGAAACCCAGTACAAAAACATAACTACAAAACCCAACAACCCAATAAGAGGAAAATCATACATAAGAGAAGAATAAATAAGCCTAACAGCCAACTATAGAGAACTAGGTGATGAGGAAGCTAGACCTGTGGGTAGGCCGTATAAGAGTAGAT
>CAYXOO010000189.1:0-2363 GCA_964466845.1 uncultured Desulfurococcaceae archaeon
CGTATACTTGTCTTACTAGTGGATTATGTAATGTTAATGCTTCTCTAGAACTATACAAACTTAGACAATACGTCAATAAGCTACTGGTTGAAAAGCTCTCTGATAAGACACTCTGTGTCAAGGTTAGTGAAGAGCATCATTGTGTTCCATTGGATAGATTGTGTGGTGTGTGTTCTATCTTTGGTTCCCCGCTTTTTGGTTCTTTTGTAAAATTCTCTAGATTGAGAATAGAAAATGAACCCTCAGATCTACTTGTTACTTTTAATAGGATATTTAGTGAAAGAGGAGCAGTTTCTCCATTTACTATGGAGTTACTCTACCCAGCTAATGGTGGCGTTATCATTTTTAGGGGTAGGATAGTAGTTAGTGTACCTCGTAGATGGGGTGTTTTAAAGAGTATTTGTAAGCTATCATACCTACCATATCTAAGAGACGATCTATTTAATGGTGAACAAATACTTAGTAAGTGTAATAGTGGAAGTCTAGACGAGCTACATAATGCTGTTGTTGATACAGTAACTAGTTTCCTAGAGAAGTTCTTAAGAGATATACTCCCTAGTCTACATGGAGTTGGTCTTGGACGTAGGACTAGTCTTGGTTTTGGTAAAATTAGACATGTTGCTATAGATGATGACTCCTAGTGGGGATCTGGTTGGAGGTTATTTATGCTGAGAAAAGTCCTAGAACTAGACTGTCTGAAGTAACTTATGTACCTAGAGCACCAGCTCGTGAATACGACTACTATGTCATCTTATGTATAGATGATGTACCACTAGTACTCTATATAGAGCTTCTTAGCCGTATTGTAGAGTTTATAGGTAAGACAGCTATTGATAGACTCCTTGGCCCTGGTGCTCAAGTATTCTTTACACTAGATGAGCCTATAGTAGGTATTGAAGCTACTTACGGACAACGTATACGCCCTGAATTAAATATGGCCTCATTATCACAATACTCAGTACCCTTAATACTGCATCCTCGTATATGGAGTAAGATCAAGTATAGTGTTGAAGAATACTCAGCTAAGACACAGTATATAGACATAGTATCACCAGAGTTTTGGGATGAAATGCTTGAAGCTATGGTATCTTATGCTCCATCAATAATGCATAGGTATATACACCAGCCTCTAAAAGCACTAACAGAAAATATACTGAGTAAAGAGGCTACATGGACATATAACTACTGGAAGATACTATGGTATAGAGCTATGGTTCACAACTCGCTATATAAAACTGGCTTATGTTATTCAGACGAGATAAAGAAAGGACAAGAGGAGATCAAAACTATTGAACCAATAGATTGTTTCTTAGATAATATGAATACCTATAGCCTGCTCCAGGGGATATGTAATACAAGGGAATACTTGAATATACATATAGTTTTACCACCACTTAGAGAAGCTATAGACTACTATAAGAGAAACACTAGTGGAAACAGGTATGCTAGACTACATCCAGCTATAGTATCACTATTCTCACTAATACCAGCTATAGCATACTTTAAACAAAGAATAGACAATAACAAGGTATATACAGATATAAGCATATACATACACTACGATCTACAAGTACCAGTAAACTTATTGAGTACAGCAAGAAAGATAATCAATCTAATAAAAGACTATATAGTAGACACTATAACAACATACCTAAAATACCATAACAATACTAGAGCTATAGATAGAATAGCTATTAGAAACTCAATAAAACTTATAGAATACGAGGATAGGCTATCAAGTGTCAAAAGGGGTATTATAGAAAAACGTATACAGAGAGAACATATGGGATGTTCAATAATAATGGTTAGAGATGCCCCAAAACAATTCCTCCACAAACTAACCAGTATACTGTATGAGAGTAGTTCTCTATACTATATCTATATACCAGAAGAGATTAGAGTGCATATTGAGCGACTAGCTAAGCTAATAAAACAGTGTATAAACATTGATAATTTGACTACTATGCCTAGTACTGGTATAGTACCAGTATTCTGTGAAACCGTACCTACTAGTTTTTTAGAGAAATTACGAGAGGAGAAAGTTATATATAAGCATTTAAGGGACTGTAGTAATGCTAGAAACTTTGGTACTATATATGATGCACTGTTAAAGTCTAGCCTTATATCCACACTAGAGCTTAAGAAGAGGTAGATACAATGTTAGATAAGGTATATAGTTTCTCATATAAAGCAGCTTCTTTTACATCACTTGTATCATTAGCTTCTAATTTAGCAATAGACTATAATGTAGGTGCTCGTATTAAGGACTTTAAACCCAAGATCTATATTAAGTATTCATTCATAGAGAGATATGATAACTTTGTGATCACTCCAATAGTGTATATAAGGAAGAGCCCATATAT
>CAYXOO010000190.1:0-2322 GCA_964466845.1 uncultured Desulfurococcaceae archaeon
AGACTAGATAGAAGCCTAATCTATACTAGACTAGCCTTTGTAGACACTACTGCTATAGAGTAGATAGAGGATCTTATGTTCTACACAGAGTATGTAGTCTAGCTATAGATTCACCTAATATAGAGAAGTGATCGTGGATACGATTTATTAACAAAAATAGTCTGGATATATCTATTACTGGGTAGAAGCTATAGAAGATCGAGTAGGAGATAACTATTGAGGAAGTATACAAGGATCATAGAGCTCCCAATCGAGCCTGAAATGGTTGTAAAGATAGTCTCTAATATAGAGGATCTATTCAATAAACTAAGTTTTGTATCAAGTATTTCAGGGGAGGAGAAAGGATATACAATAGAATTTAGTGTAAAGGGAGTAATACGTGGTTTCCAGGACAAATATAGTGTAACTGGAGCTTTTGATCCAAAGAATAGAGCTTATGTTGTAATAGGCCATGGTAGGAGATCTAATTTTGCACTAGTAGTAACACCTAGAAAGGGTAGGCCAAACACTGTTGTAAAGATTGACTTTTACTTAGACCGTGTAAGTGGTGGTGTTGCTAAGAAGATAGGTAGTGAGGTTATTGAGAAACTAGTTGATTACCTATGGCTTAAGACTAGAGAGTATCTAGAGGAACTACATGTTAAAGAAAAAGCTGTCGTTGAAGAATCTAGAAGGGAGACTGTAGAGGCCAAGACTGTTGTTGAAGAAGTAGTTAGTAGGGAGGCTGGTAGAGAGGTAGAAGCTGGGAGGGAGGAGGCTAAGGAGGAAGTAGGTGTAGAGGCTGGTATTTCTAGAGAGTATCCCGTAGAAGTAGATACTTCTAGTCTAGACAAGTATAATAGTATACTAGAAGACGTTATAGAGTATGCTAGGCTATTACTAAATGCTAGTCTTGTAGTACAGCAGTCATTTAGTAGTATTAAGGAGCTATTTGATAAGATACATGATCTTGCTAGAGAGTATGGTAATGAGTACAGATACCTACTGGTGACTATAAAGTCTGGTAAGCTAGAGTCTAGAATACTAGTTGATACCAGTAGTGGTAAAGTTGTTGGAGCTATACTATCTGTTGACGAGACAATGTTGTCTGGTGTTGAAGCATTTGAGAAGCTATCTAGTATAGAGGCTAGTGTTGAAGCAAAGATCTGGGGTATTAAGAGCCTAAGTGGCTAGTCTCTTCTAGATATACACTATCTCATACACATATATAGTATGTTTAATGATATACACTAGTTATTAAAAAGAAGTTTATAAGCCAGCTGTAATACGGGTGTATAGATTATACCAGAGGTGTTTTAAGGGGTATGTCTATACAGTCTAGTCTAAAGAATATAAGGTATAGCTATAGAGGTATAGTAGCTCGCTCCATAGTATTCATAGTTGGCTATATACTATCCCCGCTTACTTGGTGGAATGATTTATTTGTCAATATACCAATAGCTTATGTTATTGCATCAATACTAACAGTATTTATTGGTAGAGAGCTGTTTGCTGAATTATTTGCTCTAGCATATATGTTTACTAATGTACTTGGATTCATACTAATGCACCTAGGTGCTACTGGTGTAAAGACTAGTAGGAAGAAGTTGTTAATAGACATCATAGCTGGTATAGCATACACTATACTGGTATACATGCTTGCACGTATAGGTTTTATACAAGCTCTCTAAAGCACTCTTTATAAGCCACATATACTATCTAGGAGGCTAAAGAGACACTAGCAATAGTGGTGGAGAAGACTATTGGATATAGAGAAGCTGGTAGAGTATGGTATTGATCAAAGTATTATAGATGTTCTAAGAAGCATTGGTATAACCAAGTTGAATCCTGTACAAGAACGTGCTATAGAGAAGGGGTTGTTTAGCAGTAGAAACATTGTAGTATCATCACCAACAGCTAGTGGTAAGACACTTATCGGAGAACTAGCTATGGTCTACACAGTTCTTAGAGGCTATAAAGCTGTCTATCTTGTACCATTGAAAGCACTTGCTAATGAGAAATACGTTGACTTCCAGAAATGGTGTAGACTGGGATTGAGAATAGGTATATCAACTGGAGACTATGAATCAACTGGTGAAGAACTTGGGAGATACGATATAGTTATAGCTACTTATGAGAGATTCGATAGCCTCTTGAGACAAAAGCCTTGGTGGATCAGACGTGTTGGCGTAGTAGTTGTTGATGAGATGCATATGATTAATGATGTTGAGAGAGGCCCTGTACTTGAAATGGTTGTTGCAAGGCTTAAGAGGATGGGTGTGAAAGTAATTGGTTTATCAGCTACTATTGGTAATGCAGGTGATCTTGCTAATTGGCTTGATG
>CAYXOO010000191.1:0-2307 GCA_964466845.1 uncultured Desulfurococcaceae archaeon
AATCCTGTCCTTTTAACACCTTGTTTACATAACATATATTTCAATTAAACAATAGGTTGTAGATGAGTTTTTATCCTCTACAAATAATTCATAAGAGTCTAGACGGAATAGAGGTGTATAGATTGATACTAAGACCAGAGTGTATTAGCTGTATATTAACAGTTAGACTACGTGAGCTGAGAACATGTGTTAGAGAGTCTAGTAGAGCATACGAGTTATCAGTAAGGTTTCTAGAGAGAGCATGGAGGGTATTTAAGGATGTTAGAGAAGCTACTCGATGTGCTACCGAATTGTATAGGATAGTACTAGAGCTATGTCCGGGTGTAGTCGATTACTATAGAGATGTTAAGAGGAGGAGTATAGACTACGCACTAAAGTACTATGATGCATACAAGTCGTTACTAGATGGACTAGATGGTTATGACTTGTTTAGAATAGCTGTAAAAATAGCTATCTCTGGAAACCTACTTGATACAGGTGTTGCAGAGTATAAGCCTCCAGAAGCTATTGGTTTAGAAGAAATACTCTCTACACCAATAGCTATAGATCATACCAGGAAGCTATACAACCAGTTATCCAGTGGCGGCTATAGGATACTGTATCTACTAGATAATGCTGGTGAATCAGTACTTGATACAATACTAGCTAGTGTGTTGAGGAGCTATGGTAATAGGGTTGTAGGTGTTGTAAAGAGTGATCCTGGGTTCCAAAATGATGTTACAGCTAGTGATGCAGAATATGCTGGTCTACACAAATACTTTGATAGAGTAATGGAGACGGGTTCTTCATCAGCTAGTATACACTTGGACTTGGTTAGCAGAGAGTTCTTAAATGAACTAGATACTGCAGATATTATCATCTCCAAGGGTATGGCTCACTATGAGTACCTAACCGATATTGAAGAGGAGATTGGTAAGCAAGTATACTATCTACTAGTCCCCAAGTGTAACGTTATAGCTGGTTGTCTAGGGGTTAGTAGATACAAGTATATAGTATATACTAGATAATAACAAGTATATACCAAGATACCACCAAGACAGTAATCTTATTAATCTAACCCAGTGTATTAACTAGACCATAGTAGTATGTACTGTATGGTGGATAAGCCTTGATCGAGATTAGATGGCATGGCCGTGGTGGACAAGGTGCATGGACTGCTTCTAACATACTAGCAATGGCTGCCATGTATGATGGTAAGCATGTACAGAGTTTCCCAGCTTTTGGACCAGAACGTGCTGGTGCACCAGTACTTGCTTTTACAAGGATTAGTGATGAGCCTATAGAGATACATAGTATGGTTTATACACCAGATGCTGTAGTAGTGTTAGACCCTACACTGCTTGGACCACACATTGTCTCTGGTCTCAAGAAGGGCGGATTGATCGTTGTCAACTATAAGGGTGAGACAGAGAAGCTCTACAGTACACTAGGTATTGGGAAGGGTGAGTACAAGGTATACACTACACCAGCTACAGAACTTGCACTAGAGATCCTGGAGAGAGCCATCTATAACACAGCAATGATCGGTGGGTTGCTAAAGGCTACAAACATAGTATCTATGGAGAGCCTAGAGAAAGCACTTAAACAGAGATTCCCTGGCCCACTAGCTGAGAAGAACCTCTTACTCGTTAAGAAAGCTTATGAGTTAACCAAGGAGGTGTAGACTATGAGTGAACCACGTGGTTGGAGACAGCTCCCCTTTGCAGCACTACCCTACAGGCTATCACTAGAGTATAAGACTGGTGATTGGAGAGCACTAAGACCAGTAATAGACTACAGTAAGTGTACACGTTGTCTACTATGCTGGCTCTACTGTCCAGACATGTCCATTATATGGGATGGTGAGAAACCAGTAGTAAACTATGACTACTGTAAGGGATGCGGTATATGTGCACATGAGTGTCCAGTCAAGGCAATAAAGATGATTCCTGAAACAACTGGTTAAGAGGTGTAGTTGTGATGGCTCCACGTATACCCCCAGAGAAACAGATCCTAATGGCTGTTAATGGTGATGAAGCAGTAGCTTATGCTATTAAACAATGCCTAGTAGACGTTGTAGCAGCCTACCCGATTACTCCACAGACAGTTATTGTTGAGCGTTTCAGCGAGTTTGTAGCTAATGGAGAGGTTCATACAGAGTTTGTACCTGTTGAGAGTGAGCATAGTGCTATGAGTGCATGTGTTGGTGCTGCAGCAGCTGGTGCTCGTGCATTCACAGCTACAGCTGCTAACGGTCTAGCACTTATGTGGGAGATCCTCTATATAGCTGCTAGTCTACGATTACCAATAGTACTCGCTGTTGCAAAC
>CAYXOO010000192.1:0-2287 GCA_964466845.1 uncultured Desulfurococcaceae archaeon
GTCTATAGCTAGCTATAGCTAGACTAGTATTGTGATGATCTTAACTATATAAGAAAGATCTATCTATATATTGGGAAATGTTTATTCCTAGTTTTATATATAGTGTATACCGGGGTTAAGGTTTTATGGAGTCTATAGAGATTAGTGGTCTTGAACTATTTGGTATTAGTAATTCTAGGTCTAGTAGGTATAGGTTGTTAAAGAGGCTTATTGAGCAGGGTGCTTTGTATAAGGTTGATGGTGGTTATAGAGTTAATGTTTTCTCTCCAGTTGTTTGGAGGAGGTTGTATCGTTGTAGGGGTATTGAGTATACTGTTTATAGAGCTTTGAGTTTGTGTGGTGGTGTAGTTACTGGTGTTAGAGTTGCTGGTATTAACTGTCCTAATCCTTATTCTAGTCTTGATGTCTATGAAGTCTATGTTCCGTTGGAGAGAGCTGATTTGTTTTCAGCTATTATCGGGTTAAATGAAGACCTGCTTGTCTATCCGGATACTAGTGTGTTGTATAGAACTGGTTTTATGAAGCCAGTTGTTATAGCTTACCCATTGGTTAAAGGTATTGACTACACAGTTGTAGATACAGTTTATGGGTTCCAAGTTGGTGAAGCTTATTTAGAACAAGCATTTGTTGATGTAGTACGTGGTGATTTCTGGTTCTATACTGGTATAGCATTTGAGATATACTACTATATCAGAAGATACATTGACCCGGATAAGCTGTTGGAGATAGCTAGTAGACTAGGTGTAGAGGATCGTGTATATACAGTAGAGTTTATAGTATCAAACTTTATTGGTAAACCTTCATTATTCAATATAGACCCGGATAAACTTGTTAATGTAAATATGTTTGAGATACTTGGTAGATTAAGTGATGTACTTGATTAACTTAGGGGAGGTTACTAGGAGGACTATAGACTGCAACAGACACTGTATTACTAGATACAGTATACACTTGGTTATGTAATGACAGGTTGGTAGTAATAAATATCAGTTTATACTGCACACTAATCATGTAGGAGAATATATAGCTAGGTGCCTTGAAGTGGTTTTCCTTAAAAACATTATGATCAAGGACTTCCGTGCTATAGGAGAGCTACAGCTAGAGCTTAACAGAGTCAACATACTAGTTGGGAGGAACAATACTGGTAAGACAAGCATTTTAGAAGCTATAGCATTACTACTTACATCATATAATAGGTACAGAGATGTACTGGGAAACAACATACTCGATCAAGTAATTGAGAGAGGAGGCTATAGATACATTAAGAAGATTGATGCTAAGAAAGCATTAGTCCAAGGTACTACTAGAGACAACCTAGAACTAGCACTACATATATACACATCTAGAAATGATCTAGAGGGAGAAGAAGATCCTTCTTTAAGAGATAAAGCTTATGAAATTCTAGATAGAATAGCTTCTGATATAGTGTATGATAAGATAAGAGGTATTGAATCTAAGATTAATAGGTTGAAGAGTAAAATAGATCTATTAGAGACTACGATAGAGAGAGCTAAACTAATGAAAGAACTAGAAGAGTATCAGAGAAAATTAGAGGATTATAGGAGGAATATAGATATTGTTAAAAGAGATATACTGGATAGGATAGTGGAGAATATAGTGTTTCTAGCATTAAACATAGTTAATGGTGAAGAAGTGTCTGCATTCCTAGATTGTAAATACTATAAACGGTATATAGTGTTTAAAGAATATAAGCTCTATGGAGTAGCTAGTGTATTGATTCATAGAGGAGGATCTGTTAAAAGCCTTTTAGATAAGCTAGGTGTTGAGCAGGAGATAAAGGTTATAGAGTCTCTTAAGAATATTATACCTTATTTCTATGATTATAGAGATGGTAAGGTTGTATTTAGGTATAATGGTTATCACGAGATTGTACCACTAGAGTCTATTGGTAGCGGGTTTAAGGCTTTACTAGAGCTTATGGTTCCTATAGTACTTGGTGTTAAGGTAGATATTATTGAGGAGCCAGAGATCCACATGCATCCGGGTTTTCTAGAGGTATGGTGTAATACTCTCTTAGGTACTGTTGTGGAACATGATATACAGTACTTAATGTCGACACATAGTCTTGAGTTTCTAGACTACTTGCTTAGAAGTGCTAGAGAGAAGGATAGACTAGGCTATATAAGTATTGTTAGATTGTATAGGTTATCTAATGGAGAGATTGATTATGAGGTACTTAGTGGTGAAGAAGCTTTTGAAGAACTTGATGTACTAAAAGGTGATCTACGTGGGCCCTAGCACAGTGTTAATGCTTTGTGAGGGATCT
>CAYXOO010000193.1:0-2267 GCA_964466845.1 uncultured Desulfurococcaceae archaeon
GGTATCTTTTAAAGTATATACTCGTCTCCCTTGTAGCCTTTCTCATCCATGACTCTAAGTAGTTCATCTAAGGTATCAGCATAAGCTATAACACGTCTAGTCCTAATATCAATTGCTACTACTTTACCAGGAGGAACTCTATCTAACTCTTTCTCATCCACTAGAGGTTTTATAGTGATAACTTTTTCTTTGGCCATGATAGCTCCTCCTCTATACTATTTTGTTTAGTGCCTAGATATATACTACACTAATTAAAATGTAGTGTTATTGCGGCTATGGGTACTAGTTGTTTCTCCAAAATATCCTATTACATGGTGGGTTTTAGAGTGTATTGTGTTACTAGTGGTTTCCTTTTGTCAAAGTCTTTTTCTACATCATCTAGTGTATACACAGTTACATCCTCTGGATAGGTTTCTGGCTCTGTTAGTGTATAGAATATGTATTTGTAAGACCAGTTTCTCCATGTAGTCCTTATTGCTTTCTCTCTTAGAGACTCTATGTGTTTCCTTGTTAGTGGTTTCTTACTCCATTTACACTCTATGAAATAAGCTGTTCTAGACTCATCATCTAGTGCTACTAGGTCTATCTCTAAGCCTTTATACCACCATTTACCAATCCTTGTAAACGCTATCTTCTTGTCTTCTCTAAGTATCTGCATATGTTCTCTAGCAACTTCTTCCCAGACAAGTGGTGTCTGTTGATCCACTATACCTTTTACTCTATCTAGGTATTCTCTTGTATGGATAGCTGGATCTCCTAGTCTAGGGTATATTGTGGAGAACCAGAATCTATAGTAGTTATCCTTGATAATGTATCTAGAATACTTCTTCTTACCTTCAAAACCTAGTGGATAAATCTTCTCTACAATACCAAGTGCTTTCTCTAATACGTATAAGTACTTAGATACGATGTTTAATGGTAAACCAGTATCAGAAGCTATTTCTCCAACACGTTGTCTACCATTAGCTATAGCTGATAGTATAGCTAGGTATCTATCTGGTTCACGAGTCTCTATTGAGAGCATATATAATGGGTCATGGTGTAGGAATGATGATGGGTTTAGTATGTGTTTGTATATGTTCTCATAGAGATCTATGCTATCATCTATTATTGATAGGTAAGCTGGTAGACCACCAAATACTGTATATCCACGTATCTTATCTACTGGACTCCACTTCTCCATAAATACTCTAGCTAGCTTGTCTATAGCTGAAACTATCTAGATAGATTATCCTAGTAGCTCTACCATATAGTGGTGATTCATAGCTTAGTAACGAGCGAGCTATTAAACCAACACCACTACCACATAGGATCAATAGTACAATGCTATAGCTTAGAGTATTATCCCATAGATACTGTAGTTCAGTTAATCCACCAGAACCAGATAGTCTTTGAACCTCATCAGTTACAAGGACTGGCTTCTTAGAAGAATACTTCTCAGCAACACTGAATGCAGCCATGTACAAGTCTCTAAACGTATCAAAAACACCAAAACCACCACCATACTCTCTACGTAATTGCCTAGACAAGTCCCTAAGTATGAGGCCACGACTACTATAGTTTATAACAAGATACAATCCACCATAAAGTCCTAAGAAATACTTTAATAAATAAGTCTTCCCAACACGTCTACGGCCATAAACAACAAGCTCACTCCTAGGAGACACAAGAGCATCTCTAAGAACACTAAGCTCCCTCTCTATCAACAAACAACATCCCTACACTACCCTAGAGTATTATACCCTAGAGTAGAATAAAACATACATGCTAAAACAATAGAACTTAAATAGCTTAGCAGGTTGGTATTAAAAACTATTTTTCCTAGAGTGTTTATTCATAATTCAAGTAAATGATTTTTAATTAAGTAATTACTTGGTGGTGTATATGAGGCTAATAGATATATACTGGTTTGTCTAAGTTTAACTCTAGGTGGTACTGGTTTGTCTCTTAGGCTAAAGGTTGGTAAAAAAGGATATATAATCATTCCAAAGGCTATTAGAGAAGCTGTTGGTATAGAAGAAGGTGATGAAGTTATTATTGAGGTTAAAGATGGTATAATAATTAAGCCTCTAAGGAAAAATGTAGATGTAGAACTTATTAGAAGACTATTTAAAGAACATGTAGACAGATTAAAGAAGTTAAAGGATAGAGTAGAGCCTACCCCTGGTGAATTAGCTAAAAGCTATCTAGAGGAGGAGTTTGAAGATTGAAAGTCTTTATTGATGCTCCACTCCTTATATATCTAAACACAATAGTTAGTACAGAGA
>CAYXOO010000194.1:0-2234 GCA_964466845.1 uncultured Desulfurococcaceae archaeon
AAGCACCCACAAAGACCCCAAAAGACCTACAAAGAAGAAACTGTTACTTACCCTATACTAGATACTTAATAGTAATGTTTTAATGGCTAATAAGGTCTATGTATAAAATATAGTTTCCATATATAGTCTAGTGAGTACCCTATAGAGGATCCTTAGGTGCTTGTGATGGTAAACATTGATCTAGGGCTAAGGCTTGGTAAAGACGCTGTAGTAGAGGGTAGAGAAGACATTATACCATTTGTAATAAGTGTCAAGGGAATAAAGTCTACATCACCACCAGTAGCATTCATAATAGCTATAGACACAAGCCTATCAATGGATGGAGACAAGATATTTCGTGCTAAAGAAGCAGCTATTAAGGCTGTAAAGCTTTTAAGAGAAAACGATCTAGTAACTATCCTCGGCTTCCATAGGAAGGTATTGAAGGTAGCTGATAAAGTACCTGGGTCTGAGAAGGAGAGGTTAGAAGAAGCTATTGTAAGGCTTAAGCTAAGCTATGGCACCAACATATACGGTGTACTAGAGGAGATGGCTCGTGTAGCTAGAGAACTAAGTTCTAGAGCAGACATAGCTGGTGTTAGAGCGATATTCATAACTGATGGAGAACCAACTGTTGGTCCTAAGAAGCCAGATAAGATTGTTAAGATGGCTAAGAAGCTTAGAGAAGCTGGTGTGTCCGGGTTGGTCATAGGTGTTGGTACAGAGTATAATGAGCGTATGCTACTTGATATAGCTGATGCACTAGGTGGTGTATTTGAGCATGTCAGTAAGTCCAAGAAGCTTAATGAACTACTTAGCCAGTATACACTTGTTGCTAAAGAGATTAGTGCTAAAGACATTACCGTGCAGATAAAGACTGCTCCAAACTACCGTGTATTCATATATGGTAGGGAAGCAAGTGTTTCTAGAGATGGGATTATTGTAAAGATAGGTGATATACACTATAGGGAGATAATTGATGTAATAGGCGATCTAGTTGTACCATCTAGTAGCCAGGGAGTACTAGACATTGGTGTTGTATCAGCTAAATACATTGATCCAGATACTAATAATACAGAGTATGTACCACCAAAGCCTATTAGGTTAGAAGTAGTGCCGCCACACAAGGCTCCATCAATAACTGTATCAGAGGAGGTATATGCTGAAGTAAGAGCTATAAGGACTGCACAACAACTGCGTAAGAGGATCGATAAGGAAGGTGTTGAAGAACTACATAAGGGGTTAGAAGAACTAGCTGAAGCTACTATGAAGCTTGGAAGCCAAACTCTATATTCTAGAACCTTGAGTATTAAACATAGACTAGAGAAAGAAGGCTTAACTCCAGAAGTATCTAAGGAGTTAGCCTCTATAATCTCTAAACTAATAAGTGGTAAGATAGAGAAGGAGGGTGGAGAGAGTGAGTGAAGAAGAGAAAGTACTTAAGATAGAAGTTGTACGTAGCAACTTCTTCATACCACAGCAATCATGGGTTCTAAAGCCGGGTGAGTACACACTAGGTAGGTTCCCCACAAACGATATAGTCATACCGGATCCCTACGTGTCACGTAGACATGCTAGACTATTCTATAAGGATGGGAGATGGTTTATAGAGGATCTAGGTAGTACTAATGGAACAATAGTTGATAACGAGGACCTACGTGGTAAGGAGCCACGTGAACTAAAGGATGGTAGTGAGATAGTTGTTGGATTAACTATACTAAAGACCAGTTTTGTTAAGGAGTAGTGCCTAGTAGTTAAAAATACTATGGTATACAACGGTGTATTAAACCCTGTACTCAACTAGGAGAGTAGGATATGTTTGAGAGGTAGCTAGTGTGAAAAAGTTTAATGTCTACACGGGTATTGATGAGGCTAGTAAGGTATTTGTAGACCCTATTATATTCTCCAATATACTCCTTAGACAAAGAAACACTATATCTAGACGTGGAGAGTATAGAAGGGTGTTAGAAGACCTTATAGTATATTCTATGCAGGCTGTTAAGAAGGATAGTGTAGTCTATGCAAAGATATCTTCTCTAGATGGTAAATGGAGTATGCGTGTACTATCCTATGGAGAATACGTTATAGCGTGTGTGTATGAATCACCTGGTGTCAGCCAGCCGTTCATTGGTTCACTAGCTACAGAACAGTTGACTCGTACACTTATAGCAGAGAATCCACGTGTTAAGATGAGAGCTGGAGAGATTGTATTAGATGAACTAGCTGATGAGCTTAGGGAGCATGTAAGGCAGTGT
>CAYXOO010000195.1:0-2206 GCA_964466845.1 uncultured Desulfurococcaceae archaeon
GGATCCCATTCTTGGAGGTTAAGGAAATTCTGTGGTTCATCAATAAATACTAGTGCTCCACCATACTCTCTAAATAGCTCAGCTATTTTCTCAAAAGCATTATAGAAGATCTCCATAGGAGAGAGTGCTAGCTCCTCTCTACCTTTTCTTACCATAATGTCTATGAATGGTGTAGGTTTTGTAGAAACCTCTATACCACTAAATACCTTCTTTAAAGCACTCACTAGCCTACGATCATTCTTTTCTCCATAATATACTTGTCTATTTGGCTAACTATATCCCTAAGCACCATGTCTACTCTAGAATACGATCTAGCTAGCGATATCCCTAGAGAAGATAGTTTCATAATAGCCTCGTTTATAAGCCTTGATTTCCCAATACCAGGTGACCCATATATAAATACTAGTTCTCTTGATGGAATACCTATAGTTCTATACAGACCCAGAAGATACTCTAGCTCATGTCTACGGCCTACAAACTTTACTTGTTGAACCAAGGCAGGCATACTCCTCCTATATACCAAAATTCTATGTCTTGCTGTGTATATAGTATGCTTAAAGTGAGATAAAACATTGTATTAACCCTCCTTATGCATATCTAGTTATTAGCTGGTATACCATTACAGTTTACCAACTAACATGGCTTCCCTATTTCTGTAGAAATCTATAGCTTATCTACATGGAATACTGTGGTGTTTTAGCTTTTCATATATCATATCTTGTTCTTGTATTGGTGTCTCTCAACAAGGCAACAAGTTAGTGATGCATGTAGTTATTATAGTAGTAGTAGTCTAGTGTTTTTCCTCCAAGGGTATAGGGTATAAGAGGCTTGTTTATAGCTATATTCTCTATTCTAACTATTCTAGTTTATAGGGGAGTGTCTTTGTTGTATAGACAGTGTAGTCTCTATAGTCAGGGGTATAGTCCTTGTGGTAATGTTGTGTCTGTTAATGGGGATTCTCTATTACCCTGCAGAGCTGGTTTGAGAGTTGTTGGTAGTGAGATCTATAGGCTTATATATGATGTTGTTCTTAGTCGTCCAGAGGATTACTTGTCTATATACCAGAGTTGTTGTAACCATAACTGTCTTATGTGTCATAGCTGGTATTTCACCCAATATGCACGTGGAACATGGATGTCGCCAAGTGACTTAATGGAGAAGGTTAGAGAGTACTATAAGGCTATAACAGTGTGGGAGCCTCGTGATAGATCTCTTATGTGGTATTCTAGTGACCTATGTATACACTGTGGTAGGTGTGTAGTTGAGGGGAGGAGGAGCAAGTGGTGTCCGGGTAGGCTTAGTAGAGAGCAGGTATTGCTGTCACCACAAGGCTATGGGCCTGCACGTAACATTGTATCATTTACTGGTGGTGACTTATTCTGTCAACCCAGTTTCTACACAAGGTTCTTTAGATTGGTTAAGAGGGAGTACAGTGATCTATGGATACATATTGAGACCAACGGTTATGGGCTTACCAAGAAGAATCTAGAGCTGTACTACGAGTCTGGTCTTGATAGTATATGGCTTGACTTAAAGGCTTGTAGTAATGGTACTTATAGGAGGTTGTGTGGTACAAGTAATGAGTGGATCCTAGAACTACCAGGGTTGATCAAGGACTATGGATTGGTTCTGGAGATTGTGTTGCTGTATATACCTGGTTTTGTAGAGCTTGATGAGATGCATTGTTTTGGAGAACTATTAGCAGGGGTAGACAAGTACCTTCCAGTGACACTACTAGCATTCTTCCCAGAATACATACTACGAGGCCATCGATCACCAACAATGGAGGAAATGGTTAGAGCGTATCGTGTACTAGAAAGCTATGGATTGAAACGTGTAAGGATTGGTAATGTTGGTGTATTCTGTAAGACAGAAGACTGTCTCCAAAAGCTTGTTGAGGAGGTTGGTAGAGAACACATACACCTATAATAGCTTATACAGTTCGTCTTAACTAACTTTAGCCTCTCCTACATAAGGTTATTTATGTCAACAAGTTCTTTAAGTAATGGGTTGTAAATACTACATAGTGTCATCCATACATAATGCTAGCTAGAGTTTATCGTTGTCTTAGGTAAGAGATATTGGATTGGAACTAGATAGTTATTATAGGGGTGCCATGGTATTGGCTAAGGTTGTACGAGCTAGATATGAAGATGGTGTGTTAAAGCCTCTGGATAAGCTTGAGCTAAGAGAGGGTGAAGAAGTA
>CAYXOO010000196.1:0-2180 GCA_964466845.1 uncultured Desulfurococcaceae archaeon
CCATAATACCCTCTAGTATAGAGGCTTCTCTAGAACCTGGATACAATAGTGGTAATGGTTTACCATGGTAATATGATTCAACAACCAATCTACTATAAGGTATCTCCTTATAAGCAATACTTTCACTCTCTAGCCTCTCCTTCAAAGACTCCTCCTTCTCTCTAGACAAACCAGTCTTATTTATAACAACCAGTATATTGTCTAACCCTATATACCTCTTAACAACATCTAGGTTTCTCCATAAATCACTTATTGACAATGGTGTAGGCTCTGTAACAACAACTGCTTTACCAGCATACTTTACAACACTATATATCCTAGCACTAGACCCTGGTGGTGAATCAATAACTACGTAGTCGTATCTATTGAATAAGTGCTTATGTTCTTCAACTAGTCTTGCTGTAAAATATATAGTCCTTGGATTACCCGGGTTTACTTCACCAGTTACAAGGTCTATATTGTATGGTGTACTATAGTATCTATAGTATCCCTCAAACCCTCTACCCTCACCTACTGCATCTACTGGACATACTATCTTACACACACCACATCCATTACATAGCTCTTTTAGGAATACGATCCCTTTACCAGGTATGTATGTTAGTGCATGCTCTATACAATTCTCTACACACTTTAGACACCCTATGCACCTGCTATGGTCTATCACTGGGTTGAAGATATATACCTCTCTGGTTTCCTCAAGCTTTGTCTCTAGTAGGTAGGGTGTACTAGGGTTATCTACATCTGTATCAAGCAATAACACGTGGTATCCAGTATTGGATAGTAGGTAGGCTATACTTGTTGCAATAAACGATTTACCACAACCACCTTTACCACCAGTAACTGTTACTATCAACTAGCTAACCGCCTCCAATAGCTCTCTATAGAAACTAGTTATTATCTTAGAAACCCTGCTATCTGGGTAGAGGCTAAGAACTGGCTTCATAGACACAATGCTCTCATAAACAACTCTATCATAGGGTATAACAGCTTCTACTCTATAGCCCAACATACTAGATACCATACCCTGATCCATACTTGTATAACCAGCTTTATTCAATACAACACGTACGTCAGTACCAAAGCTTCTAGCAATCTCTATAATACGTCTACCACCCTCTATAGACGGCTTTGTAGGCTCTACCACTACTACCACTAGGTTGGAACCAGTTATACTAGATACTACGTTACAACCAATACCAGCTGGTGCATCAACAACAATGTATCTATAGCCTAGCTCAACTGCCTTCCTAGTAGCTAGTTCACGTGCATCATAGACTAGCTTACCACCACCCCGGCCACATGGGTCTAGAACAGTTGTTACAACATATACCCCACTCTCTGTTAACCCATAGACTATAGAGCCAACGCTATACTCTCTAAACCCTATAGCACCATAGTTACATACTAAGCTACATGCTCTACATCCTTCACACAATACTGTATCAACAAACGGCTTACCATCCCTAACATCTATAGCATAGAATCTACATGCCCTTAGACACTCTAGACAACCAATACACCTACCATGGTCTATAAAAGCCTTTATAGAACCACCAAGTGTCTTCCTAGCCAAAACCTCTCTATAACCACCAAGAGCAAGAGCTAGATCTGGTGCTTCAGAATCACAATCAACACCGATCCCCGGATCCCCGGATACCATTAGATAGTATAGTAGGTTTGATGAAACAAAAGTCTTACCAGTACCACCCTTACCACTAGCAACAACTATTGTATAGACCAAGGCACTCTATACCAATAGCCCCTTCTCTCTAAGCACATCAACCACTCTAGAGCCGGGTGCTACAATATATACTGTTACACCAGCTTCTCTCAATACAATTGATGCATGAGGCCCTACATGTGGAGCTATAACAGCTCTAACACCAGATGCTATAAGCCACTGTGAGAAACCAGAACCAGCACCACGTCCTACTCCAGCAAATGGGTTCTGCATACAACTAAACCATACAACCCTACCACCAGCTATATCAGTGAATAAGACATAGGGTGAACGAGCAAATCTTTGTGAAACAACTGATTCCAACCCATTATCACTAGCTACAGTAGATGCAACCCTATAGACACCAGGTGGTGGAGGCTGTAGTGGCTCAACAACTGGTGCTTGGAACCCCATACCACCTCTATAGCCTCTACCACCTCTACCATAGCCTCTACCC
>CAYXOO010000197.1:0-2172 GCA_964466845.1 uncultured Desulfurococcaceae archaeon
CTTATACCTCGATAACTTGTCTCAAGGATCCAGGTAACATCTAATCTCATGTTTCTAAGGATCCTTATAAGTGGCCAAGGTATGTTTTCATCAGCTAGTAGCTTCGACTACGAACACCTCGATCTATCTTAGAGCCTCAGAAGCATATCTTAGTGCCTCATAGATAGCCTCTACTGGTATCCTATAGTTCTCAACGATCTCTTCAACACTCCAACCATTAGCTAGAGCTTCCACGATATCATCTACAGTTATACGAGTTCCCTTCACTGTAGGTCTACCACCACGTCTACCTGGGACCACCTTAAGCCATTAGTACCATGTCTTTCACCGCACTATACTAGAGTTAGTACTACTATCTAGTTTCCTATGGTTCCTTATTGGTTATCCCTGTCTCCTAAGTAGTCTATATGAGTCTATAGCTAACGCCATAGCCTTTAGATACATGGATAAATTATTAGAAGGTGTTATTGAACCATTTAGGATACTAATAGCTAGATCACTAAAGCTCCATAGGGAGATTAAAGAGTATTCTCTAAAAGGTATTAAGGATAGATGAGAGATACTACAATCCCTAACTAGTAGATTAGACGCTATAGCTAGTATACTAGAAGAACATGAGATATCAAGGGAATTGCTAGCATGTAGTAGCTGTGTTGAACTAGACTATGCTATATACTAATATAAACACTGATGAATTCATTAAGATAAATGCTAGTCCATTGTATATTAGACAAGTCTAATATACACTTGTTTATCTAATACACTGTTTTCCACTGATCATAGGCTTGTCTGGATCTACGTTAGAGCTTTCAAAACTTATGATATATTATGGTAAGCTTGGATCTAGTTTAGAGTCTATTGTTTCTCCAAGGACTTGTGTTAAACTACATGTATGCATTGATAGATATAAATTAACTGCTACTGGTAGAGCTTTCTGTGAGTATGAGTATATTGGGGAAGAGACTATATTTTATACAATGGTTATTATAAAGAATGTTATTGGTAGGAGAGAAGCCTCATATACTATACCTAATGCTAGTATTCTATGTTCCCTCCTAGATCTGGTGTCTAGAGAGTTTAAGGTAGAAGAGCTAGGTCATAAACTATAGACTGGTTTAGAGTTGGTGGTGTTAGATTTGGGGTTATGGTCATGTAGTTATTGATAATAGTGAGTCTAGCTGTTACCTAGTAGACTATGATGGCGTAGTTGGTGCTAATGAGCTTATTGATAAGGTGTTTCCTTTTGATAAACTCTTATGGTGTTATCGGAAGGTGTAATACACACGATTTAGTTAAAAGTACTTGGTTGTATAAGATAGTATTAGTAAGGGTGAATATAGAGTGTCTCATAAACTATACGCTCTAGAGAGTAATGAGGACGTCTATAACGCTGTATTAGAGGAGGCTAAGAGGAATGCTAGTGAGTATATCCTTGACCCACGTTATCCATCAGCTATAGCATACATGGTAGCAGTAGTACATAAGACTCTAGGCTATAGCCCAAGACTATACTTTCCATCTAGAGATGTAGAACCAGTTGAACCAATGGATGTAATGTATAAGAGTATCGGTATATCTAGTAGACTAGACATTGTATTAGAAGAACGTAGTATTGGTGGTTATAGAGAAGCTGTACTAGTAGATACTACACCATCGCCAATAGACTACTCTAGCTTCCAAAAAATAGGAATTGGTAAGATAACGGTATATCGTGTGGTAGAGGATAAGGAGCCTCTAACTAGATACCTAGATAATAACGAAATAATCTATTTATCTAAGAAAGTCTATGAGAAGATAAGAAGCTATTATGAGAGAAAACAACAGCTAACAATAGCTCTAAAAGCACCAGCACTACTAGGCTACCTACTAGGCTATCAAATAGGACACATAGATCACACTATACTATACTATAGCACCGTGTATGGTAGGTATATAGAGGTTTGTGTAAAAGAGCTATTAACTAGAGCAACTCAAATACTCAGTTAGTCTAAGGCTACATTGAATCATAGATGATCTCTATTATTTTATCTTATACCTATGTATACCATTTACCAACTCTAACATGATGTATAAAAGACTTATTCCTATACTAAGTTCTCTTACTAGTATATTATTGGCCTAATATACTCATTGGTGAATGAATTTATTAGGTATGTAACCTAGGCTTTACTG
>CAYXOO010000198.1:0-2164 GCA_964466845.1 uncultured Desulfurococcaceae archaeon
AGACTAAATAATACAGAAGGGAGCTATGACTAGATTACCAAGAGACGTAGATTATAAGTGTTTAGACAAGATATTAAGACGTCTCGGTTGGAAGCCTATAAGACAAAGAGGAAGCCATGTTATATATAAGCATATAGTTAGTAAAGGAATAGTGGTTGTACCTAAGTATAGAGAATATAGTCCTAATATACTGTTATCTATATTAGCACAAGCAAGTATTGATCGTAATAAATTCTTAGAACTATATGAAGAGCTTTGTTAATAACTAATATCCTTAACATAAGGTACTATCTCAACTTCAACAGTATTGTCTGGTAAACCATGCAGGTATTCTAGTAAAAGCTCTATAGCTTCACGAATATGCTCTATAGCTTCTTCAATACTTCTACCCTGATCTACAACCTTATGTCCCTCAACGATAGCCTCTGCTATAAACCACTTTGGATCAAGGGGATCACGATAAATTATTACATCAACTTGTTTTCTCAGGAGTATAGCTTTAGTTCTACAAGGTATCAAGAGTACATCTCACCCATCCTAAACTTATCTCTATATGTATTTATTATAAAACTTTATGCTAAACCCTAGACCATTAGATACCAAAATACCATGATCGAGTATTGATCGTATAGGTATTAATTTGTCTATAAACTATAGCTAGTTACTAGGTGCATGGTATAGGTATTAAGCGGGTGTCGCATTAGTTGTCTATAGTTAGAGTTACTGATAGTAGGAGGGTTTTTGAGTCTCTAGGCTATAGTTTTGAGTATCGTATTGAAGAAGCTATAGAGCCTGAACGTGTTAGCAAGTGTTTCTGTGATATAGTCTCTTGTCTTAAGGGTCTTGGTAGAGAGTCTATTGCCTACCAGAAGCTCTATAAACACCAGTTTGAAGCTTATGAAGCACTACGTAGAGGCTATAACGTGGTTTTAAAGTCCGGTACAGGTTCTGGTAAGACAGAAGCTTGGATAATATATTTCCTTGAGAAAGCCTTGACTAGTGATTTTAGAGCATTAGCATTATACCCTACACTAGCACTTGCTAATGACCAGATTAGACGTATAGGCTTGTATACTAGTGTATGCTGTGTTGATGTATTACAACTTGATGCTCCTTCTAGAGATAAGCTTGTCAAAGAGATCAGGAGGAGCGGTGTTAGGAAAAAAGTTTCATCATCTAAGTTGATCATAACTAATCCTGCATATCTACTACAAGAGCTTAAGAGATACCTTACAAAGCCTTCTTCTAGCCTACTAGGTGATTATCTTAGAAAGACCTCGCTCATAGTTGTTGATGAACTAGATTTCTATGGGCCACGTAGTCTAGCTCTACTAATGGCTATGATTGAGGTAATAGCTGATACTTCAGAGTATAAGCCACAGATAGTAGTACTTACTGCTACACTTGCTAACCCGGATGAACTAGGTGTTTATCTTAAGAGGATTACTGGTAGAGACTATGTAGTCGTAGATGGTAGGGCTTTCCATGTAGAGAATAGATTGTATATAGTGCTTGGGAAGGAGCTGGAGAAGCTATGGAGTATACTTAGGAGATACCTTGATGAGATCAAGAGGAGGAGTGATGTTGATAGCCTTGTTGTTAAAGCATTAGAGGACTTTAGTGTTTTTAAGAAGAATGTATACTATGTAACTAGTTACTTGGAAGCACTAGGCTATAGTATACCAGGTATTGGACTAGACTATACAGAGATCATTGGGAGCTATCTAGAAGATGATGGAGTAACACTTGTGTTTACTAAGAGTATTGCTAAAGCTGAAGAAGTAGTGAAGAGGCTTAGAACTAGGTATCCAGAGTATAGTGATAGAATCCATTCACACCACCACTTGGTTTCTAAGAAGAAACGTGAAGAGATCGAGGAGGGTGCTAGGAGGGGTTTTGTAAAGATAATTGTTAGTCCACGTACACTAACACAGGGTATAGATATAGGTACTGTAGTACGTATTGTACACCTTGGACTACCAGATGATGTACGTGAGTTTAGACAACGTGAGGGTAGGAAGGGACGTAGACCAGTCATACCATTTACTGAGTCGATTATAATACCTAGTAGCCGGTGGGATTGGGAGCTATTATCTAAGGGTGTTGATGCACTAGAGAAGTGGCTTAGCCTACCTCTTGAGAAAACCATTGTTAACCCGGGTAA
>CAYXOO010000199.1:0-2141 GCA_964466845.1 uncultured Desulfurococcaceae archaeon
GCTTTATAGCAAGTATATATGGTGTTCCAAGAGCTAGTATTAGAGCACGTATAGAGAGTGTTGAGAAAGCATTTAAGATAACACATGTAGCTAACGAGTTCATTGGAAACCTAAGCCATGGGCTTAAGAGGAGGGTTTTACTAGCTGCAGCGTTTATCCATAACCCACGTATATTATTGCTTGACGAGCCGTTTATGGGGTTGGACCCGATAATTGTTAAAGCCCTAAAGATCATTATTAAGGAAGAAGCTAGTCGTGGGAAAATAGTTGTTGTTACAACACATATACTAGAGATAGCAGAAGCTATAGCTGACAACATCATATTGATATATAGAGGTGAGATAGTAGCAACTGGTAGTCTAGACTATGTGCTTGAGAAAGCTAAGGCTAAGGGCTTAGAGGATGCATTCCTTGAGTTAACAAGGAGTAGTAGTGAGGTATACGAGCTTGTTAAAGCTCTTAAGGAGAGCTTTTAGCTATAGATGGCTCACTCTATCATGTATAATAGTTAAGGAGTCTATATTCAAGACTTTATCTAGAACAGCTGGTAGAGAGGATTCATTACTACAGAAGATAATATATACGTTTATGTTACCAGATATAAACGATGGGATACTAGTCTATAATGCTAAATGGTTTCTAGCAGGCCTTATAGCTGGTCTCTTGATTAGTGTATGGATACCATTGGTAAGCTACTCTTTTAGTATAATGGGTAGTGAAGGCTATGTTGAAGACCTACTTACAGTCTATATAACATTCATATTCTTTATATCGATAATAATCATCATAGACCTTGTACACCAGGTAATATCTAGTTTCCAAGAACTAAGGCTTACAGAACCATTAGTACACATGCCTATTGACTCTAGAGAACTTAGGAAAGCTATTGCTTATAGCGGGTTATTTGGTGGTGGATATGCTCTTGTACTAGGAATATCTATTGCTGTAGCAATAATTGCTTATACGCACTTGTTTATACCTAATCTACTAATCTATATACCAGTTGGTGTAACAAACACCTTTCTAATAGTATATCCTCTATCAATATACTTGTATTCAAGACTCTACCGCCGTATACCAGCTATTGTATCGTTGTTCATATACATACTACTAATAAGTTCTTTCCTAACACTCTATCTCATACTAACTGGTTATGTGTTTAAGGTTAAACCAGTTGCATATATGTTGCTTAAATACTCATACATATACCCTATAAACTATGTAGTCTTGTCTCTTGGTATTAATCATGTAGTACCAGTAGTTACAGCAATAGTTGTGTTAGCTCTTGGTTTCCTATTATTGACCATACTACCTATGCATATGGGCTATCGTTTCATATATGAGAAGCAAGGTTGTACCACGATTGGTTTAACTATACTGATTAGACATGGCATGGTACTGTCTATTGCATTGAAGGATGTATTGCTTATGTTTAGAAGTAGTCTTAGGCTTAGACAATTCTATGGGCAGTCAATAGCCTTTATACTACCAGTTGCACTACTACTCCTATACCCTGGTTCAGACATAGTTGTTTCTAAACTAGAGCTTTTCACTAGGCTCTATGTATTCTCATACCTTGGTATACTATTCTATATTGTAACAGCTATTGTTTCTCCAACTATAGTCTTTGTAGAAGGTATTGATAGTCTTGTAAACTACTATACACCAGTATCTATACGTGATATTATGATAGGGAAGTCTATTGCATCACTAATACTCCTACAACCAGCTATACTAGTTATAGCACTCATTACTGGGCTTGTAACACTTAGTATCGTGGATGTACTAGTTGTACTATACTCTATGAATGCATACTCACTACTAGCTTCACTACTTACAAACTATTTTATGTTATCACCGTTAGCTGATTCACCAAGAGCATGGAGTGAGCTCAGTATTGGTATACTACGTAGGATACTCTATACATTCATTATAGTCACTATAATGTTCCTCATAATACCATTATCTATAATAGTCTATATCATAGAGAAACCACTTGGTCTAATAGTACAACTCCTTATACCACTACCAGCTATTACCACTGTATTGTATAGAGTCTTGGTGGAGATGGCTAAGAGGCTATGACAAGGTTTTGTATATACTGTGGGGTAGAGGATTCTAGTGAAAACCCTGTTGTTGAT
>CAYXOO010000200.1:0-2137 GCA_964466845.1 uncultured Desulfurococcaceae archaeon
TTCATAGGCTTTTCTATCAATAAAACCACCTATAATGGCTTATCATTATAGGTGGTTTTATTGATAGAAAAGCCTATGAATTAGCTAGAAGCCTTGGTGTAGAAATTAGACCTATCTTTAGGTCCAATGAAGTAGATGAGTATCTATACTAGAACCTTATCTACCCATATATAATAGCCCTATAGCTTCTGTTTAGGTATAGACTCGATCTTACTATAGACTCTATTGCTTAATGAGTACTAGATGTTATAGTGTTTTTAGACACTATGTCTCTATAGAGGTGTCTCTACCTATGAATAGTAGTGCAGATAAAGGTATTGATAAGATTGATAAGAAGCTTGTATTAGCTGGTCTTGGCCGTTTCCATGTAATGGCTATACTGCAGGCTGCTAGATACTATCTAGTCTATGGTGACATGGATAAGGCTATGAGCTATGGGCTTAACCGTGCAGTATTCTATGCATGGGCTAAATACTATGGTCCCCACACTAGGTATTGGAGGACAACAAGGCTTGACCAGGTTCTTAGGAAGAAGACTATGTATAGGAAGTGTCCAGAAGGTATGGAGTATGTACTTGGTGAGTGTGTAGGTGTTGATGGGGAGACAGGCTATTATGTAATGGGTGGTAAGATACAGTCTCCTAGAGATTATAGAGAACAAGTTGTTAGGAAGGTAGAGAAGGTTATAGACTATGATATCGTGTGGGAGAAGACGCTGGAGTATCTAACGAGGTTCCCAAGACAAGTACTAGAGGATCCACAGAAATTCTATAAACTAGTGTATGAGCCGGTTAGAGATACTTTCTTTAAAGAAATAATAGTGTATGGAGAAGTAAGGGTTTCTAAGTGGGTTATGGATAGGATAGAGAGGATGAAGAGTATAGAAGGTAAGCAGAAGAAGTTGTTTTAGAAACTATTTTATCTAGTATTGGGAGTAAATAGTATGGTGTCTAGTCCTAATAATGGTGTGAGGCGTATGGCTAGACTAGTCGTATTGAGTGAGAGTCCTCGTCAATACATAGTTCTAGTCCTATTTGGCTTCTTACTAGTTGTTATAGAAGCTACTATAGTTGTACCAGTAATACTTAGTGTTACAAGTGGTACCGCTATCCTTATCATACTCCTCTTTCTACTCTCTCTACTACCACTACTCATTGGTTTATGGCTCTACCATAGGGCTAAGAGTATCAATAGAATGATGGAGATGTTTAGAAATATACTCAGTACCACTAGTGACAAGATTGTTTTTAGGGATAGACTTAGTATTTCAAAGTGTACTGTAGAATCTATTGGATACTGGGTATCAACTGGCCGTAGCCGTAGCTACCACTATAATACAGACTTTACTGATTGTACAAGCAGCTATACAGTCGACTCTATAGATCTCAGTAGTTTTAGAGATGGATATACATTAGTTGTACATAATGATGGAAGCGGTTATGTTAGAATACCTTGTATACGTATAGACGACCCATTGTATGAAGGACTGGTACTACTGGTACTGAATAAGACCCCGTATAGAATGGAGAATAGGAGAATAGTTGTTAAGACAGAACATGACGTTGGAGAAGCAGATGTTGCTGTAGAAGATGGTGTACTAAGAGCTACTTTATACAGGATTGTATCTGGTAAAGCACGTAGGCTAAAACTAGAGATTGAAGCAAGTGTATCACGTGGTGGGAGGAAGTATAAGTTGAGAAAACTAGTAGGCTATGTAGAACAAGGCTCTAAGACAATAGAGTATCCACTAACTACACAAGAACCAATAGTAATTATTGCTCATAAGAAGAGACTATCACCACTACTTATCAAGAAATACCTTTCACCAAAAACTCCACTACTAGAAGGATTCTCTCATGGTGACTACAAGTTAAGGCTAATACTAGACATAAGATTCCACCCAGATGTTGTAGAAGAAGCTCCATTAACACTTAGTGTAAGTCATAAGTGAACCACAAAACATCTCTATACCCATTATACCTCCTGTGATAACCTAAGGTGTAGAGAAGCTAATAGGAACAACAGTAGATGGTGTTTAACACTACATACCTATTGCTTTCTCCACATATATGTTCATCCAGTAGGCTATGTATTAACAAGTGGATCATATAACATATTTACTAGGATTACATATAAC
>CAYXOO010000201.1:0-2071 GCA_964466845.1 uncultured Desulfurococcaceae archaeon
ATTAAGTGGAGTAAGACTGTATACATGGTTAATAAGAATAGGGGTTTCTATGAGAAAACGATAATTGTAAGAGAATAAATTAAAAAAAATATATTTTAGTATAGAGTGTATATATATCTAGTCTTTACATCCTGCGTATAAAGCCTACTAGTGCAGCTATTAGTGCTACTACTGCTAGTCCAGAGGCTGTATAGCCTACTGCTGATGCTGTTGAGGCAGTACTCTTTGCTTCATCTGCTTTCTGTTCTACAGCTGGTAGACGCTGTTCTGAGAGGCTTGAGACTGTGCTGTTGAGGCTGTTTAGCTTTGATAGTATCTCGTCTAGTTTTGGTACTACCTTGTCTGTTAGTGTAGTGTTTATAGTTATCCCTAGGCTCTTTAGATCATCTACTTTAGCGATTACTGTACCTAGTGTTGTATCTAGTGCTGCAAACTTGTCTCCTATAAAGCCTATCAGTGATGCATTGAGGTCTGTTATCCTAGTCTTTATCTCACCAGTATCAGTCTTTATCACTGCTACGTCGTTGCTAATACTGGTTATTACACCAGCTATGTTGTCTAGTGTTGTCTTTACATCATTGGTTGCATTCTTTACCTCAATACCTAGTTGTTCTAGAGTATCTAGCTTTGCAACTACTGTGCCATAGCTTGTCTCTAGTAATGCATAGATCTCTCCAGTCTCGGTTAATATTAAGTCTACTAGTGTAGCGTTTAACTCGTCTATCTTGGCCTTTATCTCCTCAGTGTTTGTCTTAATAGTTGCTATATCGTCTGTTATACTTGTTAGTACACCAGTTACTTCACTTAGTTGTTCAACTACTTGGCTTAGCTCATCACTAATCTCACTAATTTGTTCTAGGCTCTGTGTTAGTAGTAGGTTTGCTTCAGCTAGTATATCTCCAGTATAGGCATCTATGAGTCTTAGTTTGTGTACACCAGATACTACTAGTGGTATGTTGATATCTGTCTCTAGTGCACCAGACTTGTTTGTATTTAGGAAGCTAAGGTAGTTGCCGTCTAGGTAGATATATATAGGCATGTATGCTGGTAGACCAGTTGCTGTAATGTGTACTAGTCCTGGTGAAGTAGTCTCTGTTGGCTCGATTACTATCTCTGGTAGTACATATAGTTCTGTCATTCCATAGTACATCCCATCCTCTGTTACAGCTTCTACTGTGTGTGTACCACCTGGTATTAGTGGTACAGTGAATGATACTGTAGCATTGCCGTTCTCATCAGCCATTGTAGCAGTTATTAGTTCTCCATCTAGTAGTACGTATAGCATTGCATTAGCTGGTGCACCAGATATGTGTAGTACAGCAGTCTCACCAACGTGTAGATATGGGTTCTCTAGTACTAGGTTCAAAGGCTTTGTAAGAGCCCAGTATACAGCATTCAGGAATATCTGGAAAGCATCCATTGTCCACTCATACATGTCTGTATACGGTTCTGGAGCCATAGCAGCCATTAGTATCCATTTAGCACCAGACTCTGTCATCTTCCACCCGATCATATCACCTATCTCTTCACCATTAATCACTATCCTACCAATTACTTCTCCACTAAATCCACCAAACCAGCTATAGTCTCCACTCATATCAGTTGTAATCTGTATTACATCGCCCACCTGGTAGCCACGGAATATCGGGTGTGCCTGGGTAATCTTTACGAATACTGCTGCACCCCAGCTTGTATGTCTCTCAGCCGGATCGCCCATGTATGTATATAGAGCGTTTATACCATAGCCCTCAGAGCCCCAGCCCCAGTTGTCTAGCCATATAACACTCAATCCTAGAGACTCTACTGTGTCTACAAAGCTCCAGAACTCGTCTTCACTAGGCATTGGAGCTGCTGTATGTCCAGCCCAGATTGCTAAGTCGTAGAACCCTGTGGATAGATCTGCTATCATCTCGTTTATGTCGTTATAGTCTGCTGCGTAGAAGCCCATGTACTCTAGGAAAGACTTTATCTCACCCCTATAGTCGTATAGGATTGCTATACGTGGTATCCTCTCTAATACGATTGTGTCTAGATCAGTTGTTTCACCAACAGTTACTGTTATGTTTAGTAT
>CAYXOO010000202.1:0-2049 GCA_964466845.1 uncultured Desulfurococcaceae archaeon
ACCAATAATCATGATTGGTAGAGGGTATAAGAGAAACTATAATGTTAAAAACTATCTATTATCTAGAGCAGTGAATAATCTCTGTAGTAGAATACGTAGACTAAGTATATGTAGAGATAGATACAGCTTATTGAGAAAAGCATCTAAATGCATAGATGTATTGTGTATGAGTGGATGTGGATGCATAGTGTTTCTAAGACTATCATCTAGGGAAAGAGAGTTTATACCACTGTATAAGGAGGTTTTAGAACTTGTTGGTGTACAGCCTATCTCTATGGCTGTACTAATTGCTACAGATATTGCTGCTGAAGGACTTAATCTACAGAAGGCTAATGTTATAGTAAACTATGAGATTACATGGAGTGCATTACGTAGGGAACAAAGGATTGGTAGAGTATGGAGGCTTGGACAAGAGAGAGACGTATATGTAATAGACTTTATTAGATCAACGGATCTAGAGTTGAGTATATACGAGAATCTACTTAGTAAGCTATACAACATAGCTGTTTCTACTGGTGTATCACTTAATGTTGGTGGCCTCCTAATACTACACCCTAGTACATCTAAAGAACCTTCACCATTTACAGTACTTGCTCTAGAGGATGCACGTGAGTCCAAAGTCTTGGATGCCGTTAGTAGGGCTTTAGAGGATTCTATAGTCTCTGATAGAGTTGATCTAGAGAGGTTTATAGAGGATATAAAATCTTTTGTTAGAGAACTCTTAGAGAGCATTAAAAACTATAATATCATATTAAGTATATTATCACATTGTCATACAAGGTATGATCTAGTGAGAGACTATATTAGGTTTCTCTATGGACTAGATAGTCATGATAAAGCGTTTAATGTCTTAAAGCTACTGTATAACGTACTTTATAGATTAACCAATAGGGAGTTTAGAGGATACAGTATTAATAGAATTGACAAGCTATTGGTTGAGATAAACAACTTGTTTGTAGAAGCTAAGCCTTCTGAACTAAAGTACCCATGTATGTTTATTACAAACATTGATAGTGGATGGTGTGTTGCTTATCTTTTAGATCTAGTAGTTAGTGATAGCAGTAAAAACAAAGTATACTATAGAGCCCCAGTGGTATACATAATATACACTAATGGTGATAAGAGAATACTTGTCGGTGTAGAGGCTTTAGAGTTTATACTAGGCTTTATAGACTATATGGAATACATAGAAGCTATAAACATAGGTGGTTTGTCTAGAGAAGACAAGGTATTCATTAAGAAACTACTCACTAGAAGTATCAATAAAATAATAGCTAGAGAGAAAGACAGACTCCATAAATACCTAGAGGGGCTAAGGAGTATTAGAGATAAACTATATGTTAGAGACCTATATACATGGTCTCCCTTAAGAGACCCAGTAATAGATGTTGATGACACGAGGCTAGTTATAATATATAATCTTGGTTCAAAGCCACATGTTGGAACCAAGGCTATTAGTGAAGAGAAAAAGGATATTGTTGAAGAAGAAGCTGTAAAGCATGTTGTAAAGTATCTAACAAGTAGAGGCTATAGACTATATCCACATAAGAGGAAAGAAGACCCCTATGACCTATGGGGTTATGACCCCTATGGTAAGATGGTGTGGATAGAAGTAAAGGGGCATGAACCACCAATACTATGGGGTAAGCTAACTAATAGTGAATCAAGATTTGCTGAAAACCATCCAGAGAACTATATAGTATGTATTGTAGCTAGAGCACTAACTAGCAATCCAGACATTATCTGTAAGAAGTATAGTGAGATGAGAAAGATTATAAGAGAGTATGTGAGTATAAAAAGAGAAGTCTATGTAGCTCCATAGCCTTACCTAGCCCACTAGACCTCTTGTTCTCTATTAAAGCATTCTCTAATCAATCTTTAAATCAACTAATTTGTTTCATCTCGTCTAGTATAAGTCTTAGACTCTATACATGAACACCTCTATACAATCTACAATTATATTGCTTAGCAGTTTTTAGTACATGTTTCTGCTAAATTCCATCCCCTTATAGAGCACCCTATATTTATCTAATTAGGCCTAGATAGTGT
>CAYXOO010000203.1:0-2008 GCA_964466845.1 uncultured Desulfurococcaceae archaeon
CTATAGAGCCTCCATACAGCTTCACTTGCTCTCATATCATCCCATATAGTCTTCTCAAGTATAGGATGTAGTGATGGATTACTCGCCACTAAGACCCTCTTAGCCCTAGCTGATGGACCACGTGGTGGTGTTATAGAATCAAATGATAGTACTGGGATAGGCTTCTCTATAAGCTCGGCTTCTGTATCAACTGGCTTCCTAGACAATACAGCTAAGCCTATCTCCTTCTCATACAAGCTATAGGGGTTATGTGCATCTACAGACAATACTATACTCAATAAGCTACTCCTAAGCCCTATAATCTCCCATAGAGTCTTCTTTAAAAACCAGTTACTAGGGTCATCATATATCTTTGCTTCAACACCGTGTATACCAGGTGGTATAGAATAGTATATCCTTATCCGAGGATAATTCTTCTCACCAACAATTAGTGATGGAGGAGTACTACCATCTACATACTCACTAGATATCCGGGTAGAAACCATTACTCTCCTACGGAAGCTCTCTATAAGTGGACAATATGGTAGACCACATAGCCTCCTAGCACTCTTGCACTTAACACATAATCTATAGTCTTTCTTCAACCACTATACCCCAGAATCTATCTATACAATAAATACTTTAATACCATACTACCCATAGAGTATACTCTAACACACCATCTGTAATTACTAGAGACTGTGTATTAGAAGCCTTGGTGGAACGACATGGCTGGAGACTACGTGATAATAACACATACAGACATGGATGGTGTTGGAGCAGCAGCTCTCTACATATACCTCTACAATAGAGAGCCTAGAGAGATACGGTTCTATGAGCCATACCATCTAGATAGACTAGCTAGGTATATAGAGAAGACTAGAGTAGGAAAGATCGTTGTATCAGACCTTGGTATGAACGAGTCTGTATACAATAGAGTATTAGAAGCAGTTAGAAAAGCTGTTTCAAGAAACACTGTTATAGAATGGTATGATCACCATGTATGGGATAGGGAGTGGATAGAAGGATTTAGAGAAGCTGGAGTAGAGATACATGTTGATAGAACAACTTGTGCAACAGGTGTAGTAGCAAAGTATGCTCCAAGAAATAGAGGAGGCATAGACGAGTGTTTCCTAGAAGAAGTTGTTAGTGGAGTATGTGCGGGTGATCTATGGAGATTTGATCACTGGCGTGGACCATGGTATCTAAGGCTTATACGTAGGAGGGATAGTAATGAGTGGAGACTATATGTTATAAGAGTACTGTCAAGAGGTACTGCATGGACTAACGAGTTTACAGAGAACATTGTATCAAAGCTAGAGAATGAACTACGTGGATACAATAGAGTCCTAGAACATATAGTGGTGGATACAATAGATAGTCTTAGAATAGCCTATACCTTGTCAAGTAGACTAGTTGATACAAGCTTTATAGCAGCACTCCTCATGGGTAGGACAAGCTGTGATGTAGCAGTAGTTGTTAGTAGTGATGGAAAAATAAGCTTTAGATCAAGGAGTGTAAATATACGTGAACTAGCTAAAGCACTAGGTGGTGGAGGACACCCAAGAGCTGCTGGGGCTAAAGTTAGTATACCATTGAGTATAAGGTTTAAATCTATATTTGATAAGAGGAAGATATTATTCTATGTAAGAAGCCTTGTTAGAGAAGCTATTATAGGACTTGGTGGTCTTAAGAAACTCTAGTTCTCCTTACCCTATAGACAAGAACTATAGTGACTATTACTATAGGAATAGCTATTGCTACAAAGTATAGTAGTGGAAAACCACTGTATCCTCTACTACATATACTAATGTCTCTAGCAATAGTGTAGTTGTCTAAACCAAGATGTAATTGTCTATAACACCCATTGCCTTTAACACATAACTCAAAAGGTGGATCAATGTTGATGTACATACTTATATATGATACATTATATTCTCTAACTAGCTCCTCAATACTCTCTAGTAGTGCATACTGTAGATTATCATGTACTCTAATTGATCTGTTTAGATACACGTTTATCTTAGTC
>CAYXOO010000204.1:0-2007 GCA_964466845.1 uncultured Desulfurococcaceae archaeon
GCTCATAGGAGAGCTAGGTATAGACACAAACTACCACTAGAGCCTCCAAGAGACCCAGATGGTGTAAAATGTGGTATATGTGGTAACAACTGTATCATACCACGTGGTGGACTAGGCTATTGTGGTATAGTAATGAATATTAATGGTAAGCTTGTCTACAAGACTGATTATCCAAGAGTAGCTATTGGGCTATACTACTTAGACCCACACCCAACAAACTGTGTAGCAGACTGGGTGTGCCCGGGAGCACAAGGCACTGGCTACCCAAAATACTCACTTGTAGAACACGGTCCTGAGAGAGGCTATTACAACATAGCTGTATTCTATGGAGCATGTAATCTAGATTGTCTCTACTGTCAAAACTGGGAGTATCGTGATATGGCCTATAAGGGTAAACCAGTGATGTCTATAGATGATCTAGTCGGAGCTGTATCAGAGAGGACTACATGTGTATGTTTCTTTGGAGGAGACCCTGGGCCACAGATTATCCATGCACTAGAGACTGCTAGGGCTATGGTTGAAGAAGCAAGGGATCGTGGGTTAAGAGTTTTCCGTGTATGTTGGGAGACTAATGGGTTTATGAATCCAAACCTACTTGATAAAGCTGTTGAACTTAGTCTTGAGACAGGTGGTATTGTTAAGATTGATGTTAAGGCTTGGAGCCCGGGTGTGTATGAGGCTTTAACTGGTGTTGATGGTAGGCTTGTTTTTGAGAATGTAAAACGTGTTGCTGAAAGGTTTAATGAGAGGCCAGAAGTACCACTACTTGTTGTTAGCACTCTACTTGTACCAGGTTATGTTGATGAACAAGAAGTTGATGGTATAACAAAGTTTCTAGCAGAATTAAACCCAGACATACCCTACCGACTACTAGCTTTCCACCCAGACTACCTACTAAGAGATCTCCCACCAACAAGCCGTAGACATGCATACAACTGTCTAGAAATAGCTCGTAAGAATGGATTAAGGAATGTGAATATTGGAAACTGGTGGCTACTAGGAGACTACTACTAATACAGAAACAAGCTATCATAGCTAATACTCTACTACATACACTACACAAACAAGACACGTTTATCAAGTATCTTATTGGTTTAGATCAGTTTATCTAGCATCTTTACTACCCACGATCCCTTGTTCTATAGCTTTCTAGTCTTCAGATAATATTTTTGTAAGCGTCTCTATATATGCTCGTGTAACCTCTAGATCGTCTTTAAATGGTATGTCTTCTAGTATGAAATCCTCTAATTGTGTACACCTACCTATTCCTCTCATCTTTATAAACTCTATCTCCATTAATGCAGTTCCATCATCTACACTAGTCTCTATAACTCTATGTATTGCTGTATATACATCTACAATATATTCTCCAAGCTCTTTATCATACTCTATATAGTAACACGTGTTTTTCCAGGGGATATAGTAGTAAGCTACTATATCAACTAGATCCCTCTGTATATGAGCAACTTTGTCAACTAGTGAGCTAACGTGTTTTACTATACTATCTATTTGGCGTTCTCCAAAGATACTAGTATGGGTTTTACCTAGATCAATGTATATCCTAATCCTGTCTTTATCATGCTTTGTGTTTACCGGTATATTGATAGATGCATATATGTATCTACTAGGGTACCTAGTTGTTGGTTTCTTTAAAAACATTGATAGGAAAGAATCTACAGAACTATACACCAATACTATGGATCTATGATACTCTATACTACTAAGCCATACATCTAACACTAGTTGGTTGTAACTTAAAGTAAGTTCATTCACTTACTCTCACCTATACTATATAGTTAAGAGAAAATATATTAATCATAATCCATATAACCTCAATAACCTGTATTAGACAATGGTAAACTGTCTTAAGATACTATAGAGCCTAAGATAGTAGCTCTAACCCATTTATAGTCTTCAAAATAGATTAGTTCTCCATAGAGGAGATGATAGAGTATACAGTATACTACCGTTCTCCGCCTATGGTCTATGTAGGTTTCCGTAGGCTGG
>CAYXOO010000205.1:0-1925 GCA_964466845.1 uncultured Desulfurococcaceae archaeon
TACTATATCCATGTAACTATCTAGAGCTAGTTGGAGAGACTGTTGTATATATTAAGTATTATATGTATAATACTAGGTATAGATGTTCACTCCATAGTGTAGATTAGAGGTATGAATATAGTGGTACGTATTGACTCTAGTGATGAGAAGGTCTTACCTAAAGAGGTTAAAGAGAAAAGAGATCCCTCGGAAGAGCTAGCTAGTATACTTAATAGTTTCATGTTTAAACGTAGTGATAGAGTTAAAGCAGAGAAACTTCTTAAGAGAGAAGCTAAGTGAGAGAACACCCTTGTAGAGATAAATTCTCCATACTAGTTTTTATGAAGATAGTGGAGTGTCTAAGTAGTTCTAGCTACCAATGTACTCATTAAGGAGTGTAGCAGTGTATTCTGTATAGGAGTCTTCTATGCAGAAGTATTCTGTTCAGAAGTTTGTTGATAGGGATAGAGAGCTGGAGGTCTTAACAAGGCTTATCAGTACTGATAAGCCAGAGTTTATTGTTTTGTATGGTCGTAGACGTGTTGGTAAGACAATGCTTATACATAGGTTGAGTAGTTTAGTTGATGCATGTGTAGTCTATATTGTTGGTAGACGTGAGACCAAGAGATCACTACTGGAGCGTCTTGGTAGAGTGTGTGCAGAAGTTTTCAACGATGAATACCTTGCACATGGAGGCTTTGTATCATGGGATCAGTTCTTTAGATACATAGCATCTAGATCACAGGGTAGACGTGTCCTTTTAGTCTTTGACGAGTTCCCAGATATGGTTTATTCTTCACCAGAACTACCCAGTGTATTGAGAGAACACTGGGATAGCGTATTCACTAATAGCTCTATAAAGATAGTTGTTATTGGAAGCTCAGTCTCTATGATGAGAAGGCTCTTTAGCTCTAGAGAGAGCATATTGTATGGTAGGAGAAGTTTTGAGTTAAAACTAAAGCCTTTTGACATAGTCGATGCTAGCTTGTTTTTCAGTGGTAAGAGCTTTAGTGATATAATAAGATACTATGGAGTTGTTGGTGGTACACCTGCTTACCTAGAAATAGCTAGTAGGCTTGATCTCTGGGAACTTATAGACTATAGTATAACAAAGGGTACAATACTGTATGAAGATGGCTATACACTACTAGCTACAGAAGTCGAGGAACCTAGAATACACTATATGGTACTCGATAAACTCTCTAGAGACTATCGTAGACTAGGATCTATAGCTTCTAAAGCTGGTGTTAGAATAAATACTCTATACAAATACATTGAACTACTATCCATACTAGACATTATAGGCTATAGGAGAAACCTATTGGGTAGAGGAAGATACTACTATATAGCTGACCCCTATTACTCATGGTGGATCAGTAGTGTCTACAACAACATAGACCTACTAGAACGTGGGCTTAAAAAGCCAGTATATGAGAAACTAGTCAAACAACTAGACCAGTATGTATCACTAAACACTATACCATTGATTACAGAACAACTAGTATTAAGAGCCTTAGACACCAATGGGTTAGTTGATATAGGCTCTATACTATATAAGGCTATAGAGTTTGATCTAGTACTAAAGTATACCAATAGATACGTTATTATTGAGAGTAAATGGAGTGATCTAGATGATAGAGAGATTGACAATATAGCTAGAGAAATACTTGGTAAAGCATACATGCTTAAACTAGGGAACCCTCATGTAGTAATACTATGTAAGAGTATCAATGGTGACGAGAAAGCACACTATACAAGTAGAGACTACACAGCAACTACATACAGTACACTCTATAAACATGTAATTCAGGGAAAGAAAATAACTACTCTATAGCTAAAGAAAAGCTCTAGACTTATTATTATAGGTAGGAAGACTTTAGAAAACAATGTTAAATAAACCTAGACCGTGCTAGTATATAAGGAAAAGCTATTATATAGGTTTATTA
>CAYXOO010000206.1:0-1841 GCA_964466845.1 uncultured Desulfurococcaceae archaeon
AATGATTAGCTTATCTTTATTATCCATAGTAAATACTCTAGATATCTCAATGTATTTAAGTATTCTCTTAAATCTACGTTCAAATGCTCTTAAATAACTCTTTTTCCTACGTGAAGGTATTCTACGGAAGTGTTTAATCCAAGTACAGCCCATGAGAGTGTCCTGTTTAAGTATATGCTCTTGAATACCAATAACAGCAATTACTTTAGCATTATCTTCACTAAGATCAATAGCCATAATGAGGTTGCTAATTTTTTACCCCTCTAGCATCTATAGACTTCTTATTTCAAATATATGTTTTAAGGTAATATTAAATAACATGATAGGTTTATTGTTTCTCTATTGATTCTAAGCAATAGTTTTATAGCATTTGGCTATTCCATTAAATGCTTTAACTGTTTTCTCATAGTATAGGTTGTTTCTAGTATATACGTAGGTATTATAAATCTTGGTGGTTTTTTCTTACATACCTTGTTTTCAGTAAGTTTATATGGTTCTATGAAACCATACTTGGCATTACCCATTAGACAAGTTTTCTTATATTGTTCTTCTAACCTTATAATTCTATCTAAAGTCTATGAGACTAACTACTCTGGTAAGTTAGAAAAATGGGTAAGTATTTTGAGTTTTTAGTGAAAAAGTTATTACCTAGACTCTAGTGGAGTGTATAGTAAATTTTAGTGATAATGATTCTATAGGAGTTATTGTATGATGGTGGTGTGGTTGCTGTGTTGTTTACTTTGGTCTTGTTTGTGGCTGTGTTTGTTGGTGTACTTGTTGTTGGTGGTATAGTTAGTTCTATAGTCTACATGTATACTAGGAGGATGTCTTATAGTGGAGCAGCTATGCAGTTGGTTATGGGTGTTTCTAGTACATCTATAATGTATATACTACCTAGAGAACCCAGTGTCTATGGGTTAGTGTTCTCGATTGACCACTTGGTTGAAGCAATAGCTATCCTGTTACTAGCTATTACACCACTTTGTATGGTTGCTTCACGTATAGCTATGAAGACAGGTTATAAGCCAAGGTTTCTACCAGAGAGTACTATTGAATGGGTATTGCTAGGGTTTATTACTGCACCAGTATGTGAAGAATTCTTCTTCCGTGGACTATTAATGGGTATACTGTATAGTTATGGACTAGTAGTAGCTGTCTTAGTACCGGCAATACTATTCTCAGTAATACATATCATACCATACAAGGATGCACCACATCAATACCTAGCAATACTACTCATAACAGCATTCATCATGGGCTATATAGCAGGCTACTATAGATACATAACAGGATCATTGGTACTAGCTATAACGATACACTCATTAAGCAACCTAGTTGGATACACAATTATGAAGCTAAAAAGCTAGAGAAAACCATAAACAAGTAGGTATAAACAGTCTATCTACTCCTACCATCCTCTACATCACTAACTACTGGTAAATCCCTATAAGGTAGACCTTCTTCTATAAATTTCCTAACAAGCTCTTCTACTCTCCTCTTACGCTTAACTAATTCTTTAATCCTAGACAAACCAGCTTCATTAATCATACTATATGCTTGTTCAATATCTCTAGCTATACCTAGCTCTACCATTTCTCCAGCAAGTCTAGCTATCTCTCCACAACCTCTAGTAGCAGTCATAGTAAAGCTACACCTACATGTTAGATAAACTATACATGGCTCTAAACTATCCTCTTAATAGAATTACTAAAAATACTTATCCTTATAACTAGTTCTCCATGATATTCTCTCAGTATTGTTTTCTCAACTTTCTTTAATAGTCTATCATATTCTCTTTCAACTTCTCTTCTACTCAGATCGCTCCATTTAATCTCGTATAC
>CAYXOO010000207.1:0-1826 GCA_964466845.1 uncultured Desulfurococcaceae archaeon
TCTATATATAGTATTTCCTTAGAGTATTCCCTATATCTACTCTTGGAGTAAATGATTCTATAGCCTTTAAGCATACCTCGTAGTACTTCTCTCTATCACTATTATACAAGTCTATTATCTCTAGTAGTTTCTTCTCAAACTCACTATACTCTCTCTCATCAATCTCCCTGGCTCTTCCATCACTGTATATGTTTATAAACTCACGTATATCACTACCAAACAACCAGCTATTAACACCATCTTCTACAACCTCCAGCACACCGCCATCACGGCTACTAAGAACTGGTGTTCCATTAATACCTGCTTTCATATAGCTTGTACCACATGCTTCCCATCCACTAAATGGTGTAAACAACCATAGATCTAGTGCTGGATATACCTTCTTAGCAATCTCTACGTTATAGTCATGTATATAGACTACATTCTTTAGCCTAAGATGGAGTCTACGGAACAACCTAGCATAGTATAATCCATCACTATCACGTGGATGAGGCTTACCACCAAGTACATAGTATACTGGGAGATCAGGGTGTTCCTCAATAAACCTTGCTATGAAATAAGGTCTCTTATAACGAGCTAGTCTCCTCATCCAACCAATAACCATTGTATCTCCTAGTCTAGCTCCATCCTTATACCTAGAACCTATAAGACTAGCTAGCTCCTTCTTAGCACTCTCCTTTACCTGCTTAACAAGCTCTTTAGACAACAAGCCTTCACGATAAGCCTTTAACAACTCTGGATGCATCCACCTATGTATATCAACACCATTAGTAACAGCTTCAATCTTATCAGTGTAACGGGGAAACACCTTACCTATAATATCAAGTTGTTTCTTTGAAACAACAAATGCCTTGGATACACGTTCTAGAGCCATCTCTGTCAATACTACATAGTCTCCAAGGAAGACACCAAATTCTCTAGCAATAAAGTCTCCAGGGAACCCCGGGTGTCCCCATGGGCCTGGAGTGTGTATTACTAGTCTATACCTATCCTCTAGTGGTTGTATGAGTAGTATTAGTGCTGTATGTGCTTCCTGTAGGTCTATAACACTAATGTTCTCTAGTCCAACATATTCTCTTAGGTAGTAAGCACTAGCTTTAGCTAGGAAAGCGTATCTAAGGAATTGTTCTTCAACACCACTATCAATGTATACTTGGTCAGTAAGTGATCTAGCCCACTTTGGACATACTGCTTCAAACAATATTGCTTCAGCTGATCCCCTTTTATAGCTCCATGGCCTAACAATTACTTCTTCTCCACGTAAGCTTATACTGAATTCTTCCCGAGGCTTAAGCATATCCCATGTGGTTGGTGGCTGTTTCTCTGGTACTGGTATAGGTGTTTCTCCATCAAAACTGTAGTCTACATAGCCTCTCCTATAGAATATACTCAATACCAGGTATTCAAGACCCATACGAGCTGCTGTATAGAACTTATCACCCTCTAGAACACCTAGTCCACCAGCATAAGTGTGTATATAGTCTAGAGCAATCTCTGGAGTAATACTTACAATAACCATAACTATACCACCATAGCTCCATAGAGCTTAGATACTATATACATGCCTTTAATCAACAAGTATAGTTCTATAGCTATAGGAAAAATAGTTTATCCACAAGTGTTTAAACAATTGTTTAAACTAGCTTGATATAGGTATGTATCTAACCCTACAGCCCATACTAGATAATACACTGTATAACTCCAAGACTTTATCGGATGAGCCAGATACTACAAAAGTCTCAATACACCTACCATTAGCGTGTACATGGTTATAACTAGATATTATATCCCTAAAAGACTCCATAACCTCTTCTACACTATACCTT
>CAYXOO010000208.1:0-1778 GCA_964466845.1 uncultured Desulfurococcaceae archaeon
GGTATGTTCTAGTATTTTCTTATACAATGCATATCCATGTGTCTCCTCTTTAACTAGTAGGGCTAACAACAGTACTTCTAGAAATCTACACTTCCTTGTCACACTCATACACCACAATATTTATTATAGCATCTAGAGTATAAACTATTTCTACTAGGAATATATTCCTAGGGAATATACTGTTAGGGTATAGGTGGGCTATGGATATAGATAGTATAGAGGAGTATAGAGGGAGGATTGTAGAAGGCCCACTACTCTCAACAATAGTATGGCTTGGACTACCAATAATGATTGTAAACATAGTTAATGTATCATATAGTATAGCAGATGCATACTGGCTTAGCAAGTATAGTGACATAGTATTGTCTGTACCCCAGCAGGTATGGCCTACGCTAATGCTCTTCCACTCGCTATCAATGGCTTTATCAGTTGCTAACCAGGCACTAATGTCACAGTATATAGGGGCTAAGAAGTATCGTGAAGCAAGTCTTGTTGCATCAAAGTATTTTACAGTATCTTTTACTCTAGGCTTGTTGTTCTCAATAACCTATTTCCTATTAAGACCATTCATATTTAGCTACGTAGTATCTACTCCAAAGGAGATCTATGGTGATGTACTGCTTTACTCTAGTGTATCTGCTATAGGTTTATTCTTTACGTACCTAGGTATGGTGTATGTAGTTGTACTACAGAGTATTGGTGATACAAGGACTCCAGCTATAGTAAATGGGTTATCCTCAATACTAAACATAGTACTTGATCCATTCCTTATACTGGGGCTATATGGCTTCCCAAGACTAGGTGTTTTGGGAGCAGCTATTGCTACGTTACTCAGTAGGTTTATTGTGGTCCCAATACTAGCCTATATTGTTAAGAGGAGATTTACTGGGCTAAGGATATGGTTTACAAGAGATATTGATTCAAAATGGGTTCTTAAGAACATCAGGATTGGTGCACCAATACTAGTCCTTGTACTATCTAGTAGCACTGCTTTTATGATGCTTGTAAAACTAGTCAACCTATTCGGTATAGTAGTAGTAACAGCTTATTCTATAGGGTTCATTATATTGAATCTAGCAGATGCTAGTCTACGTGGTTTTACACAAGCAGTCTCTATAATGGTTGGTCAATGCATTGGAGCTGGTAGAGAAGCTAGAGCCAAGGAGATAGCTTGGAAGACAGAAGCCTTGGTGTTCTCATCAATACTTGTTGCGTCAACAACACTCTATTTCCTAAAGAGACCGTTTATAGAAGTGTTTACAAGTGATAACGATATAGTTTATGAAGCAGACAAGTTTCTTTCTCTATTCCTATGGTCAATACCGTTCTTTGGCTTGTTTATGGTTGGAATGTCTATTGGTAGGGGATCAGGGCATACAGGTACACCAATGTTTATAGGTATACTAAGACTATGGATCATACGTATTGGTGGAGGCTATATACTAGCGTTAATAGCTGGGCTTGGATCATATGGTATATGGACTGCTATGACACTAAGCAATATTGTTGCTGGACTAGTTATGATGTTATGGGTTCATAGCTGGAGATGGATAAAGCCTGTTATAGACTAGATCTCTGAAGGCTTTGGTGGTGGAGGTAGTTCTACCTTCCTAGTAATATTCTTATGTATACTCTTTAGTCCTAGAGCTATAGCTAGTGAGCCAAAACCTGTTATTATAAAGGTTATGAATAACCCAATAGCTGCTACAATAAGCCCAACTACTATGTATATGTTCCTGTATCTTCTAGAGATCCTCCATAGACTAATGCTTATCAGT
>CAYXOO010000209.1:0-1758 GCA_964466845.1 uncultured Desulfurococcaceae archaeon
GCTCATAAGACTTCTCTGAGAAACCGGGTGGTCGGGGGTTCAAATTCCCCCGGGCCCACTTATGTACCTAGGCTCCATGACTTGAGATACACTTCTTGTTCTCTAGTAAGTCTCTCAATCCCTATACCCATTGTCTCTAGTTTGTACTTTGCAACCATTCTATCAAGCTCAATTGGCTGGTTCATAACCTTTGGTGGTAGTCGTCCACGGTTCTCATATAGGTACTTTACTGCTAGGAATTGGTTTGAGAAACTCATATCCATCACCTCGCTTGGATGCCCTTCTGCTGCTACAAGGTTTACAAGTCTACCCTCGCCGAGTAGGTATAGGCATCTACCATCTTCTAGTTTGTACTCTACAACATTCTCTCTAATCACCCTCTTCTCAATAGCTAGTTCCTCTAGATCAGGGATCCATATCTCAACATTAAAGTGTCCAGCATTAGCAAGTATAGCTCCATCCTTCATTACAAGGAAGTGTTCACGTCTTATAACCTTCTTATTCCCAGTAGCTGTTATGAATATATCACCTACTCTAGCAGCTTCCTTCATAGGCATAACCTCAAATCCATCAAATACGGCTTCTAGAGCTCTAATAGGATCAACTTCTACCACGATAACTCTCCTAGCACCAAGCCCACGTGCTCTCCATGCAATACCTCTACCAACCCATCCATACCCTGCAACAACAACAACCTTGCCAGCTACGAGTACATTAGTAGCTCTTAATATACCATCGAAAGTACTCTGTCCAGTACCATAGCGGTTGTCGAACAAGTACTTTGTATAAGCGTTATTAACTGCTATAACAGGGTATTGGAGAAGCCCATCTCTCTCCAAAGCCTTAAGTCTTATCACACCAGTTGTTGTCTCTTCAGTCCCACCTATAATCCCTGACCCAATATCCTTTAACTCACTATGCAGTAGTGCATGGAAATCACCGCCATCATCAAGTACTATGTCTGGTTTAGACTCAGCTATCCTCTTTATACACCAGTAGTACTCCTCACTAGATTCCCCACGCCATGCAAACACATTAATACCTTCTTCAACAAGAGCTGCTGCTACATCATCTTGTGTAGACAATGGATTACTAGCTGCAAGCCATACCTCTGCACCAGCATCTCTAAGAGCAAGAGTTAGTACAGCAGTCTCCTTAGTAACATGGAGGACACAAGCTATTCTCAACCCATCAAATATCTTTTTATCACCATACTTCCTACGTAGCAACATTAGTACAGGCATGTGTTTCTCAGCCCAGTATATCTTAAGTCTACCCTTACCAGCTAACCCTAGATCCTTGACTCTATACTCAGCCATAAACCTACACCTCTAGATTCATAGCCTTACTTTCTAGTTCTAACTAACAACTATAGTTATAGTTTTCCTTATCTAGAGCAGGTTTTATCAACATATATAGCCTGGGTCATAGGGGGTTCTCTAAACACCATTACTGGATCGGAATAAACAGTAACTCTATAAGAGGGCTATTTTTCAACTAGTAGTTGTGGAGGCGTGTAATAGAGTGTCTAGCCTAAGAAGTGTGGTAGCTAGCCTAATAGCCAGGAAGCCATGGGTTCTACCTATACTTTACCATATATACTCTCTTGGTGAAGTAGAGTATAGAGAGCTTAGGGAAATACTTGGTCTACGTTCACCTATTCTAAAGAGAGGGATTTGGTGGCTGGTTAAATACGGTGTTGTTGAGAGGATTGATGATAAGATAAGAGTCTCTAAAGATTATAGAAGTGTGTTAGAT
>CAYXOO010000210.1:0-1752 GCA_964466845.1 uncultured Desulfurococcaceae archaeon
GTATACCCTCTAGTTATTAGAGTGTTTTTCAATAAACTGGGTATACAGCTTATATATCTGGTGAACAAGGGATATGTAGGGGTGTCTTAGCTACTAGTACTAGTGTTAATAAATGTGTAATCAATATATGGGATAAGTAAAGTTTAAATAACCGTTTTACCAAAGATTAGAAACCGAGAATAGAATAAAGGGTGATTAGACGTGTCAGAGGAGTACACAAGTATATACGATATAAGATTCCTTATGAAGAGAGGTATAGCTCTAAGCCCGCCACTATGGAGAACACTAAAAGCAGTTATTGATTTAAAGAAAGCAACTGCTGAAGACCTAGCTAAAGCAACTGGTCGTCCAAGGACAATTGAGTCACGCTATCTAGCAGAACTAAACAGGCTTGGACTAGTAGCCCGTCGTAGGATTAGTAGGAAGGTATACTATATAGAAGCTGAGACAGCTGTATGTGAAGCACTTAAGGAGCTAGGAGATGTACCTATAGAACAGCTAGCACACCAAATAGGTTTACCAGCTGATATAGTCCGTATTATTGTTGAGAAGATTAAGAAAGAGTAAATTCTTTTTTAAACCATATACTAAAACACAATAGCACTATATTCTAACCATACTCTATCATTACTAAGCTATACTAAGGCTCTCTTCATACACTCTGACATGCTACACTATTACGTTGCTAATGATACTATCTTACTATTATCTCCTCTAAAACAAGTCTTTCTAAGTAACTACTTCCTCATATATACTTTTTAGAAAGGGTATTACAGACGACTTCATATCTATTACTTCTCTCACTCCACCATTAGGTGTTCTAACCTCAATTGATATAGTTACACAGTCTAGTGGTATATTCTCTCTCTCAATACGCTCCATTGTATAGATGAAAGCACCCAGTATCGTTCTTATTAAGTCACTTCTATTCCTGAAACCTAGTAGTGCAGTATATCTATCTAGTAACCTGATAGTCTCTTCTGGTAGCTTGAAGCTAACCACTCTATTGTTGCCGTTTAAGTAAATAGTTCTAGGCCTATACCTTCTAGCTGATTTGTTCAACATGTTTGACCCTCAAACAAACCAAATACTCTATGAGTGTGTCTATAATACCTAGTTGGGTATTATTAATTGTAGGTATTACCTAGGTATAGGACAATAGTATTACTACAGAAAAGCTTATATGTCAACAATCACTTGTCTCAAAAACTCTTGGTAGCTATGAGACATATTGTACTACATACCCCTTGTACATGAGTTATATGGGTGCATAGACTAGACAGCCTCTGGAATAGCATATGGTTTAGTAGACCTAAAAACTTATAGGTACTAGAACACGATAAGAAGTAATAGACAACCCGTGCAACCCAACCCCGTAGTCCACGGGTACGGGATGAACACGGGAGGCTTCCCCCTTGGCAAAAACCCTTCTCTAGAACAATAATGGGTTGAAACAGTATAGGTTTTATGGCTTAACATATATTGGTGTACGTCCACCACTATAGAGGAAAAGTTTCTTTCTCTTGGCCATCTCACGTAGTATCTTCCTAGCTGTACTAATCCTTATATCATATGCTTGTGCTAGAGTATATGGTGTTAATACAGTAAATACTCCCCTCTTTAGATCCCTTTCAAGCCTCTTCATAATCTCTTCAGTTGGCTCAATCTGTGCTTCTAGAGAAACCTTCTTAGATGGAGCTACTGATGCTTCTTCTCTCTTCTTCTTAGGCATACCCTTGCTCCCCTCTAGAC
>CAYXOO010000211.1:0-1591 GCA_964466845.1 uncultured Desulfurococcaceae archaeon
TTGACTCTAGAATAAATGATCTAGATTCTAGGATTAATGATCTAGATAAGAGAATAGATGCTTTAGATAAAAGAGTAGATGCTCTTGATAAGAGGATAGATTCCCTAGACAAGAGGATAGACTTTGTATCAAAACTAACAATGATACTTATAGGATCTGTGCTAGCATCAATAATAGCACAGATAATAATACAGTTGATAAGGACACCAGTTGGGTAACAATTTAAATTAATAATGTTTAGTACATGATTTTGTAAAAGGATCCATTTCTAATTACAACTAGTTTTTAGTTAGATAAGGCTATATAGCTTAGTAGGTTAGAGGGTGGTTTGTGTGGAGGTTTTTAGTCTTAGGTATATGGGTACCAGGTTGTTCTTTGGTTCTGGGACTGTCTCTAAGCTTAAGAGGTATGTCGGTAGGTGTTCTCTTGTTGGATTGGTTACTGGCCGTAGGTCTGCTCGGGTTTGTGGTGCACTTGATGATGTACTAGGGGTTCTCCGAGAGGTTGGTGTTGACTATGTATTGTATGATCGTGTAGAGCCTAATCCATGGGATTATATTGCTGATGAACTGGCTGAGAAGGCTCGCGGGGATGGCGTTGATTGTTTTATAGCTATTGGTGGTGGTAGTGTTATTGATACTGCTAAGCTTGTATCAGTACTAGTCTATGGTAGATGTGCCAGAGACTACCTCTACTTCAAGGCCAGGCCAGAGTCTATGAAGCCATTATACGTAGTCAATACTACTCATGGTACTGGTTCTGAGATCGACCGTTATGCTGTATTGACTGTTAGTGATACATGTGAGAAACGTGGTATAGCTATCCGTTATCCAGACGTCTCTATAGATGATCCAAGGTATACTCTAACACTACCACGTAGCCAGACAATGTATACAGTCTTTGACACACTACTACACTCCTATGAATCAGCTACATCAACACATTCAAACCCATACAATAGACTACTAGCACGTGAATCTACTAGGCTGGTTAATGAGTATCTTGGTAGAGCACTGGAGAACCCTAGTGACTTAGAGGCTCGTTACTGGCTATTATACTCCTCAATGATAGCTGGGGTATCAATTGATATAGCTGGTACCCACTTAGTCCATGCAATAGAGCATGTACTTAGTGGTTTAGAGCCAAAGCTAGCACATGGAGCTGGATTAGCAATAATTACACCAAAAACTATAGAGTATATACACAAGGCTGTTCCAGAGAAATCAGCATACATACTAAAGGCTATAGACCCAAGTATAAAACCAGTTAGAGAAGACAGTGAGAGAGCTAGGAGGGTTATTGAGGAGTTTCTAGAGAGACAAGGGTTTAGTGAGAGACTAAGTGACTATGGTTTTACTGTGAAAGACATAGCTGTTATAAAGGATATGTTGTTTAACAAGCTATCATACCTACTAGATGGTACACCATTCACTGCAACGGAGGATATCGTAGAAGACATAATAAGATATAGTATCTAGTACTCACTTGTGTATCTAAGTCCTTAATACTTATTATAACTGGTTCCATAAATAATGCATTATTAGGGAGCTGTACATGGATGGATTAGATAGTACTAGTTTCAATGAGATAA
>CAYXOO010000212.1:0-1547 GCA_964466845.1 uncultured Desulfurococcaceae archaeon
AAGCACCCACAAAGACCCCAAAAGACCTACAAAGAAGAAACTGTTACTTACCCTAGTAAGTCGTAGAGTATAAGCAAGACTGTTATCCATGATAGATAATATGTTAGTAGACCACGTAGTAATAGGAGAAACCATGTACGTACACCAAACCTCTTATCTACATAAACCATTGTAGCTATATAGACTGCTCCAGCTATAAACCATATTGTTGTAGAGTTATCGTATAATAGTATGAATCCTAGTCTATACATTATATAGGCTATGAAACCATATACTATACCGGCTAATAGTCTTGTAAAAACAACTTTATCCTCAATACTCATTCTACTAATAAACTCTCTAATCAATCCCTAATCCCTAGTCTAGTAGTAGTGACTGGTAAGACTAATTAGCATTATCTTAGAGAGACACTATCTATGGAGAATAGAGATGGTGAAGACTAAGAAGTCTATGAATGTATTCGATGTAGTTGCATGGACTAGGTGTGTAGGCAAGACACTATCTAGTAGGAAGATAGTCAATATATATAGGTGTAGAAACTACTGGGTTCTAAAGATACATGGTGTTGAAAAGAAGTATCTAAAGATCGAGCCGAGTAAGAGGATACACTTAAGCATTGTAGAGCCTATAGAGAAGACTATTGACAACTTTACAGCTTTCCTAAGGAAGCATATCAGAGGATGTTTTCTCAGAGACGTATATACTCTTGGGTTTGAGAGGATCGTTGTATTAGAGATAGACTGTGGACGTAGAGGTAGCTATAGACTCTATATTGAACTATTGCCTCGTGGAGTAGCTGTACTAACTAGTAGAGACAAGATACTCTATACAACAAGTATGTTAAAAACTAGAGACCGGGTTATAAGGCCTGGTCTTGAGTACAAGCCTCCACCAGAGACCATCAATCCATTAGAGAAGAGTGTTGATGAGCTAGAGAAACTGGTTAGTAAGGGTAGAGACATTGTACGTGGACTTATTATTGGATGTGGATTGCCGGGTGAAGTAGCTGAGGAGCTACTATATAGGAGTGGATTGTATGATGTAAAGAATTCTAAGCCAAACACACTAGATAAGAGTGATCTAGAGAGCATCTCTTCTTCACTAAAAGAGCTGTATAGAGAGGCTATGGAGTGTAGAGGGTATATTATAGAGTCTAATGGTATGTACATAGGCTTTACATGTTTCTATCCAAGGTTGTATAGGGAAGTACATGGGTTTAGTATAAAGGCCATGGATTCTATAGATGATGCTATTGATGCATATTATGCATACCATGAGAAGATAGAGGAAAAGACTAGGAGGGAAGAAATTGTTAGGAAAGAGATTGAGAGGATTGAAAAGACTATTGCTGATCAGGAGAAGAAGCTTAATGAGTATATGGAGAAGTCTAGAGAGTACATGGAGATCGCTAACTTTCTAGCACTAAGAACTGATCTGTTAGAGTCTATTGTAGAGTGTATTAATAGGTGTAGAGAGACTAGTTGGGAGAAGGTATTAGAGTGTAGTGGTGTTAAAGGCTATGATAAGAAACGTGGTGTAGTCTATAT
>CAYXOO010000213.1:0-1506 GCA_964466845.1 uncultured Desulfurococcaceae archaeon
TTACCATAGAGACCATTACCTCTATAGAGATGGAGAGGAGGAATACTATACCGGTAAGACACTGTATATAAAGAATCCATGTGAAAACATAAACGTTAGCCAGAGGATTAGAGCATATAGGTTGTTAAAGAAAATGGGTGTTGAAGAAAAAGCTAGAGAAGTAGTCTATGCAGATAATATAGAACACAAGATAGACAAGGATCTATGGATAAGGTTTTCACCACCACAACCACATGGTGTAGAGGGTACTAGGCTAGGCTATGTACTAGTAACAACAATTAATATAGCTGGTATAAGGATAGTCCATGCAAGTGATGTACAAGGACCTATATCCACTAGGACTAGAGATTATATTATGTCACAAAAGCCACATATACTCATAATATCTGGTCCACCAACATATCTCCTTGGTAAGAGGCTTAGTGAAGAAGATCTTGGGAAAGCGGTTGAAAACCTAGTCTATATCATTGAGAATACTGGTTGTCTAGAAACAATAGTCCTTGATCACCATTTACTAAGGGATCTAGAGTATCGGGATAGAGTTAAAGAGGTATATAGAGTAGCTAGAGAGAAGGAGAAGAAGGTAATAACTGCTGCAGAATACATGGGTAAACCAGTTGAACAACTTGAAGCCCATAGGAAAGAGCTATGGGAGAGTAGTGGGGAATGAGTAAACCAGTTATTGCTATAGAGCATTTAGAGGAGGAGCTCTCTCCATGGCTACTCCTAGAGTATAGACACTCATCACTAATAGTTGGTAGAGACAGACTCTGGTTTACCAATGTACCCATACGTCTACATAGCATACTGTCTAGGTATGGTAGAGTGTTTAGTGAGAGCATACTAGAGATCATGGAGCACTCTAGGATACTAATACTTGATCCAAGGGCTACTAGACTATTGGAGCCAGAGGATATAGAAGCTGTAGAAGTAGTTGTTATAGGTGGTATAATGGGTGATCACCCTCCACGTGGCATGACTTGGGAGTACTTGTCTAGACATGCACCACGTGCCCTAAAGAGAAGTCTTGGTGATGGACAATACAGTATTGATGGAGCAGTATATGTTGTTGAGAAGGTTATAGAAGGCTATACGCTAGACTCTATAGAGTATGTTGATGGAATAGAGTTGAAGACAATAGTTGATGGGATAGAGTATTGTATAAGACTACCATTTAGATACCCAGTAGTAGACAACAAGCCATTACTTGCTCCTGGTCTTAGAGAGTATCTCTTCTACAAACGTATACCAAGCTATATCCTTAGAGAATTACCGTTTCCCGTCCTAGGTCATCGTGGGTCTCTGTAGGAGGGTTCATCACGGTTTCTCTCTACCAGAGGCTTATAGCCCCTGGTAGAGGTAACCAGTGTAACTACTATCTTAGTAAAACTTATAAGTGTTTCAAATACATAGACATGGGTCCAGCATACATTATAGCAAAAAGAACACTAAAGCACCCACAAAGACCCCAAAAGACCTACAAAGAAGAAACTGTTACTTACCCTA